>CALXBT010000142.1 GCA_944386585.1 uncultured Clostridia bacterium | reverse complement strand
TTGGCGGTAATGTTGCTTGTTTGGGCGGTCCTCTTTCTTTTCTTTCGGAACTCCGAAAAAGATTTCGGGAAACGCTTGCGCTTTCTGAAGAACAGGTTATTTTCCCGCCGGATTCGAAATATTTTGTCGCTATTGGTGCAGCAATGCTGGCTCCAAAATATGGTATGCACACAATTGCGGAGCTGCTTGAAAAGATTGCGGAGGTAAAACCAGAGGCCTTGTCAGAGACAAAGCATTTACCGCCGCTCTTTGAGGATGAGGCAGATTACCGTGAATTTACAGAGCGCCACGAAAAAGATAAAATGAAAAGAAAACCTCTTGAAGAGGCGGTGGGAAAGCTGTACTTGGGAATTGATGCCGGTTCTACGACGACCAAAGCGGCTTTAATAGATGAAAACAAAAATTTGCTGTATTCTTTTTATAAAGGAAATGACGGTAAGCCAATTGAAGCAACGCTTGCAATGCTGAAGGAACTGTACCCACAAATTCCAGAAGACGCCTACATACAGAAAGCAACAGTGACGGGCTATGGAGAGAATCTGATTAAAGCTGCTGTCCGCGCTGATTTTGGAGAAATCGAGACGATGGCGCATTATAAAGCTGCAGAAGAATTTTTACCTGGCGTCGATTTTATTTTAGATATCGGCGGGCAGGATATGAAATGCATGAAGATTAAAGACGGCGCTATTTACAGCATCATGCTCAATGAGGCCTGTTCATCAGGCTGCGGTTCTTTTATTGAAACTTATGCGAAGTCGGTCAACATGTCGGTTCCTGATTTTGCGAAAGAAGCTCTTTTTGCAAGGAATCCTGTAGATCTCGGTACAAGGTGTACCGTATTTATGAATTCAAAAGTAAAGCAGGCACAAAAAGAAGGGGCGACAATCGGGGATATTTCGGCCGGACTTTCGTATTCTGTCATTAAAAATGCACTTTATAAAGTTATCAAACTGCGCAACCCAGAAGAAGCAGGCAGCAGGATTGTAGTGCAGGGAGGCACTTTTTTAAATGATGCGATTCTGCGCAGTATTGAGCGTATTATGGACAAAGAAATTGTACGCCCTGATATTGCAGGTATCATGGGAGCTTACGGAGCAGCCATTATTGCTAAGGAATATGACGACGGAGTGCGGACACGTCTGATTGACATGGCAGAAATAGAGAATTTTACAGTAGATAACAGCCATGCGCGCTGCAAAGGCTGTGAAAACAACTGTATGCTCACGATTAATAAATTCAGTGATGGTACGAGACTGGTTACAGGAAACCGTTGCGAGAAAGGTGAAGGAAAACAGTCTGTAAAAAGTACGGAATTCAATCTGTACAGCTACAAGCTAAGGAGACTGTTTGACTATGAACCACTTTCTTCTGATAAAGCCCGCGGTGTCATTGGAATTCCGCGTGTGCTGAATATGTACGAAAATTATCCATTTTGGTTTACATTTTTTACAAAACTGGGATTTCGGGTGGAACTGTCGCCGATTTCTTCAAAGACGCTTTATGAAAAAGGCATGGAAACGATATCGAGTGATACTGCTTGTTATCCGGCTAAACTGGTGCACGGACATATTAAATATTTAATTGATAGCGGATTAAAATATATTTTTTATCCAAGTATCAATTATGAAATCATTGAGGATGAAACGGCACGAAATCATTACAATTGTCCAATCGTAGCAACTTATCCGGAAGTGATTGCTAATAACATGGATGATTTGTTTGCTGCAAATGGAGTGCGTTTTGTACATCCTTTCCTGCCGTATGACGATGATAAAAGCCTTGTGCGGGAGCTTGCTAAAATTATGGCGGAGTTTGGGTTTTCCACAGCGGAGATAAAAGCTGCTGTAGATGCCGGACGGGCAGAGGATGCTGTTTTTAAGGCAGATATCCGCAGAAAAGGAAAAGAATATCTTGCTTATGCAAGGAAGAACGGAAAAAAGAGTATTGTACTTGCCGGAAGACCGTATCATATTGATCCGGAGATCAATCACGGAATTGATAAGCTGATCAGTTCCTTTGATATGGTAGTGCTGACAGAGGATTCGGTCGCTGATCTTACAGAAATGCCTCGTCCAATCAGGGTCTGCGATCAGTGGATGTATCACAGTCGGCTTTATAGAGCAGCAGAATTTGTTGGAAGTACTGATGACTGTGAAATTGTGCAGCTGAATTCGTTTGGTTGCGGACTTGATGCTGTAACGATGGAACAGGTCGAAGAAATTATGGCGCAGCATAATAAGCTTTATACTGTACTGAAAATTGACGAAGGAACAAATATCGGCGCTGCAAAAATCCGTATTCGTTCACTTAAAGCAGCGATTGAAGAACGGGAAAAGAACGGTATTTTGCATCGGGACACTTCTTCTCCATATGAGCGCCAAATCTTTACGGCGGAAATGCGGGACGGCTATACGATTCTGATTCCGCAGATGTCGCCGATTCACTTTGACTTTCTGGAGCCGGCGCTTCGTGCTTGCGGCTACCATGCAGTATTACTGCCGCCGGTGGACAAAAATGCGGTAGAGGAAGGGCTGAAATATATCAATAACGATGCCTGTTATCCGGCAATCGTATCGCTTGGTCAGATTATTTCTGCTTTAAAGACAGGAAATTATGATCTTCATAAAACAGCTGTATTTATGACGCAGACAGGGGGTGGCTGCAGAGCTTCCAATTATGTTTCATTGCTCCGAAAGGCATTTTCTGACCTTAATATGTCACAAATTCCGGTTATTTCAGTCAATATGGCGGGGCTAGAAAAGAATCCGGGCTTTACAATTTCGGCAGCGATAATTAAGCGTTGTCTTATGGGACTTATCTACGGAGACCTCTTTATGAAGGTTCTTTATGCGACAAGACCATATGAGAAACAGCAGGGTGCAGCAGATGCTCTTTATAAAAGTTTTGCGGAGGAAGCAAAACAAATTGTAGAAAAAGCCGATTTTCTGCAATTTAAGAAACATTTGAAGCAGATTGTAAGCGCTTTTGAAGCGTTGCCTTTATTGAAGCAAGAAAAACCGCGCGTAGGGGTAGTCGGAGAAATTCTGGTAAAATATCATCCTACTGCCAATAATGATATTGTAGGTATCATTGAGAGAGAAGGCGGTGAAGCTGTCGTACTTGATCTGATAGATTTCTTTCTTTACGGTATGTACAGTAAGGAATTTAATCATAAGAGACTGGCGGGAAAATATATTACGATGGTAATGAATAAAGCTGCGATTCATTTTGTAGAAACTTTCCGAAAGCCGGATCGCGACGCATTAAAAGGAAGCAAACGATTCCTGCAGCCGTCGCATATCAGTGAAATTGCAGAAAAAGCCTCAGAGCTTATTTCGCTTGGAAATCAATGCGGCGAAGGCTGGTTGCTGACAGGGGAAATGATAGAACTGCTCGACAGCGGCGTAGAAAATATTGTTTGTCTGCAGCCATTTGCCTGTCTTCCGAATCATGTGACGGGCAAGGGAATGATGAAAGCACTGAGAAAGAGAAATCCGTATGCTAATATTGCAGCGATCGACTACGATCCAGGTGCATCCGATGTAAATCAACTCAACAGAATTAAACTGATGATGTCAACTGCACACAAAAACCTTGAAAAGAAGCACCGTCTTGATGTATAATAAGATACAAAATTTTTTAGGTTAAGGGGGTGTCTCCATGGGAAGACACGGTACAATAGCGGGCAGAAAAGCGGCACAGGATTCCAAAAGAGCTGCAATGTTCACCAAATATGCTAGAGCAATCATGGTAGCAGCAAAGGCCGGAGGAGATCCCGAATATAATCCGACTCTCAGAGTCGCTATTGAAAAAGCAAAAGGCATCGGAATGCCTAATGATAACATTACAAGAGCAATCAAAAAAGGAACTGGCGAACTGGCGGGAGAAACATATGAGGAACTTTCGTTTGAAGGGTATGGTGCCGGCGGAGTTGCTGTTATTGTCGATGCGCTGACGGATAATAAGAACAGAACGGCCTCTTCTGTCCGCTCTACTTTTGATAAGTACGGAGGAAATCTTGGCACACCAGGCTGTGTTTCTTATATGTTTTCGAGAAAAGGCGTTATCATCATTGAAAACGATGGCAGTATCGATGAGGATACTATGCTGGAAGCGGCACTGGAAGCAGGTGCGGATGATATGACGGTGGCAGAGGACAGTTTTGAGATTTATACGGATCCAGCAGTTTATACGGATGTTCATAAAGCGCTCACAGAAGCCGGATATTCTATCGTCGAATCTGATATAGAATATGTTCCGTCGATGGAAGCAAGCCCGTCAAACGAAAGCGAGCTAAAAAGCCTTCGGAAAATGATAGAACTTCTGGAAGACAATGACGATGTGCAGAAAGTACATACTAACTGTGCGGTTGATTTGTACGAAGAATAATCATTGTTAGATCAAAAGCAAAAATAGGAATATAGTTAGTTTCCTAAAATTAACTGTTGTGAAATTGCTTATTTAGCGTACAATAAAAGTAAATCCTGAGATGTTCGTTTCGGAATCATAAAAGAACCTACACTTAATTTTCGGGAATTCGAGTTTTTGTCAGCTTATGTCAAGCCTCCTTTGAGTGGAAGACAGAAGCGGGAACAGAATACCCACCTATCGTAGGATAGGGCATCTTTTATTTCCGAAACGGCATGTTCGGGATTCCTTTATTTATAATCGAAAGGAGAAGATTCTTGAAACCACTAAAACCAGCAGAAATACTTGAAACTTCGATAGAAGCATCTATAGCAAAGGTCGAAAGCAGCTTCAGGAGGCTTCTCATTTTATCCGTTTTGGCAGGTGCATTTATTGCGTTTGCGGCGGAGGGCAGCAATATGGCTGCCTTTAATTTATTAGCAAATACTGATACATACGGACTTGGAAAAGTGCTAGCAGGCGCGGTTTTTGGAACCGGCCTCATCATGGTACTTCTTTGCGGAGGAGAGCTTTTTACAGGAAATACACTGATTGCCGCAGCGGCAGTAGAAAAGAAAGTAACCGTGCGAAAAATGCTGCGAAACTGGTTTATTGTCTACTGCGGGAATTTTCTCGGTGCACTTTTGATTGCTTATTTAATGAATTATTCAGGACTTTTTGCAAGCGGAGGCGGTATGCTTGGTGCCGTAACTATAAAAATTGCGGTCTCGAAGATAGGGTATTCTTTTGGTCAGGCTTTTGTGCTTGGGATTTTGTGTAATTGGCTTGTTTGTCTTGCCGTATGGCTGGCATATGGTGCTGATACAATGGCGGGAAAAATTTTGGGCATATTTTTTCCGATTTGGCTTTTTGTAACCAGTGGATTTGAGCATAGCGTTGCAAATATGTATTATATACCAGCGGGTATTCTTGCAAAATCAAACGAAACTTTTGCTTCTGTTTCCGGACTGACAGAAGAAGTCCTTGCTGGTCTGACATGGTCAGATTTTCTGCTGGGAAATTTACTGCCTGTAACACTGGGAAATTTAATCGGCGGCAGTATATTTGTAGCAGTAGCATATCTTTACGCATACAAGCGTACATAAAGATGATAAAATTTCTGTATTTCAAAAAAAATTGTTGAAATTTTAACAAAAATCATTACAATAGTAATGGGGTCAGTAGAAACGATGCTGCTGACCCCATTTATTTTATTCACTTGAAGGAGGGAGTTAGTTATGAAAAAACAATTCACCTTGCGCGGAGTGATCATCGGAAGCATCGGAGCAGTAATTTTGACTATGAGCTCAATGTTTGTAGCACTGAAACTCAGCTCGCTTCCTTGGCCCATCATGTTTGTGGCACTTGTATCTATGTTCGCGCTGAAAGCGTGTGGAAACACGAACATCAACGAAATCAACGTAACGCACACTGCGATGAGCGCAGGCGCGATGGTTGCAGGAGGTCTTGCCTTCACCCTTCCGGGTATTTGGATGCTTGACAGAAATGCCGAAGTAAGCCCGGTAAAACTACTGGTGATAACATTCGGAGGAGTAATTCTCGGACTGATTTTCACAGCACTTATCAGAAAGTATTTTATTGTTACAAAAGAGCTTCCTTATCCAATGGGACAGGCAGCGGCAGAGGCATTGATAGTAGGAGATTCCGGCGGCGGAAAGGCCAAAACACTGTTTGCTTCTATGGGACTTGCGGCAGTATTTACAGCTTTGCGGGATGGTACGCAGGTAACAGGCGGTACAGCGCTTTTTCCGGCAGCAGTATTCAGTAAGAAGCTGGGAGGTTACGGGGCTTCTGTTGGCATCTGGTTTTCTCCGATGCTGATTGCAGTCGGTTATCTGATCGGTCCTTTGGCACTTGGAGTTTGGTTTTTGGGAGCTTGCATCGGAGATCTTGGCGTAGTTGTCGGCGGCCAGATTGTCGGCCTTTGGAATCTGGAAACAGCGGCTAATATTAAATCTTCTTTAGGAATTGGTCTTATGGTAGGAACAGGCGTTGGAATTCTCGTTAAGGGAATTCTGCCGAAAGCAAAGGAAATTTTCGGACCAATGTTCAGCAAAAAGAGTCTTGGTGATGCGATTGTACCGATGCGGTGGGCACCGATTCTCATGATTCTGGCGGCGTTTCTTTTTACATTTGCTGCTGATATGGGAATTGTAGCTTCTATCATTACGATTCTCGGTGTATGGCTTGCTACGGCAATGTCAGCACAGTGTGTCGGACAATCCGGTATCAATCCTATGGAAATATTCGGCATTATTGTGCTAATTGCAGCAAAAGCGGTTAGCAGCATCGGCCAGACAGAGGCGTTTTTTGTGGCGGCTATTGTAGCAGTCGCCTGCGGCCTTGTCGGTGATGTCATGAACGATTTTAAAGCAGGCTACCTTTTACAGTCCGATCCGAAGGCGCAGTGGTATGCAGAGATGGTTGGCTCCTTGCTTGGAGCGGCAGTATCGGTCGGTGTGCTCTATGTTATTTTAAGAGCGTACGGCCCGGAGGCGTTTGGATCTGAAATGTTTCCGGCGGCACAGGCTGGAGCAGTTGCCGCAATGGTAGGAGGCATTTCGCATGTTCCTGCTTTTGTTGTTGGACTTGTTCTTGCATTTATTTTATATCTTGTGAATTTCCCGGTAATGACACTGGGACTTGGCGTATATCTGCCGTTTTATATGTCGGCAACAGCATTTATCGGCGGTGCACTGAAATTTATCGTTGATAGATGGCTGCCGAAAGCGGAAGAAAATGGAACCGGTACGGTAATTGCTTCCGGTGTGCTTGGCGGAGAAGCTATTGTCGGCGTTGTGATTGCTTTGATTGTGGCAGTGCAGATTTTATAAAGAGGTAATGGGGAATGAAAGAGTTCGTAAAAGAAATCGATATTAGAGAGCTGTCAGGTTTTTTAATTGGAAATGCAGAATACCGGGAAGCAGCAACAGGCTGCACGGCTATTCTCTGTCCTTCTGGAGCAGTTGCCGGTGTCGATGTACGGGGCAGTGCACCAGCCAGCAGAGAAACGGAGCTTTTGAAACCTGTTAATATGATCGAGCAGATTCATTGTGTAATGCTTTCAGGCGGCAGTGCTTTTGGTCTTGAAGCCGGAGACGGTGCAATGCAGTATTTAGAAGAAAAAGGATACGGGTTTGAAACTGGATTTGGAAAAGTTCCGATCGTTTGCGGTGCGTCGCTGTTTGATCTTGCGACCGGCAGAAGCGATGTACGCCCCGACAAAGCGCTCGGCTATGCAGCCTGTCAGGCCGCATTTGAAAGACAGCCTCTTTGTCAAGGAAATTTTGGTGCTGGAACCGGCGCCAGTGTCGGAAAATATCTTGGTCCTGACAGAATGATGAAAGGTGGACTTGGAATACATGCGATACAGGCCGGAAACGTAAAGTGTGCGGCGATTGTTGCTGTGAACTGTCTTGGGGATGTATCTGATCCTGAGACAGGAAAAGTTCTTGCGGGAATTTTAAATGAGGAAAAGAACGGTGTGGCTTCGACTTGCGATTTAATGCTGGCGGATATGGCAGAAGCACGGGATGTCTTTAAAGGCAATACAACGCTGGGATGTATTCTGACAAATGCACGGCTTACTAAAAGTCAGTGTAACAAGCTTGCATCTATTACGCATAATGCATATGCAAGAACAATTTCTCCAGTGCATACTTCGGCAGACGGAGACACAATCTTTGTTATGACAACTGCGGAGGAGGAAGCGGCCCCGGATTCACTGGGTGTGCTTGCGGTGCGTGCAATGGAGAAAGCAATTGCAAAGGCTGTGCTTTTTGCAGAACCGGTTTATGGAATCCGTGCAGCATCAGAATTAACATCACAAAAAGGATAAAGACAAGCGGTGTACGGAGAGTTTCATGACAGAAAGAAATGAAGAGCGCATTTTAATACAAAAGGCGATTGAGGGCGACAGGGACAGCCTTGAAGCCCTCCTCTTGTCGTGCAAAGGAAAAGCATACAGTATTGCATTTCGTTATATGAAAAATGAAGATGATGCAATGGATGCCCTGCAGGAAAGCTATATTAAAATTTTTCGCAATCTTTCCCGTTTTAATTTTGAAAGCCGTTTTGATACTTGGGTTTATCGAATTGTGATGAATACCTGCAATGATTTATATCGGAAAAACAAGAAAAATGCGAATATCATCAGCCTCTCTAATTCTTATGATGAAGAAGAAACGGCGGGGGCAGAATTTGCTGTTGCTGATACCGGAGCTGGTCCTGAACAGCTTTATGAAAGAAAAGAAGAAAGTCGTTATCTTCTTGAGTGTGTAAACCGCCTGAATGACGAACACCGTCAGGTGATTATTCTGCGGGATATGAAAGGCTTTTCCTATGAAGAAATTTCAGAAATTCTTGATTGTTCACTTGGCACTGTCAAATCAAGAATTTCGAGGGCGCGTCTGCGGCTAAGAGAGATTTATCTGGAAGGAAAAAACAAAGAAAATAAAAAATAATCATTTTTGCGGAACAAATTGAAAAAATTATCGTCTTACTTATTGAAAAGGGGATAAAATATGATGTTTACGAAAGGAGGAAGCAATGAAGTGTAGTGAAATCAGAGCACTGCTCTCTTTATATATCGATCATATGCTGGAGCCGTCAATGTGTGAAGAAGTCGCTGCTCATCTTGCTGTTTGTCCGGATTGTAAACAGGAATATGAGGAGCTTATTCAAATGCTTGAGATGCTTTCGTCAATACCGGAGGCAGAAATGCCGGAAGATTTTGATGAAAAACTGCATAAAACGCTGATCGCAGCAGAGTTTACTGCTTCGGAACAGCAGGAGGAGCTTTATCAAACTGTACCGGTTAAGAAACGAAAACTGGTAAAAAGAGTATCGGCCGTTTGTGCGATTTTTGTAGTTGGAATATTTGCCGCTGCCATGTATAATAATAGTAATCAGTTGATGCCATTTTCAGAAAATCTGCTTGCTTCTGAAAATCAGGCATATGATGTAGCGCGCGGTGATACTGTCGAGGGGGGGATTTCAGAAGAAAGTTTCCCAGTAGATGATGCAGCAGAGCAGAGCAAAACCATACAGAACAAGGATGCTTATTACAGTGCGGTAAATGGGAATAATGCTGCCGATACAGAAAAAAACAGTGCTTCTGAAGCACAGACTGCACAGCCATATACGGCGGGAGAAATTGATGCAGATCAGAATGTATCGGAAAATGCAGCAGACAGTGCTGATGCA
>CALXBT010000141.1 GCA_944386585.1 uncultured Clostridia bacterium | reverse complement strand
CAGTGAGAGCACCAGTACGAATGAAAGTACTTTTTTCATTTCGAGTATCCTCCTAAATTTTTCTTTGGAAGGGGCCTGTTTTTTCTCTGCAAATCACCTTCCCCTTCCGAAGATAATTTGACATTATCATCGGTATCCCAAAATCCAAAGCCTATTGAGATTACAAGTATACGGCCATTTTTTCAATAAAAAACTGGTTTTTTATTTTGTTTTTATACTCCAAAAATAATAGCCCGCAGATAGAATTTCTGCGGGCGAAAAAGTACAATCCTGCTGTTTTTAAATTATAGTTTTTTATCAAAACAATATAATATTTCCATCATTCTTTCACTAGTCTGTACAAGCGTTTTTCCAACAACAGCATACCCTTGACTTGTATACAAAGTGTACGCCGGTTTATTAAATTCCGAAGTATCAAAACGCATTGCTTTACAGCCAAGTTCCTTTCCAAGCTGCTCTGCAAATGCAACAAACTGTTTTCCAATTCCCATTTTGCGAGCACGCGGAGAAACACAGAGTGTATGAATTACAAAAACATCTTCTGCCTCTGCTTCTATATTCCATGCCATTCCGGCATATTCCTGCGGCTGGATGTGATTGAGAATTACTGCGCCAAGTATCTGCGGCGATACCTCACTGTTTTCGTTTATATTCTCATTTTGTCCGTCGCTGTAGTCTGCCGCGTCATTTTCATAAACATACAGCCAGCCGCCGCGAAATGCTTTTTCTGCCGTCTGACGAACCGGATAAATTCTGCGATCCCAGTTACAGTAATTTGGATGGCTGTCATGATACGCATGCAATTCCTCATATAATTTAGCAACTGTATCAACATCCTTTTCTGTCGCTTTTCTAATCATTAACAAAGCCTCCTTTTCGCATAAAATAGCTGTTAAATTTTCTTTTCTAATACTTTTTTCAAGATTTCTTTCCGTGCGGATTTTATTTTCCAACAGTAATTTCTCCGTTTTCTGTTACACCAATTACCTTTTCCCCGCGCTCGCGCAATTTTTTGACATACACAGCAAGTTCCTCCGTAATACGCTCTCCCGGACAAGCGATGGGAATACCGGGTGGATAAGGAATAATTGAGGCAGCACAAATTCTTCCGGCCGCATCGTCTATCTTTACACGGACTTTTTCAACTGGGATTCTACAAAACTCCAGTGGCCCAAAATCAGGACATTTTCCTTTATATCGTTTATCTGCAAAAAACAATTTTTCATTGTTATCATTTGCAACTTCCCTCAATGCCAAAAGCAGTCTTTCGTAATCCTCCCGCGTATTACCGATACCAGACATACACATAAGAATATTTCCCGTTACAAGTTCACAGTAAATCCCTTTTTTCATCAAGGCTTCTTCCAGCATATCGCCGGACAGCCCCAGCCTGCTCATATCAAGATTCAACTTTGTGCTATCCATTTCACTGGACTTCGGCCGCATAATTTTAAGGCCGGAAATTTTTTCTGCTTCTTTATAAAAAAATTCTAAATTTTCCTGCCAGCGCGCAAACAGCTCTTTTCCATGCTGCAATATAATTTCAGCATTCATATCAAGCGACGCCATTAAAAGATACGATGGGCTGCTTGATTCAATCATCTGCAATTTATCTTCCAGCGCATCTAAATCAATGCGGTCGGTATTTACATTTAATACAGCACTCTGCGTAAATGAGCCCAGTGTTTTATGAATTGAATTGATTGTGATATCAGCACCCTGTTCCTCTGCCGGTCTTGGAAGTTTTACTGCTTTCTTCACTGCCGGGCTGCCAGTGCAATCAAAATGACTGCATGTTTTTACCATAGCTGTATTTTCTTCCGCAAAAAATTTCAAATGCGCACCGTGCGCCTGATCGACAATCAATATCTTTCCCGCCTGATGCACTGCCTCTGCAATCGCAGAAATATCAGAGCAAATTCCGTAGTAATTCGGAGACGGTAAAATTACTGCTTCTGCTTCCGGATTCTGCTCTAAAAGCCGCTTGATTTCATCAGGCGGTACCGCCCCTGAAATGCCATACTCAGAGATCAGCTCCGGATATACATACACAGGTTCAGCGTGCGCAAGCGCAAGCGCATTAAATACCGATTTATGACAGTTTCTTGCCATAATGAGTTTCCTGCCTTTTGGCACTGTCGACAGAATGGAGGCGAGAATTCCGCCGCTTGTTCCATTAACCAAAAGATAAGATTTTTTAGCACCATAAAGCCTCTCATACTTCTTCATAGTCGCAAGAATCACATCTTCTGCCTGAAATAAATTATCAGCGCCGGGTATTTCGGTAATATCGGCATCTGCCAGTGCAGCAAGAAAACCGCCATATCCAAACTCTTCATAAAAAGCCGCGCCCTTATGGCCGGGCATATGAAAAGCAACCGTTTTTTTCTCCATATGCTGCCTGAGAAAATCCACAATTCCCTTCTTATCCTCTCGATTGCTCATTCTTACTGCACCTTCTTTCTTCCATATAAAGAATTTCATACAGTCTGAAAAATTCTGCTGATTCTAAATTTTTCACTTTGCAAAAGAACCTTCGGCCGAATCGGTCAAAGGTTCTTCATAACGCTTCGGATCTATTCTGATGTTCCGCATATTCTTCTTAAGAGCTTCTGCTATCTTTTTGTAATAATATCTACGCCCATATACGGTCTTAGTACCTCCGGAACTACAACGCTACCATCTTTCTGCTGGTAATTCTCAAGAATTGCCGCAACAGTCCTTCCGACTGCTAATCCGGATCCGTTTAATGTATGCACGAATTCAGGCTTGCTTCCTTTTTCCGCAGGACGAAAGCGAATGTTTGCGCGTCTTGCCTGAAAGCTTTCAAAGTTACTGCAGGAAGAAATCTCCACATATCTGCCGTAGCTCGGCATCCATACTTCTATATCATATGTCATTGCCGATGAAAATCCGAGATCTCCAGTTGAAAGCCGTACTACTCTATACGGAATTTCCAGCAACTGCAGTACTTTTTCCGCTGCCGCTGTCAAGCTTTCAAGCTCCTGATAGGAAGTCTCCGGTTTTACGAATTTAACAAGCTCTACCTTATTGAACTGGTGCTGGCGAATCAGCCCTCTTGTATCCCTTCCAGCCGATCCCGCCTCCGCTCGAAAACAAGGCGTATACGCTGTATAGTAAATT
>CALXBT010000140.1 GCA_944386585.1 uncultured Clostridia bacterium | reverse complement strand
GGCACAGCGTTGGCTGTAATAAGAGCATCTACTATTAGTCGCAGAAGAAGCCGGAGCTTATCGGCCTGATCTTTGCCAGCGCACCGGATATGCATGCATATCATGCAATTGCACAGTCTGATGAGCTGAAAGCAAAGCTGCTTGCGGAAGCAAAAGCAAATATTGATGCCGGCCAGCCGACAAAACAGCTTGGCACAATGGCGGACGGACTTTATATGAGTTCTCAAACCTATTATAACTGGTATTCTCCGGGCAGCAATCTTGATAATCTGCCAATCATGAGAAATCCGGAAAAATGGGATCAGCTCGCGGAGATTGATATTCCGATTTTAACTTTTTCCGGCGGAGATGAGGAGGAACAGTATCATCATATGGACATCATCGGAGAAAAAGCCGAAAAGTGCGGTGATTTTGAGTACTACACCATTCCGCATACGGATCATTCCTATACAAATAAAGAAAAGGAAGCGGGAGAAATCATTCTTGACTGGATTCAGCGCAAATTTTAGCGGCAGCGGTATTAAAATAAAAAAGATATCAGGATAATATAAAGGTCCGACAGATTTCGAGTGTCAAGGGATGAATAAAAGAAAAATCTCTGCGTTTTTGGGTAAAAACACAAAAATGCAGAGATTTATTTTGTGAAAATGATTGACAAATACTTGAAATGCACTATAATAATATCAATGATAATTTTGTCTTAGGCGCTGAAAGAGGGCAGCCGGTAAACTTGAAGAAAGGAGAAAGAGAACATGACTTCCCAAAGAAATTCTTGCATGATGAATATGATGGATATGTGTATGGGAATGTGCATGTGTACTTTCACCGACAAGTTTATAAGCATGACTTAGTTCTCGGCAGCTGCGCTGAGGCAGGGAAAAGGCTTTTTTCGGGTGGCTCCCTGCCGATATCAGGAAATTACCAAGACGGTAAACGATTTTTAGCAGACAGCTTGAGCTGTCTGTTTTTTTATGAATCGGCATGAGAAGTAGTAAACGAAGAAACAGGGAGGAAAGATCGATGGCGATTTTGAAGCTCGAAGGGCTGACTAAGACCTTTGAGGGAAAAAAGGGCAGTATCAATGCTCTGACGGATATCAATATTGAAATTGAAGCCGGTGAGATTTTTGGCATTATCGGCATGAGCGGAGCCGGCAAAAGTACGCTTGTACGGTGCATCAATCTACTGGAAAAGCCGACGAGCGGTAATGTTGTATTTGACGGCAGAGAGTTGACCATGCTGAAAAAGAAAGAGCTGGAAAAGGAACGGACTAAAATTTCGATGATTTTTCAGCAATTTAATCTTTTGATGCAGCGGACCGCGTTAAAAAATGTATGTTTTCCGCTGGAGCTTTCCGGCGTTCCTAAAAAAGAAGCAGAAAAAAAAGCAAAAGAGCTTTTAGCGCTTGTGGGACTTGCGGATCGTGCAGGATCTTATCCGGCGCAGCTTTCGGGTGGACAAAAACAGAGAGTAGCAATTGCAAGGGCGCTGGCGACAGACCCGAAGGTACTGCTTTGCGACGAGGCGACAAGCGCGCTGGATCCTAAGACGACGAGAGCGATACTGGAGCTTTTGAAGGACATCAACCGCAAGCTTGGTATTACGATCATCATTATTACGCATGAGATGAGCGTAGTGCAGAAAATATGCGGCCGAGTGGCGGTAATTGACGGTGGACAGATTGCAGAAATCGGTGTAACATCAGAGATTTTTGCAAAGCCAAAATCGGAGGCTGCTAAAAGACTGGTTTATCCGGACGGCCAGATGGAAGAAACTTTTGCAGGCGGCGGGCTTCTCCGCATTGTATTTGACGGGCCGACCTCACAGCAGCCGATTATGGCCAATATGATTCTTGAGGTAGGCGAACCGGTCAATATCATTTATGCAAGCATGCAGGACATCGATGATACGGCGGTAGGGCAGATGGTAATCCGCATGCCGGCTGACGATGATAAGGCCGGTGAGATGATTAAGTATTTGAAGAAAAATAATCTGAAAATCGAGGAGGTGAGGGAATAATGGCACAGATGATCTTTGAAGGAATTCTGGAAACCTTGTATATGACGATTGCTTCGACAATGCTGGCGTATCTGTTTGGCCTTCCGCTTGGTGTGCTTCTTATTGTCAGCGATAAAAACGGAATTAAACCGATGCCGACGCTCAACGCGATTATAAGTTTTATTGTCAATATCTTTCGATCAATTCCGTTTCTTATTCTTCTTGTCGCAATCATTCCTTTCACACGGCTGGTAGTCGGTACGATGCTGGGGTCGACGGCGGCAATTGTGCCTCTTACGGTGGCAGCGGCGCCGTTTGTAGCGCGGATGGTAGAAACTTCGCTGAAGGAAGTAGACGCCGGTGTGGTAGAGGCTGCTGAATCAATGGGAGCAAGTACATGGCAAATCATTAGTAAGGTACTACTGCCGGAAGCAAAGCCTTCGCTCATTACGAATGCGACTGTAACGGTAATTACGGTGCTCGGTTATTCGGCTATGGCCGGATTTACAGGCGGCGGCGGACTTGGTGATATTGCAACGCGGTATGGGCTTTATAAGTTTGATACAGCAACGATGTGGCTCGTGGTGTTAGTGATTGTGGTGATCGTTCAGATTTTACAGGAGATCGGGCTCAGAATTGCAAAAGTAACGGATAATAGAACACGGTAGAAAAACAGCAAGAGAAGCCTGCCGTAAAGAATGCAACCGCCTTAGAAAACAGGCGTGCAGAAATATAAAGTCAGTTTAAAAATATCGGCGTATAGCCGGAAATAAAAAGAAAAGAGGTAGAAAGAATGAAAAAGGTATTATCAGTATTGTTGATTGCAGTACTCGCGCTGGGGCTGTTTGCAGCCTGCGGCGGAAATGACGACACGGAGGGCGGTCTTACGATTAAGGTCGGCGCGTCGCCGGCACCGCATGCAGAAATTCTTGAGGAAGCAAAGACGCTTCTTGCAGAGGAGGGAATCACTCTTGAAATCGTTGAATTCCAGGATTATGTACTTCCGAACGAAGCAGTGCAGAGCGGTGAGCTGGACGCAAACTACTTCCAGCACGGCCCGTATTTGGAGCAGTTTAATGAGGAAAACGGCACGGATCTTGTATCAGTAGCCAAAATTCACTATGAGCCGTACGGAATTTATGCAGGAAAAACTGCAAGCATTGAAGAACTTAAAGACGGAGCTCAGATTGCTGTTCCAAATGATGCAACGAATGAGGCAAGAGCGCTTCTTCTTCTGGAGCAGGGGGGTCTTATTAAGCTGAAGGAAGGCGTTGGAATCGGTGCAACAGTGCTTGACATTGAAGAAAATCCAAAAGACCTTGAAATCGTAGAACTGGAAGCAGCTTTGATTCCAAGATCCCTGCAGGATGTAGACCTTGCAGTTATCAACGGAAACTATGCAATTGAGGCAGGTCTTAATGCTGCGACAGATGCGCTTGCAACAGAATCGGCTGATTCTGTAGGTGCAGATACTTTTGCTAATATTCTCTGCGTAAAGGCCGGAAATGAGAATAACGAAGGCGTGCAGGCGCTGATTAAGGTTTTGACCAGCGATGAAATCAAGGACTTTATTAACAGCACTTATGAAGGAGCAGTAGTTCCGGTATTTTAAGAAAAACTATAGATTAACTAAAGAATAGAGAGAAAAGAAGAAAGAATGCGGGGTGTCTTTGACAGCACGCTGAATGAAAAGGAGCGCGGGCAGAAACAGCATACAGATGTCGGAAGGCCGGCGCTCCTTGAAAATAGAGCCGAAGTTTAAAGTCGAGTAGGAGAGAAAAATGACTGACATGAAAAGCAGCATTACAGAGCTGATCGGCAATACGCCGATGATACGACTGACAAATATCGAAAAGAATTACGGTACTGTAGCACAGATTGCGGCGAAGCTGGAAGCCTTTAATCCGGGCGGCAGTGCAAAAGACAGAGTGGCGCTTCATATGATAGAGAAAGCAGAGCGCGAGGGAGTTTTAAAGGAGGGAGCAACGATTATTGAGCCTACCTCCGGCAATACTGGCATCGGAATTGCCCTTGTAGCAGCGGCAAGAGGATATAAGGCACTGATTATTATGCCGGATACAATGAGTGTGGAACGCATTAAGCTCACCAAAGCCTATGGGGCAGAAGTACTTTTGACAGACGGCAAGCTGGGTATGGCTGGGGCAGTTGCAAAAGCAGAGGAATTGTTAAAAGAAATGCCGGGATCCATGATAGCGGGGCAATTTGTGAATCCAGCAAACCCGGAAGCGCATTACCTGACAACAGGTCCGGAAATCTGGCAGCAGACCGGCGGAAAGATTGATATTTTTGTAGCTGGCGTGGGCACAGGCGGTACTCTTTCGGGAGCAGGACGCTTCCTGAAAGAGAAAAAGCCGGAGATGAAGGTAATCGCGGTAGAGCCGGCCGATTCTCCGCTCCTCTCAGAGGGAAAAGCAGGTCCTCATGCTCTTCAGGGAATTGGTGCGAATTTTGTACCGAAGACACTTGATGTGAAAATCTATGATGAGATTGTAACTGTAACGACGGAAGAAGCATTTGAGTTCTTGAAAGCAGCAGCCGAAGCGGAAGGGATTTTTGCTGGTATTTCAAGCGGCGCTGCACTGGCGGCAGCCGTAAAACTCGGAAAGAGGCCGGAGAATGCCGGCAAGCATATCGTTGTAGTTTTGGTGGACACGGGCGAGCGTTATTTGTCCGTACTGGAGGATTAGGACGGATATGGAAAACGACTTCAAGAAGAACCTGCCGCATTATATCGAGCAGCTGACAAACAGCTATCATGCAAATTCCATTTCGGAAAAGATAAGCTTGAACCTGCCAGATAAAGAGGTAATTATCGAAATCATCAGTGAGCTTGAAATACTTCTTTTTCCGCAGCATTCAGGCAACAAAAAGATGGATGAAACAACGGAAAAATACATTGTCGGAAATCTGATGCAGATTGTGTATCAAAAGCTGAAAAAGCAGCTGAAGCTAGCATTTTTATATGAATATGACAGGAAAAATCAAAAATTGATGCACAGCGCTGATGAACGGGCGGAAAGCGTCTGCATGGAATTTTTTGAACAGCTTCCTGAAATCTATCGTTATCTTTCGATGGATGTACAGGCTGCGTTTGACGGTGATCCGGCTGCGGAGAGTAAAGATCAGATTGTTTTTTCTTATCCATGTATTACGGCAATCAGTATTCATCGTATGGCGCATGTTTTCTATCGACTCGGCGTTCCCATTATTCCGCGTATTATGTCGGAATACGCCCACAGTAAGACGGGAATTGATATTCATCCGGGTGCGACAATCGGAAAGTATTTCTTCATTGACCACGGCACAGGAGTGGTAATTGGAGAAACAACAATGATCGGAGATCATGTAAAGATCTATCAGGGAGTAACGCTTGGCGCGCTTTCCACAAGAAATGCAAGCAAACTGCGCAACACGAAACGGCATCCAACGATTGAGGATAATGTAACGATTTATTCCGGAGCTTCGGTGCTGGGAGGAGAAACGGTAATCGGCAGGAATTCTACTATTGGCGGCAGTGCCTTTATTACAGAGTCTGTTCCGCCTAACAGCATGGTGAGTGTCCGCAGAAACGAGCTGAATATTGAGTAGCTTTTTCAGTCCTGCTTCTGACTGGAGTTTTTTCGATGTCTCTTTGCCGGGAAACAGCATTTGAGAATGGCAATTCAGAAGAAATATTTTTTCTTCCCGTTGATTTTCGCTGCTGAAGGGGAAAAGTGCTGTGTAATGGGCTTCTGTTACTATAAAGGGAGTAATGAAGAGAGTAA
>CALXBT010000139.1 GCA_944386585.1 uncultured Clostridia bacterium | reverse complement strand
AGAGCCGACACCGGATGCTACTGCTCCGTACTTCCAGCCGAGAATCAGTACAGACAGAAAAATCATTGCATCTCCCAAATGTACATATCCCTGTGTAAAAGGAATTGGTATTTTAATCAGCATTGTTGCCAGTACAATCAGGCACATCATCAGTGCTGTCAGTACAATTTTATTTGTTCTATTCTTATCCGCCATTTTGATTTCCTCCTATCTTCTTGATTCTTTTTTTGATATATATTATAATATTCCAAAAGTGTTTTGTTTTAAATATGCAGATTTATTTATTTTTTTATATACAGTTTTAATATATATTTTTTTAAGTGTTGGAATTTAAAACTGTTATTCTAAAAAATTGAATTATTTTAAATAACAGTTTATAAATAATTCTTTTTCAAAATACAGGTACAAACACCTCGCTTATCTCTCATCACTGTACTAAAGTAAAAAATTTATAAGGAGGCTTTTATGAAAGCAATTATTCCTATTTTTCACCACGATACGACAAAATCCCTTTATCTGCAGCTCTACGAATATCTGAAAAACAGCATTACAAAAGGAGAAATCACTGAAGGGGAAAAACTTCCGTCCCTCCGCAGCTTGTCAAAAGAGCTGTCTTTAAGTCTGACCACTATCACTTCCGCCTATCAGCAGCTTGAAGTTGAAGGCTATATTCAAAGTAAGCCGCAGTCCGGATATTATGTGCGCCATATTCCTTTTCTTGAAAATACCCCACAGCAAAAGCCTGACGCAGAGAAAAAAGAAAATATCAGCACTGTCTTTTCCACTGAAAACCTCAATCTTTCCGATTCTTCCTTTACACAACCTTCTTTTCAATACGACCTTTCCTGTTTTGATTTCACAAAATGGAAGAAATGTATGGCACAAGTATTTACCGAACACGCTGACCTTCTTATGTTTGAATCCGATCCACAGGGAGAACCCGCTCTCCGCAGCGAACTTTGCAGATATCTATACAGCTCCCGAGGCGTTATCTCCATGCCGTCTCAGGTCGTAATTGGAGCCGGAACACAGCAAATTACAGGCTATCTTTCCTTGCTTTTGAGAAAATACGGCATTAACCATGTCGCAGTAGAGGAGCCCGGTTATCTGCCAGTACAAAACATCTTCCGCGACCGCGGTTTCGCCGTAACCCCTATACCGGTCAACGAAAGCGGAATTTCTATTGAACGCTTGCCCGCTAATATCAGAACTGCAGCCTACATCAGCCCTAATAATCAATTTCCGACCGGTGCTGTTACTCCTGTCGGCCACCGCTATCAGCTGCTCGGATGGGCTTTAAAAAACGACAGCTTTCTCATTGAAGACGACTATGACAGTGAACTGCGCTATACCGGAAAACCGATTCCTGCTATGAAAAGTCTTGATACCGACGAGCGAGTTATTTATCTCGGTTCTTTTTCTTCCACGCTGTTTCCTTCCATTAAAATCAGCTATATGGTACTTCCAGAACCGCTTGCACGGATTTTTCATCAGATTAAAAACGATTACATGCAAACCTGTTCAAAAGCTGAGCAACTAACATTAGCTATTTTCATGGCACGCGGTTTGTATCAAATCAATATTAAAAAACTCCGCAACCTTTACGCACAAAAACTGCAACGGTTGCTTACCGCTGTCAGCAAATATGGAAGTGGTTTTATCACGCCGGTCAATACTGCTTCCGGCATCAACGTTACAATACAATTGCACAGTAAGAAAGCACCTGAAGAAATACAGCGCAGTGCGGCATCGCTTGGAATCCGCGTCCTACCAGTCAAATTAAAAGATGCTGCCGTAACTCAAAACGACAACATCTTTATTTTGTACTATAATTGCATCCCTCTTGATGAAATTGACGCAAACATTCGGAATCTTATTCAAATTTGGAAACATTGAGTGCCCTGATTGAGTTTAAAATTGCAAGCACCGCTACACCGACATCCGCAAAAATCGCTGCCCACATAGATGCTACTCCTGCTACTGCCAGTGCCAATACTGCAAATTTAATCGCAAGCGCAAATATAACATTCTGCCGGGCAATTCCGGTCGTTTTCTTGGCAATTGCAATTGCAGAAGCAAGTCTTGATGGTTCATCTGTCATGATAACGATATCGGCCGCTTCAATTGCCGCATCAGAACCCAGTCCTCCCATTGCAACGCCTACATCTGCCCTTGCCAGTACTGGTGCATCGTTAATACCGTCCCCGACAAAAACGACGCTTCTTTTTTCATTCTTCTGTGCCAAAAGCTCTTCAATTTCCCGCACTTTATCCTGCGGAAGAAGTTCTGCAGATACTCTGTCAATTCCAAGTTCCGATGCTACTTTTTCCGCAGTCCTTTTCCTATCTCCTGTCAGCATTACAGTTCTTCGTACACCGATTTTCTTGAGCTTTCTTATTGTTTCCGGACCATCCTTCTTAACTTTATCTGCAAAGGTAATATATCCGGCAAACTTACCTTCAACTGCTACATAGACAATTGTATTTTCCGATATCGGCACTTCAAAAATACCGATATCTTTCATCATTTTCTCATTTCCCACATGAACTGTTATTTCTTTATTTCGAAAACGAATCAAAGCTTCTACGCCTCGTCCTGCAATCTCTTTCACAGCAGTGATTCTGTCCGGCTCTGTTTTCTTTCCGTAAACGGCTATAATTGACTGAGAAATAGGATGATGCGAATAGCTTTCCGCATATGCCGTAAGCTCCAGCAGTTGTTCTTTCGTATATGCTTCTTCCGCTATAATTTCTTCTATTTCAAACGAGCCTGTTGTCAAAGTTCCTGTCTTGTCAAAAACTACTGTTTCTACTCTCGCCAGCGCCTCTAAATAATTGCTTCCTTTAATCAACACTCCCAATTTCCCGGCTCCGCCGATACCTCCGAAAAACGAAAGAGGCACTGAAATTACAAGCGCGCAGGGACAGGAAATAACAAGGAAAGTTAACGCGCGGTAAATCCAAACAGAAAATTCCTGTCCGCCGCTTACAAGCGGTGGAATAACTGCAATGATAAGCGCCGACATGCAAACGAGCGGTGTATAAACACGCGCAAACTTTGTAATAAATTTCTCTACATTCGCTTTCTTACTGGTTGCATTTTCTACTAAATTAAGAATCTTGCTGACTGTCGATTCTTCAAATTCCTTTGTGACCTGCACCTGAATTACACCCGTCATATTGATGCAGCCGCTGATCACTTCATCTCCGACTTCCGCCGCTCTCGGTTCTGCTTCTCCTGTAAGCGCAGCCGTATCAACAGAAGTTCTTCCTTCGATCACACGGCCATCCATCGGAATTTTTTCTCCCGGTTTCACGATAATAATATCACCGATCTTTACCTCGTACGGATCGAGTTTTACTTCTATGCCTTCCCGAAGCACATTAGCATAATCCGGCCGAATGTCCATAAGCTCCGAAATAGATTTTCTCGATTTATCAACGGCACATGATTCAAATAACTCTCCTATCTGATAAAAAATCATTACGGCATTAGCCTCTGTCATTTCCCCGAGAATAATCGCGCCTACCGTCGCCAGCGCCATCAAAAAGTTTTCATCAAAGACTTGGCCTCGAAAAATATTTCTGGCTGCTTTTTGCACCGTTTCTAATCCTACAGTAATATACGCTGCAAAATAGAGCACTGTTGTAAGCGTCTTGGGTATTCCGACAAGCATCTCGGAGAAAAGCGCACCGGCTACCAGCACTACGGCAAGAATAATGCGTATAAGCTGTCTTTTCTGTTTCTTATTCATATATTGCACACCTCTTTACAGATTTCCCCTTTACCTTCTGTTTTTTACACAGCTTCAAACACCGATTTTGTCCTTTGGTTTTTCCTGCTGCAAGTTTTCTGCCGCTTTTCTTTCCGGTTCTCTCCTCTTGAGTATACGCCGGCTTTGTGCAGGCCATTTTTATTACCTTACAATCAAGCAGTCCGGCTCCACCTTTGAAATCGCTTTCTGTGCCGTCTCCACTGCCTCCTCAAAATAGGCATCTTCTGCTTCTAATGTTAGCCTTGAAGTCATAAAGCTGATAACTGCCGATACACCGTCAATCTTATTAATTGCTGCTTCCATCTTTGCTGCACAGTTTGCGCAGTCCAGATTCTCAAGTTTAAAGTTCTTTTTCATAATTCATTCCTCCCGGTTTCATTTTTCTATATTACATTTCTTCTATTTCGCAACCGCGTATTTCCATCATTCTATCGACTGCCCCGTGCAGAAGCGCTGCTTCACGAGTATCAGCTACGGTATAATATACCTCTTTACCGACCTTTCTGCTTGCAACCAATTTAGCGTTTTTTAAAACACGCAGATGATGAGATACAGCCGGCGAACTCATATCTACTGCCGCTGCAATATTAATGACACAGTCTTCTGTGTGACATAAGAGACAAAATATTTTGAGCCGTGTACTGTCGCTGACAAGCGAAAAAATATCGGCCACATCCTCAAATGATTTATTTTCATGAGTCCCGGCAAATATTTCAAGTGTATTTGTCCCATGGTCATGAGGCAATTTATACTGTTTCATCTTTTTTCACCTCCTGTTGTATATTATATACCATTTCAATTAAACATTTAAACAATCATTTAATTGTTTTTGTTAGTTTTTTTCTCGGATGCATTTTAGTCAAAATTTCGCGTTTTCTTTTTTCACTTGTATGAAGGTAGATTTGCGTTGTTGAAATAGAGCTATGTCCCAAAAATTCTTGTATGTACCGAATCTCTACTCCCTCCTCCAAAAGCAGTGAGGCAAAAGTATGCCGAAATGCATGCGGTGTAATCTTGCGCTTAATACCTGCTTTACGGCAATATTTATTGACAAGTTCACGCACAGCCTGACAGGACAGCGGCTTTCCCCAGCGATTGAGAAAAATACTGTCACTTTGAAATCCGTTTTCTTTTCTGCATATATTCATTCAATGCCTGAATAACATCCTCATTTCCAAGATAAAGCTGCCGCTCCTTACTGCCTTTGCCGAGCACACGAATCGTCTGTTTTGCCGTGTCATAAGCAGAAACATTCATATCGCAGAGCTCCTGCACTCTTAATCCTGTCGCAAAGAGAAGTTCGAACACCGCAATGTCTCTGTAATGCAAAAACTCTGCAATTTCTGCCGTCGTTCCTGCCGGCTGCTCCTGCACCTTTTGATACGCAGCATCGAGAATTTTCTTGATTTCCTTTAAGCTCAATGTCTCCGGCACCGTCCGCGTCGTTTTAAGCTTAAGCTTAAGCTTTTCAAAAGGATTCTCACGCAGCATCTCGCTGTTATACAAAAAAGTAAAAAAGCCCGTAAAGCAGGCTAATTTTCTTTTTACTGTTTTCACCTTATGTGAAGCTGAAAGCTCCATCATGTAGTCGTGCCAAAAGTCTCTATCAAGCCTTTCAATATCCATATTTGCCGCATCAGTACAAAATTGTGTCTCAACATATTTGACGAGCCCGCGCAAATCATACCTGTAAGACCGGAGACTATTTTCCGAAAGCCCTTTTTCATAATAGCAGTGTTCCAAATACATAGTGCATAGTTTGTTTAAATCCTGTTTCATATCTTCCTCCTTACTTCCCTTTCGTCAGCTGCATTCCGCCTGCCTCGTGAAATTTTATAGTAATAATTATTATAAAAATAGTATAGCTTACTTAATTTCCTCTGCGTACTAATTTGCGGTGTTTTTCTGTTCTTTTTTCAGATTTTGTATACCGTAAAAATAATGTCAAATTATCTTCGGAAGGGGAAGGTGATTTGCAGAGAAAAAACAGGCCCCTTCCAAAGAAAAATTTAGGAGGATACTCGAAATGAAAAAAGTACTTTCATTCGTACTGGTGCTCTCACTG
>CALXBT010000138.1 GCA_944386585.1 uncultured Clostridia bacterium | reverse complement strand
TGAATGCCATTCAAGCGCTCTCCCAGCTGAGCTATACCCCCAGATAAGAGAGATTGTGATGTTTAATTTTTATGTTCCCTGTACGGGGGTTGTTTACCGCTTCAACCGGGCTCCCAGCTGCGCTAATGCCCCAGATATGCCATTATTATACTATGATTTTACACTTTATGCAATTCCTAATTCCAAAATTCTTTTGATAAAGCGGCCCCGTTTTTAGGGATTTAAATATGCTGGGAGATCATTTATCAGAAGCGGAGTTTATTCATGATATGCTTCGCGCAGCATGGCAATTTCTTTCGCATATCCGTCAAGTTCGTTTGGTGTTTCGAGAATAAAAGGCAGATTTTTTAAAGCGGGATGGTTGATGATGCTGACAAAAGTCTGAAAACCAAGATGACCTTCTCCGATTTTGGCATGACGGTCTTTATGAGCTCCCGGCGGATTCATACTGTCATTGATATGCATAGCTTTGAGTTTGTCAAGTCCAATTACGCGGTCAAATTCAGAAAGAAGGCCGTCGAGATCATGAATGATGTCGTAGCCGCCGTCACTGACATGACAGCTATCCATACAGACTCCTACCTTCTGCGGATGTTTCATATTGTCAAGAATGGCTTTGATTTCTTCGAAACTGCGGCCGACCTCACTGCCTTTTCCCGCCATAGTTTCGAGAAGTACGACTGTGTTTTGCTCTGGTGTAATGATATCGTTGAGCATTTCAGAAATTAGTTCAATACCTTTCTCTGCACCTTGTCCAACATGGCTGCCGGGATGCAGGTTGTAATAATTACCCGGTAAATATTCCATGCGCTTCATGTCTTCAGACAGTACCATACGCGCGAATTCACGCGTTTTTTCATTTTCTGCACAAGGATTAACGGTGTACGGCGCATGAGCCACCAGTTTGCCGAAATTGTTTTTTTCCATAAGCTGAATCAGTGCGCTGATATCTGCTTCGTCAACTGCTTTTGCAGCGCCGCCGCGGGGATTGCGCGTAAAAAATGCAAAGGTATTGGCTCCGATGGAAAGTGCTGTTTCTCCCATGTTTTTAAAGCCTTTTGAGGCAGAGAGATGGCATCCGATTGTAAACATATTAAGCTCCTCCAAAGTTTATAGCGATTTAAAATGATTCGCAGCAATCAGTTTTAGACGCATTAGAAACTGATTACAAATAGCGGTCAAAAATAACATAAATCCGGTCTTTTCTTGATTTTCCTGAAATCTCGCGCAGAACAGCCTTTCCGTGTCCGCGCAGCACCAGCTTATCACCTTCGGCAAGCTGCAAGTTAGGCTTTAAAGCAGCAGCGTTATTGACAAAAACAATGCCGGATTTAACAGCTTCCTGCGCCTTTCCTCTTGAGAGACCGAATACGGAAGAAACAAGGCCGTCAAGTCGAAGTGAAGCAACAGTATCACGCTTTTCCTCTATATTTACCGTCCCTGTATCGAGGCAGGAAAGGTCCGCAGAAGTTAAAGAGAGAGCAGTACGGCCGGCTTTTTCATAATTTACCAGCAAAAAATCAGAGATTTCTTTTAAAATGATGATATCCGCACCGTCCTCACGCACAATGATATCGCCTGTCATGTCGCGTTTGATTCCAAGCGACATGAGAGAACCCAGATAGTCTCTGTGCGTTAGTTTGCGGGAGCCTTTAGCTGTCCGTACTTTAAGTACAGAGAGAGGACAGTCGCCAGAGTCTCTCTTTTTGACAGCTGCTGTATCAGTGTAAGATACTGTATTAGGAGTTTTTTGCTCCGGCAGCGGCGCAATGATGTCGGAAAGAGAGGCGTAGTCAGGAAGAAAAATAAGCAGGCGGCGTTCGGCATCGGGATAGCCGCCGTAAAACAAAGCTCGTATCCGTCCGCTCCCGGAAATATCGGGGTTATCATAGCTGCCGTCTATATGCTCCGTAAGCAAAATCAAATCGCGTGATGACCGGCACAGATTCTCCGCCAGCATGCGCTGATGCAAATCTAAAAAAACGGTATTGGTAATGGTATAGTTGTTACTGCACTGCCTGATTTTATCTTCAATTACAGCGAGTAAAATTTTATCTTCTTTTTCCATGTATTTATTTTACCACAAAACTTTCATTTCAAAAAAGAATATTCTTTGATGTATATCTGGTTTTTGATATAATAAAAAAAAACGATATTGCAAGGCTACCTATCATTATAGTGAAAAGCAAAGATACGCCTATAGAGGAAAGTGCGGCGAGGTACTTTTATTGACATAACCGAAAGGAGAAAATATAAATGAAATATCTCAATGAAAAATTGCAGATTTATCTGGAGGATTTGCGCGTGAAAAAACCAACTCCGGGCGGCGGGGCAGTTGCGGCGCTGATTGCAGCGCAGGGTGCAGCGCTTACAATGATGACTGCGGAATTTACAATCGGAAATGAAAAATATAAAGAGTTCGAGGAAAGGTGCATCGGTGCAAGAGCTAATAGCTCTTATATTTATATGAATCTCTGCATGGCTATTGATCAGGATGCGGAGGCATATAATATGGTAGTTGAAGCAAGGAAGCTTCCGCAGAATACAGAAGAAGAGATCATGATTAGAAATCAAAAGCTGGAAGAAGCAAACCTCGCGGCGACAATGGTGCCTTTTAAAGTAATGAGATTATGTAGAGAGGGCCTAAATGCAGCTTCCTTTATGATCGGATACTGTAATCCTAATATCCAGTCGGATCTCTCGATTGCAATTCTTAGTCTAGCGGCAGGGTTGAGGGCCTCTTGGATGAATGTACTTGTCAATCTGCCAAGTCTGAAAAATGAAACACAGCGGGAAATGATTCAGAAAGAAGGTGAAGAAATTCTCCGCTTCGCCAATAAAATTGAAAAACAAGCCCAAGAGCAAAATCTGTTTCCGGATTTTGCTCCGGAAAGTGAGGAGGACAAAGTGCAGGAAATTCTGCGGAAAGCAGGACTTTCTTAAAATATGAAAAGGAGGAAAAACAATGAAGGTTTTACTGATTAACGGAAGCCCAAGAGAACACGGATGTACATATACAGCGCTTTCAGAGATTGCCGAAACACTGGAGAAAAACGGGGTAACAGCGGAAATTTTTCATATTGGAAAAAAACCGATTGCAGGTTGCATGGCTTGCAACAGCTGTGCTTCGACAGGAAGATGCGTAATTGATGATGAGGTGAACAAGCTGGCGGCAAGACTTGATGAATTCGGCGGCATTGTGCTGGGTTCTCCTGTGTATTATGCTGCGGCATCAGGACAGCTCTGCGCTTTTCTCGACAGGCTATTCTATTTTAACAGCGCCAAAATGGCTGGTAAGCTTGGAGCTGCGGTTGTGTCCTGTAGACGCGGGGGCGCAGAAGCAGCGTGGGACAGACTGAACAAATATTTTGGGATTTCCAGCATGTTTATAGTCGGATCGCAGTACTGGAATCAGATACACGGCAGTACGCCGGAGCAGGTGAAAAAGGATGCCGAAGGATTGCAGACAATGCGTACTTTAGCGCAGAATATGGCGTGGATGCTTAAAAATATAGAGGCGGGCCGTAAGGCTGGCATTGCATTGCCAAAATACGAGCCGCGCATCTCTACAAATTTTATCAGAGAGTAACTGCAAGGAAAAAAAGAAATGGGAAAAGCATAATAAAGGTGCGCCTTCTGAGTGAAAAAAGCTGATGAAAAAGAAAGGATAAGAAATCAGATGGAATATATCGTAGCGGGTTATAACATGCTGAACGATCTTAATTTTGCGGACGGACGGAAAATTAAAAACGAACTTGGAGGCAGTGTGTTTTCGCTTGCCGGAATCAAGTTATGGCGTGACAGTCTTGCGTATGTGGGAATTGCAGGGAAAGATTTTCTCGATTATTACGGGGAGTTTCTTTTGGAAAATCAGATTGCGTTTTATGTAGAAGAGCGTCTGTCGCATACGCTGTACTATGTGCTTGACTATTTTGCGGACGGAAGTTTTAGGGAGACTTGTCTGTATGGAGAGGATTATGAGGAAGAGGCTTATGACAACAGCAAGTATGATGCTTCCTTTTTTACACAGTTTTGCAATGAGGAGACAAAAGGTATTTATTTAGAAGCATCGCTTGACACACAGATTGTCTATGAATTTGACACGCTGAAAAAGATGATGCCAAACGGTAAAATTATGTGGGAAATCGTTACTTCTGACCTACATAATCCGGAGCGGAAAGATAAAATAATAGAGCTGATTGGCCGTGTTGATTATTATTCGATGAATTTCAACGAGGCAAAGGCATTCTTCTCTGTTGATACAGAAGCGGAAGCAATTTCAGAGCTTTTGAAAATAAAAAAGCCCTGCTTTTTCCGTGTAGGAGAAAAGGGTGCGTACCTCATTCAGGATGGCAGCGTCACTTTTCTTGCTGCAATTGGTACGGAAGAATGTGTAGGAGAAACAGGCTGTGGAAATTGTTCAACAGCAGCGGCGCTGATTGGGCTTGCAGAGTGCAAATCTCCGATAGAGATTTTGGCAATGGCGAATATTTCAGCAGCGTATAATGCAAAGCAGTATGGCCCGTGGAAACGAACGGATGAAAAAACCCGCATGGAAGCAGAGGCTTTAAAAGCTAAAATTATGGCGAAAAATCAGAAGAATGCGCAAGACGAGTAAAATAAAGCCAGCGGAAATATTCCGGATACAAAGGAGAAAGATATGGCACTGTATGAATCAGGAGAAGATTATCTTGAAAATATATTGATTTTAAAAAATGAAAATGGCATGGTCCGTTCTGTAGATATTGCAAACCGCATGGGTTTTTCAAAGCCGAGTGTGAGCAGAGCAATGGGAATTTTAAAAAAAGCCGGGTTAATCACAGTTGACGAGGGAGGACATATTCTTTTGACAGAGGAGGGCCTTGCGATTGCGGAAAAGGTCTATGAGCGGCATAATATCATTGCAGTTTATCTTGAAAAACAACTTGGCGTATCAAAGGAAAATGCACTGACTGACGCTTGTAAAATTGAGCATGACCTCAGTGAAGAGACTTATAGCAAAATAAAAGAAGTTGTTTTAAAAATTTAATAAATTGCGAAATTAGAAGCTGAAAGTAAAAAGCAAAAACTGAAAGATTTAGACATTTTAAAAGGCGGTGCTGTTCTTTGAACAGCACCGCTTCTTTACTTCTCTTTATATTGTGGAGATAGCTATATCAAAAAATCGCGTACAATCAGCATTAGCAAATTATTGTCGTAAAGATCCTTAGTAAATACCGACTTTGACAGCGATTCTATAAGGGCTGATGCGGTATCCGGTGCAAGAAAGCTGCTGACCGGCACCAACAGAGCTAAAAGAAAAAAAACGACGAGAAAGCTGCGCATAAGGCCGAAAGCAAGGCCTAATATGCCGTCAAGCAATCCTGTAAAGCCGCCGTTTTGTTTTTTGGAAAACATTTCTGTAATCAGCCACAGCATGAGCTTTACGGCTAGCACGACAAGCAGAAAACTGATGATGGAAAAGCATAAGTCCGTCATTGTTTTAGATACGGAGGAAACGAAATTCATTTCCGTGCTGTCTATGAATTTTGCCAGAATTTCCGGAAGCTGAGCGACGGTATCGTCGGCAATCGTAAAAGATTCAGAAAATCGTATCAAAAAAGCATTGTAAAGAGAATTGTAGAAATCGGTTTTTTGGGTAATAAAATCACATAGCTTCGGTGCCCAGATAAAACCTATGAGCAGCGCAAGCAGCCATCCAATTGTGTGAATAAAAGTATAGATGAAACCGGAGCGAAAGCCGAAAACCATTCCAAAGACAAGAATTGCAATTACAATAATGTCAAAACTAATTGATGCAATGTCAAAATTCATAGATATTACCCCCTATTTTCTCATATATATTACTGTAAAAAAGGAAAAAAATCAAGATTGAAGGGGGAGCATATGGATTACGAGAGGTACGATAGATTCTTTCTCATTTTAGAGGGTCAAAATGAAGAATTTGCAATGCGCTCCAATGCAGCAGCAAAGGGACATATTAAAATAGAAACAGGTAACCGCAAAGGCGCAATGCGTATCGGTGTACAGAATTTGAAATATCAGGACAAAGGAGATTATACTTATAAGCTTATCTTTTTTGGAACAGCGCGGGAACGGACAATCTACGCTGTTATCGGGACGGTTAATGTAAATAAGATGGGAAGCGGTGAGACATATTTTCGGTTTGATCCTGCCGATATGGACCAAAACGGACACGGGCTCAGCGATTTTTCTTATGCGATTGTTGCAGCGGCGTCTTCTAAAGATGAGAAAGAGTCACTTCATCCGGTGCTGAAAGGTGTGCTGGAGCTGCCGCGTTATGATAGAAAGCAAACAGCGGCGCATGCGGCCGGTCTTTCGCAGCAGGGAAAAAAAGAAAATAAAACGGAAAAAGAAACACAGCAGGAAAATGCTGCGCAGAGCAGTGACCTGCACAGAGCCGGTGTAGAGACAGACACTGGAGTCTATGATCTTCCCATTTGCTATAATTCATATTATAATCGCTATGTAGCTGCACAGTGCCGCCGCATGGACGAGGAAAAAAATGTTTATGATAGAGTTGTTCCGTTTCAGGAGGATCTGACCGGTGCGGAATGGACAAAGGTAACTTCCGGACTGGAACTTCCGATTGTATCGCCGGGAGCGCAGCGTATGGCAGAAAAATACAAGCATTACATTTTTGGAAAAACCGACCGCTATTATTATTTAGGGGTACCGGGACGATTTCTGCGCGAAGAGCAGCCGGAAAACGGAGAATCCGGATTTACGCTCTGGCAGCCAATTCTCGGCGCAGAGGAATACAATGCAACAGCTGAAACGACACCGCTTGAAGTACGGCAGATGGCATACGGCTACTGGATCATTGCGATAGACAGAAAAAACGGAGATATCGTAGAGGCGTGAACAGACGGTAAAATACGGTTTGCGAAAAATGATTGAAAAAGAAACTGATTTATGATAGCATTATAAGGTATATGAAGAAATTTATGATTGAAGCACTTGCCGAAGCTGAAAAAGCAGCGGCACTAGGAGAGATTCCTGTAGGGGCTGTTATTGTGAGAGACGGCAGGATCATTGGACGCGGACATAATCTAACAGAAACCGCAAAAGACCCGACGGCGCATGCGGAAATGATTGCGATTAGAGAGGCGGCGAAAAAGATCGGTGGCTGGCGGCTTATCGGTTGCGAGATGTTTGTAACCTGCGAACCGTGCGCGATGTGTGCCGGCGCGATGGTATGGGCCCGTATTGAAAAGGTATATATTGGAACAATGGACCCGAAAAGCGGTGCCTGCGGCTCTGTTTTTCAGATTCCGTCGGAAACGCGCCTCAATCATCAGATTAAAATAGAAACCGGCCTGATGCAGGAAGAATGTTCGGAAATAATGAAGAGCTTTTTCAGAAAACTTAGGACGAAGAAATCGGAGGAACATACATGATGAAAAGATTGGGCATTGTTTTCAGCCTGTCCCTTTTAACAGTATTGCTTGCGGCGGCGTTTTGCACGGCAAGTGCGCTGGAGCTTGAAACAACATATCCGGAAAACGGCTATAAGAACGCAGCTATTGACAATTTCGGCATAAAGCTGTATTTTGATCAGGATGTTATCAGCGAAGAAAATGAGACGGCTAATGCAAAGTGTATTACGGTCAAAGATGAAACAGGAAAAGTGGTACCGACAATAGTGCTGTATTCTGAAAAGGAAGAGGGTCTTGTTATGGTGCTTGCCGATATGACGGACAAGAATCTGGTGATTGAACAGGACCGTGAATATACTGTGAATATTTCCGGAGATTTTATGGCGGCGAACGGAGAAACGCTCGGTGAAGATGTTGAGATTGCTATTAAAACGCTCAATCAGTCGCAGGCGACAAAAGTAAATATGATCATGATGGTCGTTATGTGCGTGGGTATGGTAGTAATCAGCACGAGATCAAGCAAGAAAAAGAGAGAAGAAGAAGAAAACTTCAAGAAAGAAGAAGAAAAGGTAAACCCATACAAAGTTGCAAAGGAAACCGGAAAATCTGTAGAGGAAGTTGTAGAACAGGAAAGAAAGAAGAAGGAAAAGCAAGCGGCAGCAGCGGCTAAAAAGGCGAAAAAAGAAGCCGAGACAGAGAGGATTCTTGCTGAAGCAGAAAAGAAAAAGACGGACCGTTCTGATGTAAAAAGAGTAAAGCGTGCGCGGGCTGTGAAAGCGGAAGAAAACGCATATGTTGCAAAGCGTCAGAAAGAGGCTGCTGTAAAAGCAGCAGCGGCGCGTGCGAAGGGAACGACTCATCCGAAGAAGTCCGGCGGTAAAAAGAGAAAATAGCGGACGGAGAATAGAAAATGACTGGGCGCGCCGGAAGGCGCGCTTTTTTTGAGGAATCCATGAAAAGTATCAGTGTCAATTCTTATGCAAAAATAAATCTGTCTCTTGATGTGCAGGGCCTTACAAAAGACGGATATCATCAAGTATCAATGATCATGCAGCAAATTTCGCTGCATGATGATGTGTTGGTGTGTTTTCTTCCTTTCAGAGAGAGAAAAGATGCGGTATACCTTTTGCAGAACAGACCAAAAAAAGAAAGGCTTTGCGAAAGCAGTGTTCAGAAAGAGGAAAATGACGGGAACAGCGAAATGGAAATTATGCTGTCATCAAACAGACCGTATCTGCCAAAAGACAGGCGAAACCTCGCTTATCGTGCGGCAGAGCTGATGATAAGCCGGTACGGCAGAAACACTGCGCTTTGCGGGGGACTTTTGCGTATTGATATTAAGAAACGAATTCCCGTTGCTGCCGGACTTGCCGGCGGAAGCGGAAATGCAGCTGCTGTAATTCATGCATTGAATAAAATTTTTGAATTAAGACTTTCCATGCAGGAGCTGATGAAGATTGGAGGCGAACTTGGTTCGGATGTTCCGTTTTGCCTTATGGGGCAGGCAAGATGCAATCCGGTGCTTGATCAGTATTTGCGCAAAAACCGCATGGCGGCAAGCGCGGCAGTTGCAGAGGGACGGGGGACCGTGCTGCGGCCGGTTAAAGGCCTGCGGAGCAGCATTGTTTTAGTCAAGCCTGCATTCAGTGTATCAACACGCGAAGTATATGCGGGAATTGACCGGGAAATTGAATTTATAGAACGGCGGCATGAAATACTGCGGCCGGATAATAAAGAATTGATTGAGGGCCTGCGTGAAAAAGATTATCAAAAGATTACGCGCAATATGGTCAATGTTCTGGAGCTTTATACGCTGAAAGCCTATCCGTATGTCGGTAAAATAAAGGAAGCTATGGCAGAAAAGACAGCAGCTGATGCTGTTTTAATGAGCGGCAGCGGTCCAACGGTGTATGGGATCTATCATGATAAGGCGGAAGCCCGCAGCGCTTACCGGCTGATGCGCAAACAGGAAAAGGAGACATATTTAACGAATACGACTTATTGAGAAAAGTGAATGACAAGATTTTGATGCGGCAGGCGGAAAACGCAACTGAAATATGAATTATAAAAAATCATAGGTTTTCTGTCTGCCGCTGAAGAAATACGAAGTGCGGTGTGAAGCAGAAATACAAGTGGAAAGTTTTATGCCTGAAAAGTGCTGAATTTTCTGGTTGCGTTCAGATATTTGGAGAGAACTCCGATGTTGGCGTAATACATGGAGCACTTGTCGACCTTTTGAAGCTGAATAAGCTCGGCTTCCACAAGCTTTTTTATGTGTTGTGAAATTGTTGCCTGTGAATAGTCAAAGGCGGCGACTACATCTTTATTGCAAACAGGACGACGCTCTTTATTGCACTGCATGATATACTGATAAATCTTGATTCGTGCAGGATGTGCAAGTGCATCTGATACTTGTGCAACGAGCAGAATTTCGTCTTCCTGCATGAAGCTGTTTTCTTTTCGGAGTCTCATAGTGGATGTTCCTTTCAATTTTGTGATATAGATGTCATATACATCGCCTATTCACAATACACTATTTTGAAGAAAAAATCAAGAAATATATTGAAAGAAAAATAGGCCCCTGCTATAATAAGCTGTGGCTAACTGCTCGGCCTTTGATTGTACAGGCAATAAACTGAATTGCCGGAAAAAGAATTAGAAACAGGGAAGAGGAAAAGATATGACATTAAAGGAATTGTCAATTGGAAAGACAGCGACGATTACCGCTGTTGGAGGCACAGGCGCTCTGCGGCAGCATTTGCTCGATATGGGAATTATACCTGGAGCTGATGTAACAATGATTCAGTTTGCGCCGATGGGTGATCCCATTGAAGTGCGTGTACATGGCTATGAACTTACTTTGAGACTGGCTGACGCAGAAAAAATCAGCGTTGAGAATATTAGAGAAACAGGAAAAGAAACTTTTGAACAGTTTGTAAAAGAAAAAGGCCGTATAAGAAGAGCAGAGGAAAAACAGAAGAACAAGGAACATCCGGGATTTGGAGAGAGCGGCCGCTATCATTTAAAGGAAAATGAAAATCCGCTGCCGGAGGGAGAGCTTCTGACTCTTGCGCTCGCTGGAAATCAGAACTGCGGCAAGACAACGCTGTTTAACCAGCTTACAGGTGCAAGTCAGCATGTGGGAAATTTTCCGGGTGTAACTGTTGACCGTAAGGATGGCATGATAAAACGCCATGCAGATACACTGGTAACAGATTTGCCGGGTATTTATTCTATGTCTCCGTACAGCAGTGAAGAACTTGTTACCAGAGAATTTTTATTAAAAGAAAAGCCAAAGGGGATTATCAATATTGTTGATGCATCAAATATTGAGAGAAATTTATATCTCACAATGCAGCTGATTGAACTTAATACACCGATGGTGCTGGCACTGAATATGATGGATGAAGTGCGTCAAAACGGAGGCTCTATTTTGGTTAATGAAATGGAGGAGCTGCTTGGAATTCCTGTTGTCCCTATTTCGGCGGCAAAAAATGAAGGGATTGAAGAGCTTATTGACCATGTACTGCATGTGGCAAGATATCAGGAAAATCCACAGGTACCTGATCTTTGCAGCAAGGATATCGATGGAGGCGCGGTACATAGATGCTTGCATGGAATCATGCATTTAATTGAGGACCATGCGAAGGCAGCTGGCATTCCGCTTCGCTTTGCGGCAAGCAAGATTGCAGAGGGAGACAGCCTGATGATAGAGAGTCTTGCGCTTAGTCAGAATGAAAAGGAAATGCTGGAGCATATCATTTTGCAGATGGAAGAGGAAAGCGGTCTTGACCGGGCGGCGGCGATTGCTTCCATGAGGTTTCAGTTTATCAGAAAGGTATGCGAAGCTACTGTGATTAAGCCGCGCGAAAGCAAAGAGCACCTTCGGAGCCGCAAAATAGACAAACTTCTGACAGGAAAATATACGGCGATTCCGGCGTTTGTTGCAATTATGGGAATCGTATTTTGGCTGACATTCAATGTCATCGGCGCGTGGCTCTCGGAATTTCTCGATATGGGAATCGCAGCGCTGACAGATTTTACGGCTGATTTAATGAATGCTGCAAATGTCAACGCAGTACTTTATTCTTTAGTTATAGACGGTATCTTTAATGGTGTGGGGAGCGTGCTGAGTTTCCTGCCGATCATTGTTACGCTGTTTTTTTTCCTTTCTATGCTGGAAGACAGCGGGTATATGGCGCGGGTAGCATTTGTAATGGATAAACTGCTTCGTAAAATCGGACTTTCAGGACGCAGCATTGTTCCAATGCTCATCGGTTTCGGGTGTACCGTGCCGGGGGTTATGGCAAGCAGAACGCTGCCTTCGGAGCGCGACCGCAAAATGACAATTCTCTTAACTCCGTTTATGAGCTGCTCTGCAAAGCTGCCGATTTATGCGTTTTTTACAGATGTATTTTTTACGGAGCATAAAGCAATTATTATGATCGGACTGTATTTTCTGGGAATCGTAATGGGAATTTTGACGGCGCTTATTTTACAGGGCACGAAATTTCAGGGCGCTCCGGTGCCGTTTGTAATGGAACTTCCCAATTATCGGATGCCGGGTGCGAAGAATGTTGCACAGCTCCTATGGGAAAAAGCAAAGGATTTTTTGGAGCGGGCATTTACAGTAATCTTTATTGCGACTATTATAATTTGGTTCTTGCAGAGTTTTGATGCAAAATTGAATATGGTGAGCGATTCGGGAAACAGCTTGCTGGCGCTGGCGGCAGGAATTATCGCTCCAATTCTTACACCAATCGGGCTTGGTGACTGGCGTTTTTCAACAGCGCTGATAACGGGGTTTATGGCGAAGGAAAGCGTAGTATCGACACTGTCTATTTTGTTTGGCGGCGAAACGGAACTGCTTGTAGCAATGACACCGCTCTCTGCGGGTTCAATGTTGATTTTTAGTCTGCTTTATACCCCTTGCGTTGCAGCTGTGGCCTCTGTAAAACGGGAGTTAGGTCTGAAATGGGCGGTTTATGTAGTAATAGCACAATGTGTGATTGCGTGGTTAGCATCATTCTTTTTCTATAACATCGGAATTATTGTTTTATAAAAATATGAAAATTAAATCATGCAAAAAAGCAACTTCCTTATCATCATAAATCGGGTAAGGAGGTTGCTTTTTATTATATTATATCATCCGATTCTCTAAGTCGTTTTTCGAGCTTGCCGATGCGGTGATGCTGGAAACAGATAATACCCGGAAGCATTACGGCAATCGTAAAAGAGACGAGAACGGCTTTCAGAGAACTGGAATGTGCTTCAGCTGCGATAGTTGCAGAAAAGGAATAAGTGAGATTGACAAAAAGGATGTAAAAGTATCCGCAGAAAAAAAGTGTGTAGCCAATAATAGGCAATATCTTTTTTAATATTCTACACATATTGTTTGCCCTCCTTCTAAAAATAATTTTAGCGAATTTCTCGCTATAAAACAATAGCGAATATTTCGCTAAGCTATGATGTCAAAGAGGTGGACAATATGTATCGAAGAATTAGAGATTTGAGAGAAGACATGGATTTGACACAGAAAGAGATGGGTATAATTTTGAGCTGCAGCCAGAGAGTATACAGCAATTATGAGCGTGGCGAAGTAGATATTCCCACGCAGATGCTTGTTAAATTAGCGGAGTTTCATAACACCAGCATAGATTATCTTTTGGAACTGACAGATGAAAAAAAGCCATATCCCAGAAAACAGGGCCGCTAATTATTTTTTGAAAAATGTTTTTTTATAAAATAGCTCCGGCCGCAAGATAGCAGAGAGCTGAAAGGCCGGCCGCAAGAAGACCGAACGGAGCCTGTGTAATGGCATGACGAAAATTATCACAGCCTGTTGCTGCGGAAGTAATAACGGTTGCATCCGAATAAAAGCAGATATGCGAACCAAATACACCGGCCGAAAGCACGGCCGATACTGCTAAAGTGATGTTTGCATCGAGATTTATTGCCAGCGGAATGACAATTGGCAGGGCAATAATGTACATGCCCCAGTTTGTACCTGTGATAAACTCTGTGGCAGCAAGTACAACAAATACTGCAAACGGCATGAGAGACGGCGTCATGTAGTTTGTTGCAGTCGTAATCACATAATAGGTAAAGTGAATTTGATTGTTTACCTCCGCAAAGAGAAATGCCAGTACCATCAGCATCAGCGGCAGAATCATATTTTTTAATCCTTGAAGCGCGACATCGGCAAATTCTTCTGGTTTCATGAGATTTTGCCATAAAAACCAGACAAACATGACACCGAGCGTTACAAGCACGCCTTTCTGCATATCCATATCAAAAAGTACCGTTGAAAGTACGAGTACAAAAATTGGTACAAACAGATTGATTGCTTTTGGATTAGAGGGAAGTTCTCCCATTTCAGAGCCTGTGCGGATGTCAATTTTAGAAGAGCCTTCCGGCGCTAACGGACCGCCGTTTTTGACGCGTTCCTCTGCTTTTTTCATAGGTCCAAAAATCGGAATGATGCCGAAAATAACGAGCGGCACGATAATTGCAGCGATCCAGCCATAAAAATTATAGGGAATTGTTTGGATGAAATAAGAAATTCCTTCTCCTTCCGGTGCCCAACCGTTTGTTTCCAGGATTCTTGCGCAGAATACAACCCAAGTAGAAACAGGAATCAGCACGCATAGCGGTGCGGCCGTAGAATCGACGACATAAGCGAGAAATTCTCGCGGCACTTTGTGACGATCTGTCAGCGAAGCCATGCAAGAACCGACTGTAAGAGAATTGAGATAATCATCGATAAAGATAACAACACCGAGAAGCCAGGTAAAAAACAGCGAGGATCTGCGTGTTTTTGCTTTTGTTGCCAGCCACTTGCCAAAAGCAAAGGATCCGCCTGCTTTTTCAATCAGTGCGATAATGCTGCCCATAAGGCCGCATACGATAATAAGCCATGCGATATCTTCATCCATCATTACGGAAAGAATGGAAGTGCTCATGTTGGAAAGTGTGCTGGAAATCCAGGAAAGACCAGAGCCGGCCTCTGGCTTTGATATCATAATAAAACCTGAAAGAGAGGCAAGCGTCAGCGCCTCCAGAATTCGCCTGGTAGAAAAAATGTAGATAATCAGGAAAACTGCCGGAATGACAGACGCCGCTCCAAAGTCAGCAGGGTTGTCCGGCAGAAAATAAGAAAATATATACGATGCCAAAATAACAAATAGTACAATTACTACGGATTTTCTGGCATGAAAATGAGAAATTTCGTGATAAAGATTTTCTGTTAATTTTTTGACAGCCATGATCTCTCCTTTTGTTATCTGAACACCTCATGCCAGCCTGTGCGCTGGCACGAGGATTATTATAACAAAAAGGATATGAATTGCAATATTTTTACTCAAAAAATATCAGTGTTTTATCCGCTTAGAAAAAATATATTCTTCAGCAAATTTTGCGGCTACAGCGCCGTCTGCTGCGGCAGTAATAATTTGACGAACCAGTTTTGTACGGACATCTCCCACTGCAAAAACTCCGGGTATATTTGTTTTTGTATCTTCACCGGCCATAATGTAGCCTTGTACGGTCAAATCAAGCTGGCCTGTAAAAAGCTGGGTGCTTGGTTTTCTGCCGATAGCAATAAAAGCAGCGTCGCAGTTGATTCTGTAGGCAGTGCCGGAAATTGTATCGGTAACCGAAAGCCCCGTCAACTTATCGTCATAAAAAAGCTCTGTTACTTCTGAATTCGGAAGCATCTCAACATTGAGCGCATTTTCGAGTACAGAAAGATAAACCTGCTCTGCATTTGGCATATCATGGCGGTGGATAAAATAGACATGGCTGCAGATGTTGGAAAGAAGTACTGCGTCACTTGCCGCTGAATTACCGCTGCCGATGACGGCGACGGTTTTTCCTTTATAAAACATACCGTCGCATGCTGCGCAGTAAGCGATTCCGCGGCTTCTTAGCATATCCTCACCCTTCAGTCCAAGAAATTTCGGTTTTGCACCAGTTGCAAGAATAACAGCTTCTGCTTCATAGATTGCGCGGTCAGTGATAATCTGTTTTCTATTTAGGCTTTCTGCAGTTTTTGTTTCTGAAACAGAAGAAATTACTTCTTCTGTAAGTGCTACTTCCCGGACTTCTTCAAAGATGGTTTCTGCCCCGAAGCTTTCAGCGCCGGCAGCCATTTTCTCCGCAAGATCAAAGCCGACGATTCCTTCGTTAAAACCCGGATAATTATCAATTTTATCGGTTTCTGCCATTTGACCGCCGGGCGAAAACATTTCAATAACGAGTGTTTTAAGTCCTGCCCGTACTGCATAAAGTGCTGCGGTGTAACCACCCGGGCCTCCGCCGATAATAATTAAATCGTAGATTTTATCAGATGTTTGCATAAATCCAATCCTCAAGTGCTGCCTGTGATTGCGGAGAAATCGTTGCGTCCACTAAAGAGCCGTCTTTAAACAGACAAAGCGTCGGAATGAAGTTGACTTCAAACTGTGAAGCAAGATCTGGCTGTTCGTCAATATTTACTTTTCCGATGTTGATTTTATCGGACATCGATTCGGAAAGTCTGTCAAGCACCGGTGAGAGCTTACGGCAGTAGACACACCACGGGGCCCAAAAATCGAGAATGAAAGGCTTGCCCGCAGAAAGCACTATATCTTTAAAATTTTCGTTTGTTACATCGACAATATTCATAAGATTATAACCTCCTGTAAAATATTTTAAAAAATTATCCTATAAAGTAGTATGGTCCTGTAAAAAACAAAACATACTATCGTAAAAATCAAAAATTTGTTATTGACAAAGCAGGGACGTAATGATAAACTAAAAAATGTTCTAAATAGAATAGAATTATGCGTGATTAGCTCAGTTGGTAGAGCACCTGACTCTTAATCAGGGTGTCCAGGGTTCGAGCCCCTGATCGCGTACCAACGAGAGACCTGCGGCAATACCGCAGGTTTTTTCATATAAAAGAATGCATTGAAAAATTTCTTTTTTATAGAAATTTACAGAAAAAAATTCCTCTTATATTGCGGAGAAGCTTGTACATAATAAACAACGAGGAGGGATTAGAAAATGAAAAATAACAATTCAAACAGTTCAAACGCAAAGAACAATAATCGGTCTAACCAGACAAATCAGTCTAACCAGACAAATCAATCAAATCAGTCCAATCAGTCTAACCAGACAAATCAATCAAACCAGTCGAATCAGTCTAACCAGTCGAACCGGACCAGCCAGTCAAACCAGTGTAACTAAGAATTTGCAAAATGGCAGTTTAAAAGAGCTGTAAAAAGCAAAATTTGCGGGGTGCGATAAGACAAGTCGAGTTTGAAAACAAAAGCGACTGAGATTACGAAACTTTGCGCAAAAAGAGCAGGTCTAATCTCTCGTTATATATAGAGCGGGAAAACCCGCTCTTTTTGTGTTGTTTTAGTGTTTTTTTTCATGTTTGCACTGTGTTTAATTGCCATTATCAATTTTTTATAGTATAATACGAATATCTATCATAAATTTGCGGGAGTGTTGAAAAACATATGAATTATGAGTGGATGAGTGCGGTGCAGAATTTATTTATCCTTGCGATGCCGACAGTGATTTTTGTATTGGCAATTGTGATGATAGTTTTAATGATTGGGCTGATTTTAAGACCCTTTCAGGTCTGGTACTGGAAAATAGATAAGCACGGAAGAGAACTCGAAAATTTAAATTCTCAGCTATATCAGCTGCGGAGAGAGGTTGGTATGAAAGGAGCGCTTCGGGCCTTTACAGAGGAAGAAAATTTTCCTAAAATAGCTGTAAAGCCAAAACAAGAGGCCTCTGTTTCTGTGTGTGATGAAGATACGGAGAAAGTGGTATCCGGGAATTCGGAGAGCCATGATTTTGAGAAAAAACATGAAGAATACGGAAATTTTGAAAATGAGCAGAAAAACGGTTTAAGGAGATATAATACAGATAAATACGGCAGGATTTATACTGAAGAAGAGATAGAGAATCAAATAAAAGACTAAACACATTGAAAAAAGAAATGAGGAGGAAAGAAAGTGTATTGCAGTAAATGCGGAAAACATATAGGCGATCATGATAAATTTTGCAGCGGCTGCGGCAGCAGAATTATACCGGACGAAGAAGGAATGCGTTTGAGTTCCTCCCATGAGAATGGAATCGCTGAAGAAAGACGGGAGCCGTATACACTGGATACAAGTGAGTTCGTGTGGGATGTGCATGAATTTCAGCATGAAATAAGGCGTCCGGAAGATGTGAAAGTCGACTGGGAACAGGGAAAAGTAATTGAAATAGGAAAAGACGGCGAAATGCTAAGCGATAAAATGTCGGAAAGCGAAGAGCTGAAGACAGAGGCGGTTTCAATGTCAGCTTCGGCGGATATTTCTTTAAAGGAAGAAAAGACAACTGCGCCATCGCCGAGTCTTACAGGGTCTTTTGCCGGTGAAGAAGGAAAAGCACTGGCAGAATCGGTAAGGGGATTTGAGTTTATACCTGCAAAGGAAGAAGAATATGAACATGTTCATGAAGATTTTTCGGACAAAGAAGAAAAATTGCCAGAGCGGGTTACATTTGCTTACCTTTCAGAGGAGCTGGAAGGTGAAAAGACTGAAAATCGTGAAATGAAACGCGATACTGCCAGATTGGAAAAGTTTTACACATTTAATCAGAAAAATGAGGAGTTTCAGAAGCTTCTTGATCGTGAATATGAGCGGATTAAGGCAGGAAGGACGGCAGAAGAACAGCTTGATTCTGACACTGATTTTTTGCAGGAATATGAAAGACAACCGGGCGGAGAAGCAGCAGCGGGAAAGGCGGATACGGCAAATGCTGTAAATGCTGCAAATGCTGAAGCTCCGTTTGATCCGGTAGCCCATTTAAAGCAGGCGGAAGAAGCAAGAAATGCGGTGATGGGAGATACTCATACGAAAGGGATTTCTGCTTCCTCGGAGGAATGTGATATCTTCGATAATCGTGAAATTATCAAAAAATTTGATACAATGGAGTTGGAAAAAGACCTCATGGAATCTGCTCGGGAAAATAAAAAAAGCGGGTTTTCTTCCGTTGTGCTTGACGAGCTTTTTGGAAAGAAAATAGAGGCACCTGTTTCTGATTCTGCGCAGAAGCCTGCGGCTGAGGAGATTTCGATAGATAAAGCGGCGCCTTATAATAAACTGGAACAAAGTGAATTGAAACAGGAAGCTGCTTCGAAAGAAATAGAAAATTCGGAGATGTCAGACCGTGATGAAATACTTCGGGCAGAGCTTGATGCAATTTTTGGAGCGGTGGATGCGGCCTCCAGAGCAAGTGCTTCTCCTGCGGATGTGTCAGCTGGTATCGAAGTGATGATGCAGGACAGCGAAGAATTAGAAGATAATGGCAGCGTAAGTACAGAGGCTGTTCAAAAAGACAGCATTAGGAATGAAGACGAGGACAGCGGCGGCAGTGCTTTTGATAAAAATGACGAAGATGAAGCAAAGAAGCTGAAAGCTAGTACGATTGTACTGACGATTATTATTGTTATTCTGATTTTTGAGCTTGTTATTCTCGGAATTAAATATTTTGCACCAGATAGCGGTGCCGCAGTTTTTATTAATGAGAAAATAGATGCAGTAGCGACATTCTTTGCGGGAATTGGCACGCAGGAGAACGGTAATGATACGGCAGACGGAGACAAAGAGATGGAAATAGATAATGACGGCGATGGCGGGGAAGAAAAGGACGATACTGTAATTTCGGCGGGTCAGATACCATCAGCAGATAAAAATGAGGTCATTCAGGCACAGATCAGCCGTAATAAAAATATTGCAAGTATTACGGCAAATCCAGAACTGAAATATAAAGAATCGGTAGATTATGTAGAAAAGGAAATACATACTTCTGTCCCGTTGACTGATAATATTCTTTATACGCAGGAAGATGGTACTGTGTTTTATGTAGATCAGGAAGCTATTGGAACACTGATTGCATTTGATTCCGGATGGATTGACTATGTCAATGAGCGGGACGATGCGATTTTTGAGGTTTTGAAAAAAGGAAGCGATGCTTATAATAACTGCGCAGCGTTTCAGAAAAAAGTAAAAAAGTCGTTTGAATCTCTGGAAATCGGGGAAATTCGGCAGGGCGAAAAAGGCTATTATATATGGGCACATGAAATAATAAAGACGAAAAATGGGAGTAAGACTACAACAGATGAGTACAAATGGGTGTATTACATGGAGCCACAAGACGGAAAATTACTGATTGTAGATTACTATAAATTTTAACCAAGCAAAAAGGGAAAAAGGAGGCAATTCACTTGGAAAAAAAGAAAAGCACGAAAGCAAAATGGATTATTGTCATCGTACTTCTTGTCATTTTAGCTTTCCTTGCATTGATCGGATTTATCACCGATTATTTGTGGTTTAAAGAGCTTTCATATGTGAGCGTATTCTTTACTCAGCTGTTTGCACAGCTGAAACTAGGAATACCGACCTTCATTATCATGATAGCGCTTCTTTTGGTTTATATGAAGATACTTAAAAAAGGGTATTATAACAGGATTGAATCCAAAGAAGTGCCGGATGAAGGAAAGCTGAAACTGGCTGGCTGGCTGATTGCGATTGTCGGATCCGGTTTTATTGCTGCAGCGGTAATGTCTAATCTCTGGTGGTATGCGCTTCAGTTCTTTAATAGCACGGAGTTCGGAATGGAGGATCCGCTATTTGGACATGACATTTCATTTTATATCTTTAAACTTGATTTTATTCAGAGACTTAATGAAATGGTAATCGGCGCAATTATCATTTTTGTAATTGCAACAGTGCTTTACTATTCGGTGTTGCTGTCAGTGAGAACACCGCAGATCTTTGAAGAGGTATCTGACAGTGACCGCTTTGATGATACGGAAAGCGCACGCAGATATTACGGGCCGGAGACGAGAACGGGCAAAGATAAGGATTATCCGTTTGAAGGTCCGACGATGGGAGAAACAATCCGTGAAGCGATGGATAATATCAGAGGCTTCAGAGACGGAATGAATAAGGCAAGAAAGCCGAAGAAAAGATTTGATGACCGAAATTTCAGGCAGTTCATTGGAATTGCTAAGACGCAGATTATTATTCTTGGAATTGTTTTCTTTGTAATGCTCGGCCTTAATTTCTTCCTCAGACAATACGATCTTCTTTATTCGGGAACAGGCGTCCTTTACGGTGCGGGATATACAGATGTTAACATTACGCTTTGGGTATATAGAGTGCTGGCGGTTCTTTCACTTGTTGCAGCAGTGTTCTTTGCAGTTGGTGTGGGCAAAAATAAGCTCAAGACAGTGCTGGCGGTTCCGCTTGTTATGGTGCTTGTAGGCCTTGTCGGCGGCGGCGCTGCAGTGATGGTACAGAACTTTGTAGTATCTCCTGATGAAATCAATAAAGAAAGCACCTATCTTGAAAGAAATATTGCATTTACACAGTCTGCTTATGACCTTGATTCTGTGGATATTAAAGAATTTTCGGCTTCAAACAATTTGACTCTGACTGATATTGAAAACAATATGGAAACGATCAATAATATCAGAATCAATGACTATGAGCCGACAGAAAAATTTTATAATCAGACACAGGCAATCAGACAGTATTATACATTTACGGATGCCGATGTTGACAGATATATGATTAACGGCGAATATACACAAGTGTTCCTTTCAGCAAGAGAAATTGATGAAACGAAGATTTCCCAGGAATGGCTGAATAAACATCTTAAGTATACGCATGGCTACGGCGTAACTCTTTCAAGAGTTGATAAAGTAACGAGTTCCGGTCAGCCGGATATGATGATTGACAGTATTCCGCCGGTATCTCAGATTGCAGAGATTCAGATTGATAGACCTGAAATTTATTTCGGTGAGCTGACGAATAACTATATTCTTGTCAAGACTAATGAGGAAGAGTTTGACTATCCTGACGGCAGCAGCAATGTATATACGACTTATGAAGGGGATGCGGGGATCGAGCTTAATTTCTTTAACAGGCTGATGTTTTCCATCAGAGAGCGTTCCTTGAAGCTGCTTGTCTCAACGAATATTGACAGTGATTCAAGAATTGTGATTAACAGAAATATCAATGAGAGAGTAAAGAAAATCATGCCTTATCTCTCTTATGATGAAGATCCGTATATTGTTACGGCAAACGGAAAGCTATACTGGGTGATTGATGCTTATACGATGAGCGATAATTATCCTTATTCGGAGCCGTTCAGTGACATGTCGAATGTGAACTATATCAGAAATTCTGTTAAGGTTGTAATCGATGCTTACAATGGAACGACAAATTATTACCTTGTAGATGACAGCGACCCGATTGCAAATACGATGAAAAAGATTTATCCTGACCTTTTCAGAGATTTCGATGAAATGCCGGAAGCAATTCAGTCGCATATCAGATATCCGAATACGCTTTTCCAGATTCAGGCGAATATTTACGCGCGCTATCACATGGAAGATGTCAATGTATTCTATCAGGGAGAGGACCTCTGGGACATTTCCAATGAGATCTATGGTATCAGTGAACAGCCGATGACGCCGAATTATTATATTATGAAGCTTCCAGGCGAAAGCACAGAGGAATTTGTGAATACAATTCCGTACACGCCGAGAGATAAGGATAATATGATGGGTCTTCTTGTAGCGAGAAATGACGGTGAACATTACGGTGAACTGATTCTCTATCAACTGCCGAAGAGCAAGATCACTTACGGCCCGATGCAGATCGAAGCGCAGATCGACCAAAATACAGAAATTTCTAAGGAATTCTCCCTCTGGAATTCTTCTGGCTCGACTTATACAAGAGGAAATATGTTTGTTATTCCGATTGAGGATTCACTCATTTATGTAGAGCCTGTTTACCTTGAGGCATCGAATTCCGCAATTCCGGAAGTAAAACGAGTTATCGTTGCGTATAACGATAAAATTGCGTATGAAGAGACACTGACCGAAGCGCTTGCATCGCTCTTCGGAGAAAGTACGGCTCCGCCTGCTGGAACAACGCAAGATCCGGTAGATGATCCTTCTGAGCTTACAAATACTGAATTGATTGCGCTGGCAAATGAGGCGTTTACTAATGCACAGGCGGCGATGCAGAGCGGAGACTGGGCTGGATATGGAAAATATCTTGATCAGCTTGAGAATTATCTGACTCTGCTTGCAGAATAAAAGTAATTTTGTAGTTTGTAATGAAAAGAGGAAAAAATGCTTGATTTTGAATTTGACAAAATGCTTTTTAACATTCCGGAGGATGCTCATGAACCGGACGAAATCCGGGCGATTTTAAAAGAGCATCCGGAGGTAAAGTTTATTTCTCTTGTTGGTGTGGATATAGGCGGACATGATACCGATGAAAAAATTCCGGTGGAAACTTTTCTCCGCGATATGGAGAAATTGCTTCAGCATGGTGTGCAGACAGACGGAAGTTCGGTAGTTCTGCCTAAGATTGCAGACCTGAATAATGCAAAGGTTGATATTATACCGGATATCAGTGTTAATTGGTATGTGGATTATAATTATAATCATGTAGACATGAAGACGGGGCTCCCTGTAGGGACGCTCCGGCTTCCGTCATTTCTGCTGCATAATGATACCGCTGAGGTAGGTTCACGGGTGATTCTGCGCGATGCAGTAAAAAATTTTAAAAGAGACCTTTATGAGATTTTAAAGGAAAATCCGCAGGTATTTGAATATCTGCAGCTTGATAGTGCGGATGAAATTGAGGAACTTAGTCTGACTTGTGCGACCGAACTGGAATTTTGGGTTAAGACGCCGGATGATGAAGCGGACCGTGAGCAGCTCTCTACGGCACAGAGTTTGAAAGAGCAGTACTGGAAAAGAACAATCGGACCGGTAAGAACGGCACTTGAGAAATCCATTTTAATTCTCCAGGAATATGGCTTCGATATAGAGATGGGCCATAAGGAAGTCGGAGGGATTAAAGCAAAAATGGGCCATTCCGGTGATTATGATCATATCATGGAGCAGCTTGAAATTGACTGGAAATATGCAGAGGCACTGCAGGCAGCTGACAACGAAAATATGGTAAAATACATCGTAAAGGATGTATTTCGTGCGCACGGTCTTGATGTGACTTTTATGGCAAAGCCGATGTCCGGTGTTGCCGGAAGCGGAGAGCATACGCATTTAGGTGTAGCGGCAAAGCTGAAAGACGGGCGGAGAGTAAATCTTTTTTCTGGCAGAGAACATGAATTTTTAAGTCCGATTGGATTCGGTGCATTGTTCGGTATTCTAAAGAACTATGAAGTAATTAACCCGTTTGTCAGTGCATCGAACGACAGCCTAAACCGATTGAAGCCGGGATATGAAGCACCTGTTTGTACGGTAACTTCACTTGGTCATTCGGTAGAAAAGCCGTCTCGTAACAGAACTGTACTGATTGGGCTTGTGAGAGAACTTGGAAATCCGCTTGCGACACGCTTTGAGTTGCGGGCGCCGAATCCCAAGAGCAATACATATCTTGTCATTGCTGCCAGCTATCTTGCAATGCTGGATGGAATCAAAGCTTGCCTCTCGGCAAAGAAAACGCCGGACGAACTTCTGGCGTCTCTTTCTAAAAAATGGGGAGAACCTGACTTTTATTTAGAAAAAGACAGAGAGTATCGCAGCGAGCGGGAAGTGTTTGAGGAATTTACGGAGGAAGAGCGAAACCGGCTTTTCGGAAAGGCACCGGCAACGGTATGGGAAAATATTATAGCATTTGATAAATATCCGGAAAAATTGGAGGTATTTAAAGCAGACAATGTCATGAATGATATTACGCTGGCATCGTATAAGGAGGCAATTGTATCGCAGTGGGCAACGGAGCTTCATGATAGAATTATTCCAAACAGCATGGATATGGTACGGCGCTGCGTGAAACTTCACGATGATGACGACTGCACGAATCTTGATATTCAGAGATGGCTGGAAATTGACTTAAAGAGAAAGACGCTTGCAAAGGACAGTCTCCGGGAGAAATGTCTTCTTACAAATATTAAGGATGCTTTGGACAGCGGCGACTATGAAAAGGCCTCTAGACTGCAGATTGAAATGCAGCGGGCGGTAGAAGAGCTTGCAGAGCTTTATGTTACGTATAAAAAAAATCTTTTTTAAGGTTAAAGGAGGTGTGTGAAACATGTTGGATATAAAAAGAATCAGAGAAGACTACGAAGGTGTAAAAAAATCTGTTGAATCGAGGCTGAAAGGAGATTTTGGCATTGGCAGAGTGAAGGAGCTTGATGAGAAAAGAAGAGAAATTCTGGCTGAAGTGGAAGCGCTGAAGAATAAGCAGAATCAGGATTCTAAATTGATTCCTGTTATGAAAAAGGAAGGAAAGGACACTTCGCAGCTGATGGCCAACATGAAAGAGCTTTCTGAGAAAATCAAAGTGCTTGACGGCCAACTAAGCGGTGTGGAAGAGGAACTTCAGCTTGCAATTCTAAGCGTTCCAAATACACCGTATCAGGATGTACAGATTGGTGAGGACGATACAGCCAATGAAGAACTGCGCAAGTGGGGTGTACCAAGAGAGTTTGATTTTGAAAATAAAGCGCATTGGGATATTGGCACTGATCTTGGGATTTTTGATTTTGAGAGAGCTGCAAAAATTTCCGGTGCCAGATTTACGGTATACAAGGGTCTTGGAGCAAGACTTGAGCGCTCTGTTATTAACTTCATGCTGAATCTTCACACGACGGAACATGGTTTTACGGAAATTTTGCCGCCGTTTATGGTGAACAGAGCAGCGATGAC
>CALXBT010000137.1 GCA_944386585.1 uncultured Clostridia bacterium | reverse complement strand
CAGTGAGAGCACCAGTACGAATGAAAGTACTTTTTTCATTTCGAGTATCCTCCTAAATTTTTCTTTGGAAGGGGCCTGTTTTTTCTCTGCAAATCACCTTCCCCTTCCGAAGATAATTTGACATTATGAATAGTAGGTATAAGTAGTCAGACTACCACACATACTATCAGGTTAAATTATAACCTTGTCTACCGGCGCAAGTCAATTCTTTGGGCCAAATGTAACATAACTGTAATAGAATGTGGTGGGTCATATAATACAGCAAATTACGCGGTTTTCAAGGTTCACATTTATAATAAAACACTGCTGTAAAAAAGTCCATTACAGCAGTGTTACGGAAGCTTTAATGTTTTATTATTCCATTTTTATTTTCCGCTTCTTTTTTAATAATTTCTCGGAAACAATTTCTTGATTCCTTTGCTCTTTCACTAAAATCAAATATATTTTTTAATTTCACATTTCAATTATCCCAAATTTTTTACTTAACTAATTTGTTCTTTTTCTTTCAATTTTTACAGTTTCATTTTTCGGCAGAATGTATCAAGTACTTCATCTACTGCCGCTGTTTCATCGTTATTGCAGAGTACCACCAGCCGATCTCCGCCGCGAATAATCGTACCTCCATACGGCACGATTTCATCATTATCCCTTGTCAAACTGACAATCAGTGTCCCTTTCGGCAGACTAAGATCAGAGACCTTTATACCGTCAGCGGCAGCACCAAAATACACTGGTGTTTCCACGAGAACTTTTTTACGACTGCGTTTTACATTTGCACGGCCCTGCTCGATCACGCGATTCGACAAAATACGGTCAAGCAACTGATTATAAATCGGCCTGCCGCCTAAAATATCTGCCGTCACATAGGCTGTCAATGATACAATAGATAATGTAAGAAGATGCGATAAGCTGCCAGTCATTTCAGAAATAAGAATTACACCGGTCACTGGCGCCCGCACAATAGCGGCAAAATAACCGGCCATGCCAAATATCACAAAATTTGCTAAATATACATTGTCAATTTCAAGAAACAACGCGCTGAGATCAAAGAAACTCGCGCCAAGCACGGAACCCAAAACAAGCAGCGGTAAAAAAATACCGCCCGGCGCACCGCTTCCGAAACTGAGCATCGAATAAATATATTTTATGACAAAGAGAAGCAAAAGGCTTTTCAACATAATTTCATTTCCAGCAATGCTTTCTACAAGCGGGCTGCCTCCGCCAAGCACGCTTGGATATATCAGCGAAAATATCGCTGCGAATACAAACGGAAGCATAATACGCGGAAGCGTATCACGGATATGTCCGTAAAAATCCTGCGCTTTCCTAATTGAAAAATTATAAAAAACACCCATTGCACCGAGTAAAATGCCAAGCAGAATAACAAGCCAGTAATACTTCAGCGGCAGCATCTGCGGAGTATGAACAGCAAAGACAGGAGCAAGGCCAAAAACATATCGCGATACAAAATCCGAAGTAATCGCCGCCGCCATTGTCGACATCAGAACTTCTTCTGAAAAATTCTTATGAAGCTCTTCAAGAGAAAACACCACGCCGGCAAGCGGTGCATTGAATGCAGCAGAAAGTCCCGCTCCTGCTCCGCAGGTCATGAGAAGTTTTTCTTCTGTACGCAGTTTTCTAGTAATGCGAGAAAAGCCTTTTCCCGTCATTGCACCCAGCTGCACGCTTGGTCCTTCGCGGCCAAGCGAGAGCCCCGCCCCGATTGCAGCAACTGCTCCGAAAAATTTAAATATTAACACGCGGTACCACTTTGTTTCAATTCGATCAATCATTTCCCCCTTTACCTGAGGAATACCAGAGCCGCAAATCATTCCATCCTTTTTTACAAGAAGTGCACAAAACAACGCCAGTGCTAAAATAATGAAGAAAAAAGCAGCTGCCATAAATACTTTTTGAGAAGCAAATTTCCGCAGGATATCCATATATTCCTCCGCCTTACTGATTGCCAGCCGGAACAGCACAATTACTACGCCAGAAAGCACCCCGACAGCCATTCCTTCAAGAATCAGAATGTAATGAAAATTTTTCACCCGTTCAAGTGTTCTTTTTGCTTCATTCATTTCAATGTTCCTTTTCTTTATTTCCGGTTCCTTAATTTTTTATATTTTTGCCAAGTTGTCCTTTCAAACTGTATAGAATCATACAATTTTTATTTCTCTCACTATGTACAGCATGTTTTTCGTTCTTCATCAACTTTAGAATTATTAAGCCATTTTCCCTTTACACCAAGAATATATAAATTAACTGAATCCATATCATCATCGTTGCTGCCGAAAGCGCTGTTGTTACCAAAAGAATCATCCCCGCAAGTCTTGTGTCCTGCCTATGATCTCCTGCCAGCATCGATGTCATTGCTGCTGTCGGCATTGCTGCCGCTAAAATGCACATCGCCTTTGCTACCATGCCCAGCGGAAGAAAATATACCAGTCCCCATGTAATCAGCGGCATAATAAAAACCTTATTCAGGCTTGCTTCAATAACTGCCTTGCTCTTTAATACCGATGCGAAATCACCTTTTGAAAGAGTCGCTCCTACATAAAGCATCGCAAGCGGTGTACAAAGCCCGCTAATCTGAGAGAGAAGTTCCTTTAGCGGCAGCGGAATCGCAAGACCGAATCCGCAGATAAAAAGTGAAATTACAAGCGAAGCCATCATTGGATTGAAAAGGTGCTTGGCCATCCGTACAGCATGCACCGCAAAAGACTGCCGTCCGTCCCTTTCATTTCTTTCCATCAGCATGATACCGTAGGAAAACATATAAATATTCATGGCGGCATTCGTTGCTGCCATCATCAGAAGTCCCAATTCCCCAAAAAATGTGCTTGCAATGGGAAATCCCATAAAAGCATTATTCGGAAGTACCATACAGAATTCTGCCACATTAGAGTTTTCTCGCGGAAATTTCCTGATTTTACTGTATCCATAAGCATACAGCCCGCACAGAAACAGAATCAAAGTAAACACAATCAGCGTCAAAAAAAATTCGTGCAGTGTGTGTTCGTTCATGGCAAGATTTCCAATCTTATCAATAAACATGCACGGTACGATGAGCTTCATAATCATTTTATTGATACCGGCATTCGTATTTTCATCAATAATTCCTCTGCGGCCAAGAAAAAAACCGATAATCACCAGTGCAAAGATTACAAAAAATTGTACATACATTTTATTACAAAACTCCGATCAATGAAAGGGGACTGCCTTAGCAGTCCCGATCCTAAAATCTATTTTTATTTTACTTTTCTACTACCACGATGTCAACCGAAGATTCATCATCATCGGAAATATCATACAATCTGACCTTATTATTTCTAATATTGGAAAGCCTGCCTACTGTATACTCATCATCCTCAAAGACATATACTGCTGCATTGTCCTTAATAGCATACCATTTCCCATCAATCTGTACAAGGCCATCTTTATAGTCTTCTGCTTCTGCAAAGGCACCGCCGGTAATTTCTACAAAAGCATCTTCTCTTTTATCCGCAGACTCCGGCACTGCAATCTGCTGTATTTCTCCGTTCTTTGCATAAAGTTCATAAACCTGACCATCCGTTACTGCTGGAATCTCCAGATTTTTCTTAGCAAACCATGTAATCTCACGACCGGCCGTCAGCGTGTCGAGCCCTGTTACAGCCTCATCTGCATGATTTATTACTTTGCTGTTTGTACCGGTAATCACACAGTAAATTCTGCCGCTGAAACCTACATCGCCCGGAACAACTATTTCTGCAATTTTACCGTTTTCAAGCTTATACCAAGCAGGCGTACTTACACTTTTATATTTATAGATATTTGTTTCGCGATAATCCTCTTTCTTTGTGCTGAATTCCATATTTTTCTTATATTCACTCTTATTCCCGTATACATATACTGTCACATTCTTAGCAAGGGCTTTTCCGTTATACTCGTTGATATCGGAATTAAAAGCACCGCTGGCAAAAGTAAACTCACTGAGATTCGGGATCACCGCAGCTTCGTCCTTATCCGTTCCCTGCGGACGGTCCTCCTGCGTATTAGCTTCGGCAATTTCTTCCATCGCATTAAAGATGATCATCGCCGCCATTTCTTTTGTCGCTTTCATCGCACGCGCTGCGTCAGGATCATCAGCAGGCGTTGCTCCTGTCTCTGTTACCATACCCATATCTGCAAAAAGATCAAGCTGCTCTGCTTTACTGAGATAATTCTGCGGCCATGTTCCGCCAATATTACTGTCTGTATATCCACAGGCTCTTACCGTAAAAGTAACGAGCTCTGCAAAAGTTACATCATTTCCCGGCTTGAAAGTTCCGTCCGCATACCCCAGCGCGATTTCGTTATTCGCCGCATAATTAATAAATGATGCCGCCCAGCCATAGCCGCGCATATCTGTAAAGCCGCTGTCAGGAACATTCACCGTTACCGTCCCTGTCAATTCTGCTGCATTCGGATTGATTGTTTTTACAATGATGCTGCACACCTGTGCACGCGTCAGATTCTCCTCTGGATGAAAAAGCCCGTCCTCATCGCCCGTAATCGCCCCAGCATCCATTAATGCTGATACCGCCTCTTTTAAAGCCTCATTCGCGCTGTTTTCAACATCGCTTGGAATCTCTGCTGCAAACACAGCACTCGCCGCAAGCATCGTAAAGCACACTGCTACCGCAAGCGTTCTAATCAATTTGTTTTTCATTTTACTCACCTCTGTTTTAAACATATCCAAATACTTCTCTTATCACGAAAGGTTTCTTACTTCGGCAGATTTCTGTAGAGAATCTGCGCAACATCGCCTCGCGTTGCCGCTGCATTCCAGTCAGAAACTGCTACATTACCAAGCATGTTGTACATCTGGGCATATTTTGCATAATTATCCGGCCAGCTGCCGTACGCCCTCATCTGCTCGTCAGTCATTCCCTTTGTCCTCACAAAAATAGCAATGACCTGCGCATAAGTTACTGTACCGTCCGGAGCAAAAGTGCCATCTCCCATTCCGTTAATCAGTCCAAGTGCAACAGCTGCGTCAATATAACTCTCAGCCCAGTGACCGCTGACATCTGTAAAGCCGCTGGCCTCGTACTGATCTAAATTATTATGATTATTTGTTGCGGTCAAAATCATTTTTGTATATTCTGCTCTTGTAATACTTCTATCCGCGTGAAAAAGTCCGTCTTCATATCCTTCGATAATTTTTTTATCAATTAAAAATTTTACCGGTGCAAAAAGCTGCGTATTCACCACATCGCTTGGATATGCGGACTGTGAATCCCACTCCGAATAATCAATATCGGCAAAGACTGCAACACTGCTTGCAAATATAAGCGCAAGCACAAGCAAAATACTGATTGCTTTTCTTTTCATCTTGTATCTCCCTCCCGCATAACACCATATTTTGAAATACAGCATTATGCCTGCCTTTCATAAAAATTCCTTAGACAATTATACCAAACTCCGTACGAAAGTCCAATTACATGAATATTACATTTCCTTTGACGGCTGATAGTAAATTTTGTTCCTGTCTGCAACTTTTTTCTGTCTTTTTCGTCAAAAAAATATCATCATCTGTAATCATATGGTAATTGTAGTAGAGATAGTTTTTATGGTATAGTGATAACAGAATCATTTTGACTTTATAAATCGGATAAAAGAGAGGGGAATCATGAAAAAAATTTTCATCAGCGGGCTTTTAACCGCGTCGCTTACAATCGGTACTGTTCTTGCGGGATTTACAGTATCAGGCGTATCTTCATACGGAGCGTCTTTCAGCGACATTGACGAACATTGGGCAAAGTCATACATCTTAGATGCAGCAGAGAAAGGAATTATTTCCGGCTATCCCGACGGCACCTTCCTGCCTGACAATCCTGTAACACGCGCAGAATTTACAAAAATGGTAAATAACGCACTAGGTAACAATGCATCCTCAACGCTTACATTCTCGGATGTTCCATCTATCGAGTGGTATTATAACGAGGTCTCAAAAGCAGTGGCTGCAGGCTATGCAGGAGGCTATGACGACGGTACATTCCTTCCAAATAATAAAATTTCCCGTCAAGAAGCGGCCGTTATGCTTTCTCGTATCGTGCCGACATACAATTATAACAGCAGTTTGAAAACCTACGGCGATTATGCAAATGTTAGTGACTGGGCAGAATCAAGTCTTTCGCGTATTGTAGGCAAAAAGTATATGGGCGCCTACGACGACGGGCTTCTTCACCCACTCGACAGCCTTACCCGCGCGCAAGCGGCTAAAATTATCTGTGATATCGTAAAAAAAGAAACCATTGTTAAAAATGCTCTTACAATTTCCAAAGAAGATACAAAAGTGTCGAACCGCATTTATTCAAACGGAATTACAATCAATAAAAATGTAGAAGAAGGCGATGTTACAATTGATAATTGTATGGTGCTCGGTACGCTTTATGTGCAGGGAGGTGGAGCAGATGAGGGCTCGGATGACGGAGTTGTTACCATCAATAATTCACGCGTAGCGTCCATGCAAATCAGTAAAACCGACTCAGCAGTACAGATAACTGCTTCCAACGAAACCCGGATTCTTGAGGCAAATGTCTGGAAAACTGCACACCTCCATACCTCCAGCCTCGACGGCGGGCTTTTCGGTACTGGTTTTGACAAAATCAAAATTTACGGCGGTGCAGAGGCATACTTGGACGGAAATTTTCCTCTCGTATTTGTCTCCGGTGCGGATTGTCATGTAAATTTTGAATCAGGTACTATTACAACGCTCAATGTGGAAAGCACAGGCAAAAATTCCGAAATTACTCTTGACGACTATGCAACCGTTACTACAGCAAATGTCGATGCACTTTCACTATTCCGCGGAGACGGTGAAATCAAGACAATGAATGCCAACGCAAACGGCATTACCTATGAAACAAAACCTGACAGAATAAACACGAAAAGCGGTGTAACGGCTCCAAAATATTCTGATGCCGATTCAGATATTTCCTGTACACCAGAACGCGGAAAAACAGGTGTTGCTGTTAATACTGAAATCAAGCTTTCTTTTAGCTCTGCAATTACAAAATACAGCGGCAAGACCATCAGTAATTCTGATCTTGAAGATTTAATTGAGCTGCGCGAAAAATCGGCCTCCGGCAGCAAAGTCGATTTCTCTGCGGAGATCAATTCCTCTAAAAAAACCATTACTATTACGCCGGATGATGATCTTGACTACGATAAAAAATATTATGTTGTAATTGACGCTAATACTTTCAAATATACAGATGGTAAAGGCAACGATTCTTTTTCTACTTACTTTACGACAGAAGATGAAGATGATGCCGATATTTCCGTTTCTCCTTCCAAAAATGCAAAAGATGTCGCAGTAGGTACAACCATCAAACTTACTTTTGATTCTGCAATAAAGCGTTATAACGGCAATACTATTACAAGCAGCGTTCTTGATGATATTATTGACGATAAAGAAATCGAACTCAGGAAAGGCTCTAGTTCCGGTACACGGATTTCCATCGACGCTTCTATCAATTCATCCAAAAAGATTATCACCATTACGCCGAACAGCAATCTTGACTATGATACGACATATTATGTGATTTTAGATAAAAACACCTTCAAAGATTCCGGCAACAACGGAAATGCCGCATTTTCATCGTATTTCAGAACCGTAGCAAACGGTAATACCATTTCAAAAATTTCATTTGGAGATGAAGACGAAGACAGTATTAAAGCCACAGTAACAGTTTCTTCCTCTACAACGGGGAAAGTTTTCGGTGTATTATTGCCAGCCAGTGATGCCACGCCAAGTTCTTCCCGCATTATTAACGGTCAGGACAGCAAAGGCAGCGCCGTTCCTACTAACCGTGTAAAAAACAGCAGTATCTCAAAAAACGGCAGTGTAACATGGACTTTTGAAGATCTTGAACCAAATACTTCTTACAAACTCCATACCGTATTGCAGGTAGGCTCCGTCACTTCATCTGTAAAGAGTGAATCTGCAAAGACTGCGGATCTTCCCGGCGCAAAGCTGAAAAGCCTCACTGTAAAAAATGAAAACAGCAATCTGTCGCTTTCACCGAAATTCAGCGCCGATACTCGCAGTTATGAAGCCGTTGCACCATTTGAATCGTCAAATATTACAATTACCGCTGAACCGGAAAATTCAAACGCTTTAGTAAATTTCATGATTGGAGGAGGACCATGGAAAACAGGAGACGATAGTCCGAATAGTATTTCTTTTCCTATTTCCGGAGTTTCTGAAACTGTGAAAATCATGGTTTCGGAAACGGGTAAACAGCCTCTTACTTATGAAGTTGTCGCTAAAATTGCCGGAAATACAGAGTTAGACAACCTTTCCGTTTTGTACAGCGATTCTCATGCAGAAAGCATTGATAATCCGGATGGTACAAAAAATTATCTTGTTCCTTCCGGTGTGACTTCCGTTCAGGTAAGAATCACAGCAAAAGACAGTAACGCCGTCATCAAATGCGATAAACTTTCGCCAAATAGCGGAAAAGGCTCTCTTTCAGGCACCTTGTCATTAAACGGCGCTACAGAAATCTCTTATACGATTGAATCAAATCTTGATAAAGACTCTTACAGGTTTACAGTTACTCCTATCAATGCGGAATGAGTCATAAATTGATTCAATAAAATTGATATAATATTATTTATGCAGATCGGGAAGAGAGCCACTCTTCCCGGTTTTTTATTTTAAAGCTGCCCCGCCTTTTTCTTCCGCGTTTAAAACACTCTGTGAATCTGTATTCCATTTCCAGAAGCATCTTGGACAATCACAGTTACCGTATCCACTGCTTCTTTCCCGCCTGCATATCTAGCTGTAAACAGAAAATTCAGCGTATATATTCCAGCCGGTGAGGCCTCGCATTTTTGAATTAAATCTGCCGCTATTGCACTGTCAAACAGTGTTCCGCTGTATAATCCATTTTTTAAAAACAGCTCTGTTCTTTTCCCCGGATATTCCTTGATTTCTGCAATGACAGAAGACGGCTTTCCTACAGCTTCCGCTGTTAGAAGAAATGCCTCTGCGGCCCAAAAGACATCCGCAGATCGCGGATTTTCAGGATGCGCTTTATTGTAATCAATCCGCGCCGTTTCCCATGCTGGAAAGTGATTTACCGCCCCTTTCACTGCTTCTGTATGTTCTACTATGAAGGTATACACGCGGATTCCGGTACCGTTTTCATCACGAACTGTACAGACAGCTCTATATTCTCCCGCCTCTAAAATAGAAATTTTTTCTGTAATGGTATCAGGATATTTTCCATTGACTCCGGCAGTGATTTTTTCTTTATGATGCGTGTAAATCACTTTATTTTCATGATCATACAGCTCTGTTGTCAAAGACAGCGGATCTTTTTCCAAATCATCAACACCTATGCTAAGGTAAAATGTTTCCCCCTCCTT
>CALXBT010000136.1 GCA_944386585.1 uncultured Clostridia bacterium | reverse complement strand
CTTTGTCTTTTTTCCTACAAAATACTCTGGATGATCTGCGAAAAAAATATATATCAGGCAGCAGACGATCACGATTCCGCCTAAAATAAACAGGTACATCTCACTCCTCCCGTTTTCCTTTTTACTTCTATTATTATAAATCTTCTGCTTTTCTTATAGTTAGTATACCATTTTTTCACACATTCCCAAACTTTTTTTCTATATTTTTCACTTTTTTTCCGCATCCAAATCCTTTTGTTTTGAAAAACAAAATTTTTTTAAATAAATTGTTTTATTTTCATAGTTTTTTCCTTGACAATTCCGGATATCTTTAGTAGAATCCTTATAGTATTAAGTTTTATCACAGAGTAAGGCAGGAGTTTTAAATCACAGATGGAAAAGGTTTCTTTCAATTACGAATTTCATAGTCCGACTGTAAACAGCCTCGTCCTTATTGTAGGCAGCATTTTTGTGCTGTCTGTTTTACTTGCTCTCACTCTCGTCGTGCTTAGCCTAACGCTCGTCGGCATCCTCGCCGTCCTCGGCGTCATTCTTGCGGGTATTCAAAATACACACGCTGAAAGAAGAGCCATGCTTGCCATGTGATGAAATCAAATCGGCATATTGAATCGGCTTTGTCTTTTAGGCGGAGCCGATTTTTTATGACTATACATTTTTTATTATAGTAAAGAAGGAGAAAAGAAAAATGAAGATGAAAAAACTTTTATGCATCGCACTGGTGCTCATGATGATCTTCAGTCTCGCAGCCTGCGGCGGGAATGAAGAAGGTTCTGCTGACGCAATCAAGCTTGGCGGCATTGGCCCTCTCACAGGAACTGCTGCTATTTACGGCACTGCTGTTTATAACGGCGCCAAGATTGCCGTTGAAGAAATCAATGCTCTCGGCGGACTTCAGTTCGAACTTAATTTTCAGGACGATGAGAATGACGCAGAAAAAGGTGTCAACGCTTATACAAACCTCAAGGACTGGGGACTTCAGATCCTGCTTGGAACCGTAACAACAACACCTTGCGTGGCTGTTTCGTCAGAAACCTATGCAGACCGTATTTTTGAACTGACCCCGTCTGCATCTTCTGCAGATGTTACAAAGGGAAAGGATAATGTTTTCCAGATGTGCTTTACAGACCCGAATCAGGGAATCACTGCAGCCGATTACATTGCTGACAATGCACTCGGAACAAAAATTGCCGTTATCTACAACAATGCAGATGCTTATTCCACAGGAATTTACACAGCTTTTGCTTCTGAAATCAAAGCAAAAGGCCTTGAAATCGTTTATACGGGAACATTCTCTTCTGATGATAACGCAGACTTCTCCGTACAGCTTACAGGTGCAAAATCAGCAGAAGCAGATTTAGTATTCCTGCCAATCTATTATACACCTGCATCCCTGATTCTCGCGCAGGCTCATTCTATGGACTATGCTCCGACTTTCTTTGGTGTTGATGGTATGGACGGTATTCTTACATTAAAAGGCTTCGATACTTCTCTGGCAGATGGTGTAATGCTGATGACTCCGTTCAATCCATGGTCAGAAGATCAAAAGGTTGCATCCTTCGTCGCTTCTTATGAAGCCGCTTACGGTGAAACACCAAATCAATTTGCTGCTGATGCCTACGACTGCGTATATGCAATCTATGATGCCTGTCAGGAAGCAGGCATTACCGCTGAATCCAGTGCAGAAGAAATCTGCGATGCATTAGTCGGCGTATTTACAGGCGATTTCACTTTCGACGGACTGACAGGAACTGCCATGACTTGGAGTACAGCAGGAGAAGTTTCAAAATCTCCGGTTGTCTGCGTCATTAAAGACGGTATTTATGTAGATATGTAATAACATAACAGTAAAAGCATTATGGGCTTGGTCGGAAGTACCGATCAGGCCCGTTCCTAAATTTGTAAAGTACAATTGAGGTACACACTTATGACTTTTTTAACTTATCTGACGAGCGGTCTGGGACTTGGAAGCGTCTACGCAATTATTGCACTGGGTTATACAATGGTCTACGGCATCGCAAAAATGCTGAATTTTGCGCACGGAGATGTTATTATGGTTGGCGCTTACATCGCTTTCTATTCGACCTCTTCATTCGGTCTGCCAGCATGGCTTTCCGTCATTGTCGCTATGGCTTTCTGTACACTGCTCGGAATCATTATCGAAAGACTCGCCTATAAGCCACTACGCGGCGCTACATCGCTTGCAGTGCTTATTACTGCTATCGGCGTTTCCTATTTTCTGCAAAATGCGGCGCTCCTCGCATGGGGCAGCGCTCCAAAGGTATTTACATCGCTTTTCGCAAAAATAGAGAGTTTTAAATTCTTTGACGGACAGCTTGTTATTTCTCCGGAAACGATTTTTACGGTGCTTGCCTGCATCATCATTATGCTGGTGCTTACTTTTTTCACTGCAAAGACAAAAATGGGAAAATCCATGCGGGCCGTCTCTGAAGATAACGGAGCTGCTCAGCTCATGGGAATTAATGTTAATTCCACAATTTCCATGACATTTGCAATCGGCTCGGCACTGGCTGCAGTCGCCGGAGTTCTTCTCTGTTCGTCCTACCCTACGCTCATGCCGACAACAGGCGCAATGCCAGGAATCAAAGCTTTTACTGCTGCCGTATTTGGCGGTATCGGCTCTATTCCCGGTGCAATGATTGGAGGCCTTGTACTTGGTATCATCGAAATTTTTGCCAGAGCCTATGTATCTACAGAACTTTCTGACGCCATCGTATTCGGTGTTTTAATCATCGTTCTTCTTGTAAAGCCGACAGGACTCCTCGGTAAGAAAATTCATGAAAAGGTATAAGGAGGAGCGAACATGAAAAAGAATTTAAAAAATAAACTAAAGAACATGACATCCTACAGAAAAAAATCTGTTCTTGCATATAGTATCGTTATCCTTGCTTTTATTATCATAACGATATTTGATACGCTCGGCTTTGTTACCAATTCTCTTTACGGACAGCTCGTTCCTATCTGCGTATATATTTCTCTTGCCGTATCGCTGAACCTTGTGGTAGGTATTTCAGGCGAACTCAGTCTCGGCCACGCGGGTTTCATGAGCATCGGTGCTTTTGCCGGTGTCATCGCTTCCACTGTTCTGCAGGAAAGTGTGGTTGTCGCTATGCCTCGCCTTTTCATCGCAATCCTAGTCGGCGGAATCATCGCCGGAATTGCCGGCGTTTTGATCGGCATTCCCGTTCTCAGGCTGCGCGGTGACTATCTTGCGATTGTTACGCTGGCATTCGGTGAAATTATCCGAAATGTTCTGAATTGTATCTATATCGGAATGGATGAAGCCGGCCTCCGTATTGCAACATCAGCAGAAAAATTAGGACTTGACCCAATCAATGGAAAAATGATTCTGAACGGTCCGATGGGCGCTACCGGAATTCAAAAATTAGCAACTTTTACATCTGGGTTTATACTGGTTCTTTTCACATTGTTTATCGTGCAGAATCTTATAAACAGCAAGCAAGGCCGCGCTATTATGGCAACGCGCGATAATCGTATCGCTGCTGAAAGCATTGGACTAAATGTTACGAATTTTAAGCTGACGGCCTTTGTTACCAGCGCTGCCCTTGCAGGAATGGCAGGCGCACTTTTTGCTCTTAACTATTCAACGGTAGCTCCGGTAAAATTTAATTTCAATACTTCAATTTTAATTCTTGTATTCGTTGTGCTAGGCGGTATGGGCAATATCGTCGGCAGCATTATCTCTGCTGCTATTTTAACGATTCTACCTGAAGCACTGCGCGAATTCTCAGATTACCGTATGCTGATTTACGCAATTGTCCTGATTCTAGTAATGCTGGCAACAAACAATTTAACTTTCAGGGCTTTCATTGACAAATACATCGGAAAAATCACGCGATTTCTCAGACCGAAAAAAAGAAATCCGGATTTCCCGCAAAAAGAGGAGGTATGACCAATGAATAGGAAAGGAAGACATTCGTCAAAAGAAGAGATTAACCGAAATCTCAAAGATTTCAAAGGTCATTCGCTCATTCCGGAACGAGATATCGAAGATCCTCCGATTCTTGAAATCACAAATCTTGGCATTGACTTCGGCGGTCTCACTGCCGTAAATGATTTCAACATGGCACTTGGCCGCACAGAAATTGCCGGCCTCATCGGCCCAAACGGCGCTGGCAAAACAACAATCTTTAATTTACTTACAAAAGTATACCAGCCGACGCGCGGCACCTTTCTATTAGACGGAAAAGATACCAAAGGAATGAATACCATCAAAATCAATCGTGCCGGTATTGCCAGAACTTTTCAGAATATCCGTCTTTTTGACAAGCTGACAGTCGAAGAAAATGTCAAAGTAGGTCTTCACCATGAAATTAATTACAGCTTACTTTCTGGCATGTTCCGTACGCCCGCTTACCGGGACGGAGAAAAGGATGCTCACGAGCATGCTCTTGATCTCCTGTCTATCTTTGACATGACACACCTCGCGGATGCACCGGCAGGTTCCCTTCCATACGGCGCACAGCGCAGACTTGAGATTATCCGGGCGCTTGCAACAAATCCAAAAGTACTTCTGCTTGATGAGCCGGCGGCCGGAATGAATCCTTCTGAAACAGCCGAACTTATGGAGACAATTCAAGATATCCGGGACCGTTTCCAAATCGCAATTCTTCTGATCGAACACGATATGAATCTTGTCATGGGAATCTGTGAAGCAATCGCCGTACTTAATTACGGGCAAATCATCGCTAAAGGAACACCGTCTGAAATTCAGTCCAACTCGCTTGTAATCGAAGCATATCTGGGAAAGCAAAAGGAGGTGTAAACGATGAGCAAAAAAATCTTAGCAGTTGACGATATCAATGTCTACTACGGTGCCATTCACGCCGTAAAAGGAATTTCTTTTGAAGTAACAGAAGGCGATATCGTTACCTTAATCGGTGCAAACGGCGCCGGTAAAAGTACAACGCTTCAAACCATTTCCGGTCTTCTCAGAAGTAAAACCGGCAGCATAACATTTTTGGATGAAAACATTACAAAACTCGCACCGCACAAAATTCTGCAAAGAGGTCTTGCACAGGTACCGGAGGGAAGGCGCATCTTTCTTCAGATGACTGTACAGGAAAATCTTGAAATGGGCGCTTTTACGCAGCCATCCTCCACAATCGCGGGCAATCTTGAAATGATTTTTGAGCAGTTTCCCCGTCTGCTGGAGCGAAGAAAACAAATTGCAGGAACTCTTTCCGGTGGTGAACAGCAAATGCTGGCAATGGGCCGCGCGCTCATGAGCAACCCAAAACTCCTGATGCTGGATGAACCTTCAATGGGTCTTGCGCCGATTCTCGTAGAACAAATTTTTGATATCATCAAAAATCTTAATAAAGCGGGCACTACAATTCTTCTTGTAGAACAGAACGCTCAAATGGCTCTTTCCGTCGCCAACAAAGCATATGTGCTGGAAACAGGAAAAATTATTCTTTCAGGAACAGGCGAAGAGCTTGCCAAAAGTGAACAAGTTAAAAAAGCGTATCTGGGAAATTAATTCCAGATACGCTTTTTCTTTTCTGTCATGCAATCGCTATACAATCGAAACAACTTTATAATCCTGCTCTTCCACTGTGTTTTTCAGTACAGTATCGTCGATTTCTGATTTTAAAGTGACAGTTGCAGTTCCTGATTCATGGCTTACTTCCGCCGATTCTACTTCTGGAATCGTTTCCAGTGCCTTCTTTACACGGTTTTCACAGTGCATGCACATCATTCCCTCAATGTTCATTGTTTTTTTCATGTTCATTTCCTCTCTTTCTTTTTCTTGTTTTTCCTTTTGAACCATTTGATTTATTTTTTTATCATGACTATCGTCATACAGTTTGCTGAAATTAAGCCGTAGCGCATTGGATACTACGCAAAAGCTTGACAGACTCATCGCCGCCGCCGCGAACATCGGATTTAAAGTCAGTCCAAAATGTGTAAGCGCACCAGCCGCCAGCGGGATTCCAATCACATTATAGAAAAAAGCCCAAAATAAATTTTGGTGAATATTTTTCAGAGCAGCCCGGCTCAGACGAATTGCTGCCGGCACATCGCGAAGACTGTTTTTCATCAGCACAATATCCGCCGCATCTATCGCAACATCCGCGCCTGCTCCAATCGCAATTCCCATATCCGCTCTGGTCAGCGCTGGTGCGTCGTTAATGCCGTCTCCGACCATTGCGACTTTCCCTTGCTCCTTTAAACGGCGGATAACGCTCTCCTTACCATCCGGCAAAACACCGGCAATAACTTCATCAACGCCTGCCTGCGCTCCGATTGCTCTTGCAGTCCGCTCATTATCTCCTGTCAGCATTACAACACGGATTCCCATATTTTGAAGCTCCTGCACCGCGCGAGGGCTGTCTTCTTTTATAGTATCTGCAACAGCAATAATCCCGACAGCTCTTCCGTCCTGCGCAAACAAAAGCGGTGTCTTTCCCTTTTCTGCCAGCGTTTCTGCCTGCTCTTTCATCAATGCCGGAACTTCTGCTTTCTCTTCGATAAATTTTAGACTGCCCCCTATTAAAACTTTTCCATCCAATACTGCAGTGAGACCATTTCCCGGCAGCGCTTTAAATTCTGTTGTTTCTTTCGCTGTTACAGAAAGCTCTTTTCCCTTTTCAAGAATCGCTTTTGCTAGTGGATGTTCGCTTTTTGCTTCCAGCGCCAGCGCGAGCTCTAAAAGCTCCTTTGTCGTTATGCCTTCCGCTGGTACCATATCCGTAATTTTGGGCTCGCCGCTTGTGATCGTTCCCGTTTTGTCAAGCGCTACAATTTGTACCTTTCCTGTCTCTTCAAGAGAAACGGCTGTTTTAAACAAAATTCCATTTCTTGCACCAAGTCCATTGCCGACCATAATGGCTACCGGCGTCGCAAGACCAAGTGCACACGGACAACTGATTACAAGAACCGATATTCCGCGCGCCAGCGCATAGCTGAATTCCTGTCCGGCAAGAACCCAAAACACTGTCGTCAGCGCTGCAAGAGCAATCACTGTCGGCACAAAAATGCCGGAAACTTTATCTGCAACTTTTGCAATCGGCGCTTTTGTCGCTGCCGCATCGCTGACCATCTTAATAATCTGAGAAAGTGTTGTATCCTCGCCAACCCGCGCAGCTTCACAGCGCAAAAATCCAGACTGATTGATAGTCGCTGCAAAGACTTGATCCCCGGACATTTTATCGACCGGAATACTTTCCCCTGTAAGCGCCGCTTCATCCACCGCGCCTGTCCCATCAAGAACTGTACCGTCGACCGGAATGCTTTCTCCCGGCCGTACTACAAAGATATCCCCTTTTTTCACCTGCTGCACTGGCACACTAACCTCTATACCGTCCCGCACAATAACTGCAGTTTTCGGCGTAAGCCTCATAAGACTTTTCAGTGCGTCGGTTGTTCTTCCCTTTGAGCGCGCCTCCAGCATCTTTCCGACCGTAATCAAAGTTAAAATCATTGCCGCCGACTCAAAATAAAATTCATCCATATATACCATAATTGCCGCATGATCACCTTTTAGCTGTGCATCCGTCATCAAGAACAGAGCCACAATGCTCCACAGATAAGCCGCTGATGCCCCAAGCGCTACCAAAGTATCCATATTCGGCGATCGGTGCCATAAACTTTTAAAGCCGCTGATAAAAAATTTCTGATTAATCACCATTACAGCCCCTGCCAGCAATAGCTGCAAAAGGCCCATTGCTACATGATTTCCTGCCAGTGCCTTTGGCTCCGGAAATCCCCACATCATCGTCCCCATTGAAAAATACATCAGCACCAATAAAAACCCCACCGAAGCAATCAGCCTCTTTTTTAACATGGGCGTTTCATGGTCCTTTAGCGCTTCTTCCTCTGGCAGAACATATGACGGCGTTTCTCTGCCGCTATCCTGCGCCACACCTTTCTTGGAAGCGCCGTAACCTGCCTTTTCGACGGCATCAATAATATTTTGAACAGATGCTGTACCTTCCACACCCATCGAATTTGTCAAAAGACTCACAGAGCAGGATTCTACTCCCGGTACTTTTGATACCGCTTTTTCAACACGGGCGCTGCAAGCAGCACAAGTCATTCCTGTTACACTGTATTGTTCCATCTCAAGCCTCCTATTTCATCAATTTCTGCAGTGTTAATACAAGCTCATCAATCACTTCATCCTTTCCCTCCCGAATATCACGAGCAACACAGGAACGAATATGACTGGCCAGCAATTCCTTGTTAAATGCATTCATCGCCGCATTGACAGCAGCAGATTGAATCAAAATATCATTACAGTACGCATCCTGTTCGATCATTCTCTGAATCCCGCATACTTGTCCTTCTATTCGCTTAAGGCGATTGATAAGTTTCTTTTTCTGCTCATCCGACCGCAGCGTTTGTTTTTCACATCTGCTGCATTTTTTTTCTTCCTTCATTTATTGCCTCCTATACCCCTACACGGTATTTTCTTTAATAGACATATACCCCATAGTGGTATCCTATAAACAATTTTCCTTTTTATAGTATAAACAATTTTTACAGCTTCAACCCGAAACTTTTCCTATTTTCTTTTTATACGCCCTGCTGCACTGTATTTCCTTCTACAAATTCCGTTCTGGTACCTGCAAGTTAGATAAAACAGCTAAAAAGGCGGCGCAAGTTGTCACTTGCGCCGCCTTTTTTCCTATCTTTATTCGCCTCTATTTTACTTTTCGCTGACGGTCTTGGTTTAATGCCGCAGAAACATTTTCTTCGGCACTGAAAATTTTGTCATTCTCATCCTGCATATATTTTAAAGTAATTCCTTACGAGAAAGATTGATTCTGTTCTGACTGTCAATTTCAGTCACCTTTACTTTCACCGTATCACCGATATTCATGACATCTTCTACTTTCTCTACTCTTTCCTTTGCCATCTTAGAGATATGAAGCAGTCCTTCTTTCCCCGGTAAAATTTCGATAAAAGCACCAAAATTCATAATCCTTGTAACTACACCCTCATAAACCTCGCCGACCTCAACATCTTTTGTAAGAAGTTCTATCTGTTTTACTGCTGCCTCTGCACTGTTCATATCAGGCGCCGCAATATAAACAAGTCCTGTATCATCAATATCAATTTTTACGCCTGTTTCAGCAATAATCTTATTGATCGTCTTGCCTCCCGGTCCAATAACCGTTCTGATTTTATCCGGATCAATCATCATAGAAATAATTCTCGGCGCATACGGCGAAAGCTCTTTTCTCGGCTCTGCGATTTCATCAAGCATCTGATTGAGAATATACATTCTGCCCTCGTGTGCCTGAGAAAGCGCATTCTTTAAGATATCTCTTGAAAGTCCATGTACTTTGATATCCATTTGGATCGCTGTAATTCCTGCTGTTGTTCCAGCCACTTTAAAATCCATATCCCCAAGAAAATCTTCCATTCCCTGAATATCAGACAAGATTGCAATTTTAGAAGAGCCATCCTCCTCTACCCGTTCAATCAACCCCATCGCAATACCCGATACCGGGCGTTTAATCGGCACGCCGGCATCCATCAGAGAAAGGCAGGCGCCACAAGTCGATCCCATTGAAGTAGAGCCGTTTGAAGAAAGTACATCCGATACAACTCGAATCGCATATGGAAATTCCTCTATGCTTGGAAGCACCGGAATCAGTGCACGCTCTGCCAGTGCACCATGCCCGATCTCTCGTCTTCCCGGACTCCGCATCGGTCTTGCTTCTCCGACAGAATAAGGCGGGAAATTATAATGATGCATATATCTCTTTTCCGTTTCCTCTGTAATGCCATCGATGGTCTGCGCTTCTCCCATTGCTCCCAGCGTCGTTACAGAAAGTACCTGCGTTTGCCCTCTCTTAAAAAGACCCGTTCCGTGTGTTCTCGGCAAAAATCCCGTCTCGCACCAAATCGGTCTGATCTCTGTCGTCTTTCTGTTATCCGGACGGATTCCTTCATCCAGAATCATATTCCGCACGCACTCTTTTGTAATATTATAAAGTGAATTTGCAATATCTTTGCCGTTTTCCGGATAAATTTCTGCAAAATGCTCTTTTGTGTCTATCTCAACTGCGTCCATATTGTCAAGACGCTCCATCTTGTCGAAAGTCTTGATTGCCGTTTTCATTTTATCAACAGCATATGCTCTGACCGCAGCATCGATTTCCTCCGGAATCTTATAAAGTTCAATTTCCTGCTTCGGCTTTCCCACCTCCGCAATCACTTCTTCAATAAAAGCAATCAGCTTCTTGATTTCTTCATGAGCAAACATGATAGCATCAAGCATCACATCCTCCGGGACCTCTTTTGCTCCTGCTTCTACCATCATAATTGCTTCCTTTGTACCGGAAACAACAAGATGCATGTCCGATGCATTCCTCTGTTCCAGCGTCGGATTTACAATAAACTCTCCATCTACCATTCCAATCAGAACGGAAGCCGTCGGTCCCTCCCAAGGAATATCCGAAATCGAAAGTGCAACGGAAGATCCAATCATCCCTACAATTTCAGGGGAGCAGTCCGAATCAACGCTCATCACTGTTGCAACTACTTGGACATCATTAAAAAAACCTTTTGGAAACAGCGGACGAATCGGTCTGTCAATCAATCTTGAATTTAAAATCGCTCTCTCGCTTGGTCTTCCTTCTCTTTTTATAAACCCTCCCGGGATCTTTCCTGCAGCGTACATTCTCTCTTCATAATCCACACTGAGCGGAAAAAAATCAATATCTGGTCTTGGCTCCTTTGATGCACATGCTGTTACATTTACAACCGTATCACCATATCTGACCGTTACCTGGCCATTCGCCATTTCACAACCCTTGCCGATTTCAAGCTGAAGAAGCCTTCCGCCTACAGCAGTTCTGAATGTTCTGTAATCCTCGAATCTCATAATAAACAACTACCTCCTGTTTATTTCTCTTTTTCATCTTTCTGCAAAAAGATTTCTTCTGCATTCTTCCTGTCGGCAGCAAAATCCTATTGCAATCCGGAAACACCAAGCCGATATTTCCGCTGTTATAAATAAAAGCGAGGTTTTGGGCCTCGCTTCAATTTCGTGTCGTAATTTTTTAGGTGAATTACTTTCTTAATCCCAGACGAGCAATCAGGTTTCTGTATCTCTCAATATCCTTGTTCTTCAGGTAATTAAGAAGATTTCTTCTCTGGCCTACCATTTTCAGAAGACCTCTTCTCGAATGGTGGTCTTTCTTGTGAATCTTCAAATGCTCGTTGAGATCGTTAATTCTGTAGGTAAGAATCGCAACCTGCACCTCTGGGGATCCGGTATCTCCTTCCTTTGTTTGATACTCTTTAATAATTTCCAGTTTTTTTGCTTGATCAATCATTTTCTTTTCTCCTTTTCTCCATACGCCTTTGCCGTGTCTTCCGTCGGAGTTCCCAAAAAGCCCAGCAAAGGTAATCTGACTTTGTATGATAATTTTAAATCAATATATCTTACCATATTTCAGCCATCCTTGTAAAGCATTTTTCAAAAGTTTTTACATCAAACCGCCTCTGCTTTTCAGAGAGCGCCGCGCTGTCTGTGATACGCCTTTGCCGTAATACAGTTTGCTGTAATCTCCTTTGAAAGTTCCTCAACTGAACTGAATCTCCGTTCATCCCTCAACTTTTGGAGGAATTCTACACGAATCATCTTACCATACAGCTCTTTTTCAAAATTAAAGATGTGCGTCTCTACATTTTTCTGATATTCTCCGATTGTTGGTTTGCAGCCAACATTCGTAATGCTTGGATAGCATACTCCGTTATAAAAACTCTGTGTAATATAAACACCATTAGGCGGCGATACCATACGATCATCAATATTGAGATTTGAAGTTGGAAATCCGATTTTTTTCCCCAATCGATTGCCAACTACGACCTCACCGGCTATCGCATAATAACGCCCCATATATCTCATGCACTGATCAACCGCACCACTCTCAATCAGCTCCCGAATGAGCGTGCTGCTGACGATTTTTCCGTCAATTTTATACGGCTCCAGCACATGCAGACCAAACCCTTTTAGAAGTCCCTGTTCCATCAGCGTCTTTGGATCACCCGCTGCCCGATAGCCGAAACGGTAATTAAAACCGCAGTATCCCTCTTTCATGCAAAATCTATCAATTAAAAGCTGGTCAATAAATTCACTTGGAGAAAGAACTCGAATTTCATCAGAAAAAGGAATATTAAAGAGATAATCAATCCCGAGTCTTTCGATAATCGCCGCCTTTTCATCTGCGTAAATAATATTCTTGACAGGATGCTCTCCCGTCAGATTACGCGGATGATTAGAAAAAGTAAATACAGCGCTTTTCAGACCTGCCGCGTCCGCCGCTCGTAGAGTACGCCGAATCAGTTCCTGATGTCCTTTATGTACACCGTCAAAATTCCCCAGCGCTGTTACTGTCGGTTTGATATTTTTAATTTCATGCAAGCTGTTAAATATTTTCATCAATTCTCCTGAAAACTTTATCTACAACCAATTTTTTATAGCCATAGTGGTAAAAAGCTACGCCCAGAAACGGAGCCTCTTCACTCGCGCAGGCATCAGATTCATTGAAATGGCCATACACGCAGTAAGCATCCTTATACTCCGCTCTAATTGTAAACGGCGCTTCTTCCCTCTTGTATCTGGGTTCCCGCACAATTTTTGTTTCTGAAAGTTTAATATGGCCTCCGTTGACAAACCAACGTGCCCGTCCTGCTTCCTTGATCACCGCTTTTCCAAACGCCGTCAGCGGATAGTCCGGCGGCAGAATCAGCGCGCTGACGGCTGCCTCTGTTTCCGGCTCTTCTCTGCATGCGGCAAGCTCTTGTAAATAAGAAAGTTCCACTGCATCCTCTAAAGTAAATCTGCCGCTTGCCGTACGGACGAGCGATGTCATAGCAGCCCCGCATCCAAGCCTGTCTCCAACTTCCTGACAGATAGCTCTGATATAAGTTCCCTTGCCGCAAGTAACTGTAAACCGTACTGTATACGGCAGTTCCTCCAGTGCTGTTTCTTTGATTTCAATCTGCCTGATATAAACCTTTCGCGGTTTAATCTCAACTTCCCGTCCTTCACGGGCATATTCATAAAGATGTCTGCCGCCGTAACGCACAGCAGAATATTTCGGCGGATACTGATCAATCACACCGTTCAGGCCTGCAAAAGCTTCCCGCACTGCTGCTTCATTTATCTTCATCGCTCCCGCTATGCTCTGTGCTGCAAAAAGCTCCTGCCGCTTATCACTCAGAATCGTTCCCCAGATGTCCTGTGTATCCGTCGTTACACCAAGTTCCATCGTACAATCATAGGTTTTAAGATCCACATCAGTGTATTCGGTAATCCTCGTGCAACTTCCGATACAAACCGGAAGTACGCCTGTCGCGTTAGGATCAAGTGTACCCATATGGCCAACTCTCTTTATACCAGTAAGCCTCCGCACCGCGTATATGCAGTCATGCGATGTCATTCCCGCCGGTTTATTGATGTTAATAATTCCATCCTTAATCCTCATGAATTTTGAGTACCATCCATTTCTTTTTCCTGTAGCGCTTCTTCTACTGCTGCTGTCATTTGCTCTTCCGCCTCTTGCATTGTCATCTTCAATGTACAGCCGGCAGCTTTCACATGACCGCCGCCGCCAAAACGCGAGGCAATTCGTGCTACATCGGCCTTTGTTTTAGCACGCAGGCTTGCCCTAATCCAGCCGTCATCATTTTCCTTTAAAAGCACCGCAATCTCTACCCCGCGCAGATTTCTCATGGTCTCTGCAATTCCTTCTGCTTCGTTCATAGCTGCTCCGACACTCTGCATAAGCATTTGCGTAACAGATGTCATCGCCGCCCGGCCGCCGGCAAAAATTTTCATTCTTTCTATTGCCTTTGCATTCAGCCTGACGCGGGATACATTAATATTCTGATATAGTTTCACCGCAGCAGCATGAAAATCAACGCCCAGCTCTATCAGTTCTGCTGCAACTTTGTGACTTTTGCTTGTCGTATTAGAGTACTGAAAATTTCCCGTATCCGTCATAATCGCAGAAAAAATTGCTTCGCCGATCTTCTCATCAATTAAATCTGCACTATATACCGTCTCCAGCTCGCGCAGCAAATCGTACACGATTTCACCTGTTGCCGCTGCTTTTGGATCGATATAATTCATCTCCGCAAACGGCTTTGATGTCGCATGATGATCAAGACAAATCCGAAATACACCATCTGCAAAAATATTCCGCCGCTTTTCAAAACGCCCTGTATCACCGCAATCAATGCAAAGACAAATGTCTGCCCGTTCTGTACCCGTCACATCTTTAAGCGTCCTGCCCGCAGTCTGTTCCGTCAGTTTCTCCGCATCACCGTTTTGCACGGTACCATTGAAACAATTTACATCAACGCAGTATCCACGCTCTAAAAACTGTAAATTATCAGCGATTTCATCTTCGATCAAAATCCATGCAGTTTTTCCAAGCTTACGGAGAGCTCCGCAAAGCGCAGAGGCAGAGCCAAGCGCATCCCCATCCATATGAACATGAGGAAAAAGGAAAACGCTCCTGCTTTCCGCTAATTTCGCAGAAATCTCCTTCATCGTGTTATTTTTCATCGTTCTAAAGATCCTTTAAAATATCGTCAAGCTCGGATCTTCCTTCCTGCTGATCATTGGTATAATTTTCGATGCCAAGTCCGTCAATTAGTTTTGACATCCTTACACCGTACTCCATCGAATTGTCCATTTTAAAGAGCAGTTCCGGCACATGCCTGAGCTTGATATTCTTTCCGATTTCTCGTTTCATAAGACCCTTTGCACGGCCAAAGGCCTGCAAAATTTCCGCTTTTTGTTCCTCTGTTGCAAATCCGCCGCTTTCTGTTCCCAGCACTGAAACATAAACTGTCGCATAGCTGCCGTCACCCGTTACCTCAACAGCCGAAATACTCACCATATTTTCCAGCAGCTTCGGATCTTTAATCTCTTTGAGAAGCATCTCGGAGATGATTTTTTTAATTTCTTCTCCCAATCTTCCCTGCCTGTATCCTTTTCCCATTCATTAGTCCCTCTTTATTTCTTCCATCTGGAAACACTCGATGACATCGCCCTCTTTGATATCGTTATAATTTTCAATACCGATACCGCATTCATATCCCTGCGCTACTTCGCGCGCATCATCCTTAAAACGCTTCAGAGAAGAGATCTTTCCCTCATGAATCACAATGCCATCCCGTACCAGTCTTACCTCGGCATTTCTGACAACCTTTCCGTCAGTTACATATGCTCCACCGACTACACCGACTCCTGGTACTTTAAAGGTATTCCTGATTTCTACCTTTCCCAGCACGACTTCTTTATATTCAGGATCCAGAAGACCCTTCATCGCCGCCTCAACATCATCAATCACATCGTAAATCACTCGATAAGTTCTGATTTCAATGTTTTCTCTTTCAGCCATCGTTGTAACAGCCGTAGAAGGTCTTACATTAAAGCCAATAATAACTGCGCCGGCCGTTCCTGCCAGCATAACATCAGATTCCGTTACCGTACCGACACCTGTATGAATAATTTTCACTCTTACATTTTCATTCTTTAATTTTTCAAGCGAAGAAACAATCGCTCCGACAGAACCCATCACATCTCCCTTGATGATCAGGTTAAGTTCCTTTACTTCACCCTCCTGAATTTGGCTGAACAGTGCTTCCAGCGTCGTACTTGCATTCCTCGCCAGCACTTCCTCTCTCAGTTTTGCTTTTCGGTTTTCAGCAATTTCCCTTGCAATTTTATCTTCTCTTACTGCGTTGAATTCATCGCCTGCTTCCGGCACCTCTGTCAGCCCAAGAATTTCTACTGCTGTAGCCGGACCAGCTTTTTTAATCGTTTCTCCCTTAAAGTTCGTCATCAGTCTAATACGGCCAGAACAAGTACCTGCCACAATCGACATTCCGCTCTGCAGCATACCGTTCAAAACAAGCAGGGTCGCGACAGGGCCTTTTGCCTTATCAAGCCGCGCTTCAATCACTGTGCCGAGCGCCAGTCTGTTCGGATTTGCTTTAAGTTCCAGCACCTCTGCCTGCAGAAGAATCATTTCCAGAAGATTTACGATTCCATCGCCCGTCTTAGCAGATACCGGCACACAGATTGTATCGCCGCCCCAGTCTTCAACAAGAATACCGTGCTCCGTCAGATCCTGCTTTACCTTATCTGGATTTGCGCCCGGCTTGTCAATTTTATTGATTGCAACGATAATCGGAACACCAGCCGCTTTTGCATGGCTGATCGACTCCACTGTCTGCGGTTTTACACTATCATCAGCCGCAACAACAAGAACAGCAATATCTGTCGCATGTGCACCTCTTGCTCTCATAGCAGTAAATGCTTCATGTCCCGGTGTATCGAGAAATACAATCTTCTGCCCATTAATCATGACTTCTGACGCACCAATATGCTGCGTAATGCCTCCGGATTCTGATGCGGTCACATTTGTCTTTCTGATCGCATCAAGCAGTGAAGTTTTTCCGTGATCGACATGACCCATTACCGTAATAATCGGCGGGCGCGGCCTAAGATCTTCAGCCCTGTCGTCAAAGATTTCAAGACCTTCTTCAATCTGCTCTTCCTCTACCTTGCCGACTACGACAGAAACTCCCAGTTCTTCTGCCAGAATAAGCACTGTATCCTCATCGAGATTTTGATTGATATTTGCCATGATACCAAGCTTCATAAGTTTCATGATAACATTTGACGCTGATACCTGAAGCTGTTCACAGAAACCTGCTACTGTAATCGGTACAGTAACTACTACCGTTCCTGCCGGCAGCTCATCCATCTTGATTTCCGGTTCTTCCACTTGTTTCTCCTTCTTTACATGCTTTTTCGGTTTTGGTGCTTTTTCAAGCGAACGCTCCTGATGTATGCCCTTCTTGCCCTTATTCGCATTTTCCAGTTTCGCAAATTTATCTCTTTCTTTATCGCCCTTTTTCTTGTCTTCTATCTTAATATGCGGTTTGCTTGCGGCAATTCCCATATCCGGCTTATCCGGCTTTCCGCCCGGTGATCTCCCGCCGCCTGACTGGCGCACATTGCTGCGCTCTCTGTCGTTTTGCCTCGCGCTTCCGCCGCGTTCCACAGCTCTCCTGTCGCCCTGAGAACGAGTATTTTCCCTATGGTCTGCCTGAGGAGGCCGATTTTCTTTTCTGTTATTTCGCGGTCCTGATTCTGCTCCTTCCGTCTTTTTCGGTATTTCTGAAATCGCCGCTTTCTGCGTTTCTTTCTTCGGCATTTCCTTTTCTTCTGCAGAAACTACAGAAGATGCTTGCGTCTTTATCTCTTCTGAAGAAATCCTCTCGGCCGCTGTCTTTATATTTTCAATCGCAGTAGCTTCTGCTGATTCTACCGCTTTTGTTTCAGCTTCTACAGAATCTGCCTTTTTATTAATTGCTTCTAAATCAGCTTTCTTTTTTGCCTCAGCTTCTGCCGCTCTCGCTCGTTCGCGCTCCTCTAAGGCCTTTGAAACAACCGGTGTACCAATCGGCGGACGGCGTCTTGTTTCCAAATCCTTTGGAATAACCGGTTTTCCAATAGGCGGTTTTTGTACCGGTGTCTTATCCTGTACAGATTTCGCAGCCTCTGGTCTTGCTGCCTTCTGAACCGGCGGTTTTATCGTCGCCGCTTTTACAACAACACGCGGCTCGCTTGTTTCTTTCTTCGTCGCTTTCTTCGGTGCTGCTTTTACAATCTTCGTTTCCGAGGCAGATCTGCTTCTAAGAATCGTATTTTTAGCAGCCGTTGCATCGATATCCGCAATCTCACTCGTCTCCGATTCGGCCGCAATCCCCATTGTATTAATCCGGTCCAGCAATTCCTTACTGTCCATATTCAGCTCTTTGGCAAGTTCATTTATTTTTACTGTCATCCGAGCACCTCCTTTTATCTCGAACCTATCTGTTCTTCTATCACCTTTGCAAAGTTACGCTCCGTTACAGCAAAAACATTTCTGCCCGCTGTCCCGGTCATTTTTGAAAGCTCCTCTGAAGTTCCGTAAATTCGATACGGCACTTTCAAAAGCTCTGCTTTGGAAATCAGCTTTTTTTTGGAGTTCTCTGCTGTGTCTTCCGCGATAATCAAAAGCTTCACCTTTCCCTTTGCCATATTTATTTCGCAGGTTCCCGCACCGGAAATAAGATTTCCGGATTTACGCGCAAACCCTAAATAGCTCTCTAATTTACTTTTCATATTCCAAAAGTTTTTCTGCGAGCGCATCCAGCTCCTCATTAGAAATCTCTGCATGAAGCGCTCTTGCAAGTGCCTTTTTTTTTCGTGCGGCTTCAAAACATTCCTTTTTTCCGATGCAAAGATACACTCCTCTGCCATGTGCCCGTCCTGTCGGATCCGGTGCAACGCCGCCTCCGTCAAGCATCGTAATTCTGATAAGCTCCTTCTTTGGTTTTGCTTCACTGCAGCCGGCGCATCTTCTCATAGGTATTTTTTTATTCATGAAGAATCTCTTCCTCTCCTGCGATAGGTTCATCTATATATTCTATTTCTGTCTCATTGCCGTCTCCGCTAAATCCCGCTCCAAAATACTGACTGTGCGACTTAATATCGATCTTCCAGCCAGACAATTTTGCTGCAAGCCTCACATTTTGGCCTTCTTTTCCGATTGCCAGACTCAGCTGATAATCCGGCACTACGACCGTTGCTGCGTTTTCTTCCTCATCAATCAGCACTTCTTCTACCTTTGCAGGTGCCAGTACATTGCTGATCAATTCCTCTGGAATATCACTCCAGGTAATAACATCAATTTTTTCTCCAAAAAGTTCATCCACAACTGCCTGCACGCGGACTCCTCTTGGTCCCACACAAGCTCCTACCGGATCAACATTTGCATCTTCCGCAAAAACAGCTATTTTTGTACGTGATCCGGCTTCTCTTGCGATACTCTTGATTTCCACAACACCTTCCTGAATCTCCGGTACTTCCAATTCAAAGAGCTTTTTTACAAGACCCGGATGCGAGCGTGACAAATACACCTGAGGTCCTTTACTCGTCTTTCTTACATCTGTAATATAAAGCTTAAGCCTTTCGTTAATATCAAAGTGCTCTCCCTTTACCTGTTCTTTCGGAGCAAGAATTCCTTCTGTCTTTCCCATGCTGATAAACATCGTTTCATTTGAAATTCTCTCCACCGTACCAGTGATAATCTCGCCTTGCTTTTCAATATAGTCGTCGTAAACCATTCCCCGTTCAGCTTCTCTGATTCTCTGAACAACGACCTGTTTTGCAGTTTGTGCTGCAATGCGGCCAAAGTCTTTTGGCGTTACCTGATATTCTACAATATCCCCGACCTCGTAGCGGATATCGATTTCCCTGGCTTCCTCGAGTGAAATCTCGCAGAGGTCATCTTCTACCTCCTCTACGATATCCTTTCTCATCAAAACATGAATATCTCCTGTTTCTCTGTCAATATCAACTCGTACATTCTGCGATGTACCATAATTTTTTTTATATGCAGACACAAGCGCAGATTCAATCGCCTCGATCAGGACATCCTTTGAAATCCCTTTTTCTTTTTCGAGCTCCTCGATTGCTATCATAAACTCACTGTTCATGGTCCTTCTTTTCCTCCTTCTCAATCAGTAACCGTATTTCTCTATGAAAAATCGACTGTCAGCTTTGTTTTCGCGATGCGGTCAAGCGGAATTTCCAGCTTTGTATCCGGTTCTCCCGCCGTTTTCGCAGGAAGCTCAAGAAGCACCGTATGATTCACAAATCCGGCCAAGCGTCCCTCATACTTCTTCTTGCCCTCATAAGCCGTATAAAGACTTATCGACACCGTCTTTCCAATAAAACGCTGATAATCTTTTTCCTGCAAAAGCTCTCGTTCAAGACCAGGTGAAGAAACTTCTAGATAATAATTCTGTTCAATTGGATCCGCCTCGTCGAGCTTTTCACTCAAAAAACGGCTGACAAGCTCGCAGTCTTCAATACTGACATATGCTTCTTCCTCATCAGAATCAGGCACTTTGTCGATATAAACCCGCAAAAACCATTCTCTGCCTTCTTTAACATATTCGATCCGATAAAGTTCCAGTCCATGCTCCGCCAGAAAATTTCCAAGAAGTTCTTCTGTCAAAGCTGTAATCTTCACTTTTGCCATTTTTTATCCTCCGATTATCTGTGTAATCTTCGATACATTTCAAAGCTTGAAAAACGAAAGAGTGGGGCTTCCCACTCTTTCTAAACAAGTCGATCAATTATCTTCATTATATTATCACATAAATCTCAAAT
>CALXBT010000135.1 GCA_944386585.1 uncultured Clostridia bacterium | reverse complement strand
TCGATATAGTTGAGCGGCTCGTCCCATACATATAAATGAGCTTGCTTGCAGAGGCTTTTTGCAATCAAAACCTTTTTTTTCTGTCCGCTTGAAAAGTCTTTCATGTCCTTTTCAAATTGCGTCCGATCAAAATCCATTTTTCGCAGGATTGTTTTAAACAAGGTCTCATTGATTTCGTTTTCTTCTGCAAAAGAAGACAATGTTCCTGATAAAAAGGAAGTATCCTGCGGTATGTAGGAAATGATAAGCCCTGAACCGATGGTAATCGTACCGGTGTGCTCAATCGGAGAGCCAGTCAGTAGTTTCAAAAGACTGCTCTTTCCGCTTCCGTTTCTGCCGCTAAGGATAATCCGGTCTCCTCGCTGTACAGAAAAAGAAACAGGACTGCATATCTCTTTTCCGCCGTATAAAACAGCAACATCGGAAAAAGAGACAAGGGTGTCAGAAAAGTATAGCAGCGGTGTGATTTTGAGATCATCGGCAATTTCTGCATTTTTTAAAAGCATTGATTTTTGTTCAATAGCCTGCTGCTGCCTTGCTTTTATTGCCTTTGAGCGTTTCATCATCTTAGCGGATTTATGTCCGATATATCCTCTGTCAACAGAGCCGCTTCCGTATTTGGCTGATTCTGTCTGAGAGGACCAAAGGGAAGTTCTCTTTGCTGACTGTTGCAGGCGGCTGATATCCTTTCGCAGGCGTTCGTTCTGCACTGCTTCAAAGGTCTGATGTCTCTCAAAATTTGTCATCCACGAGGAAAAATTGCCGCTCTGCACCTCAATATTTGTTTTATTTAGAGCAAGAACATGGTCGATACAGCCGTCCAGAAAACGACGGTCATGAGAGACTAAAAGAAAGCCTTTTTTTCTTTTTAAATACGCAGATACAATTTCTCTTGCTTCTGTATCCAAATGATTTGTCGGTTCGTCAATTAGCAGAAAATGTCCTTCATTTAGAAACAGGACAGCGAGCAGGACTTTTGTCTGCTCACCGCCTGAAAGCGTGTCAAACGGCCGTAAGAGAACATCAGAAGCTATATTTAGATAGGATAGTTCCCGTATCAGTTCCCATTCTTCATAGGACGGGCAGATTTCTGAGACAATTTCTTCTGTAATTTTGCTCTGATTAGAAATTTGATATGGGAAATAGTCAAATTGTACCGATGATATGATTTTTCCGCTGTATTTATATTTTCCAAGCAAAAGATTAAGAAAAGTAGTCTTTCCTCTTCCATTTCTGCCTATAAATCCGAGCTTCCAGCTGGTATCAATCTGAAAACTTACTTTTTCAAAGATAGTATCGTAATTGGAAGGATAGGAGAATGTAAGATTCTCTACTTGAATTGTCGACATAATAAAGATACCTCCTTTTATTTCTTTAATGTAAATATAAAAGCTGCAGGAAAGTTTTTTCCTGCAGCCTGTCTTACTGATTACAGCATAATCATGCGCCCCTTTGTTATGGGCAGTATCAGCGAAATTTTATGAGAAAGGACTTGGTTTATAACTTTCTTGCAGTCAGCAAACTGTACTAGAAAACCAGCACAGGTGCATTTTATGATGTTATCTGCAAGAAAAATGAATCATCCTTTCACCTCATTTCTTTTTATTTTAGAGAGTATATCATAGATTTTGCCTGAAATCAAGAAGCATAAAAAACCATTGTTTGAAGAGAAGCTGTCAATATGTCAAACGAAAAGCTAATGCCGAAGAGAGTTTTGCGGCAGGCGCTTTATGAGAAGGAAAGAGGCTGTCATCTTTAAAATATCTCCCGGAATGAATGGAATAACGCAGAGAAAAAGCGATGAAATAAGGCCGTTTCCTGTCAGGCACATGAACCAGATGGTTCCTGCAAAATAGCAGGCGGCGATTCCTGCTGCCATCGCGAGAAAAGCTCTTACTAGCAGCGGCATGAAGCGAGGGTTTTCTTTTACAGCCGTATTATTCACTCGACGGCGAGCCCTAAAGAGAAAACCGCAGACAGCAGCGCACAGAATGTATCCGACCAGATATCCTCCTGTTGGACCAGCCATTACTCCAAGCCCACTGGTACCGCCACTGAAAACGGGAACTCCGGCGGCGCCGAGAAGCAGATAGAGGATTTGGGAAAGAGTACCGAATTTTGCACCGAGAATAAGACCGGAAAGCATAACTGCAAGTGTTGCCAGATTAACCGGGACAGGTGTAAACGGCAGCGGGATGGAAATCCAGGAACAGACAGAAGTTAGTGCTGCGAAGAGCGCACATAAAACAAATTCAGCGATATGGGAGGTGGGTGAAATCATATTTTTGTTTTGATTCATGGTTGTCATTTCTGTTCTCCTTATTAAATTCATCATATTCTTTTAGACTACAGGGTGGGCAGTCTGAAGCCGAATAGAAATCTCTCCTGTGCTAAGCGTTTCTATGCTCCCATCCTCGTAGCGGACGATTAAACCGCCGTGATTGTCGATATCAAGAGCACGCGCCGGCAGTCCCATAGAGACATCTGATCCGCTGGAAACTTCTATTGCTTTTGCTGTCGCTGGAAGACCGCGTTTGTAAACGAAGATAGATTTGCCGAGTACAAGGCTTCTTTTTCGGTATTTTTCAATGTAATCTTCGTGATTCTGTGCAGTGTAGTATTTCATAAAACAATTTAAAAATGCTGCTGCTAACCGGTTTTTTCCATCGGCGACTCGCTTTTCAAAGACAGAACAAACAATGTCGTCAAGCTCGGATGGAAATCCTTCTTCCGGAGGATAAGCGTTGAAACCGATTCCCAGAATTGCGTAGTCAAGAAGCTTATTTTCCAGCGCAAAGGATGCTTCTGTGAGAATGCCGCTGACTTTTTTCTTTCCGATATAAACATCGTTAACCCATTTAATGGATGCAGTATGTTCTGACACAGTCTCAATTGCTTCGCAGGCAGCGACTGACGCAATAGTCGTAATTTGCATGGCCTGCTCTGCTGAATAATTTTCAGGACGCAGAAGAAGGCTCATATATACACCGGTATCCGGAGGAGAAAAAAAGCTGCGGCCAATGCGTCCTTTGCCGTTGGTCTGACGGTGAGCGAGAACTGTGTATCCGTCTTTGATGCCGCTTCCGATATTTTCCTGAAGATAGGCGTTGGTAGAATTGACGGACGGAAGAACAGTAATTTCAAGCCTGCTGCGGCAAAGCGGGCTGAGATATTTCCGAATTCCTTGTGAAGACAGGATATCTGTTTCTGCCGAAAGCAGGTAACCTTTGTTTGGAACTGCATCGATACTGTAGCCATCGCTTTGCAGGGCCTTGACTGCCTTCCAGACAGCCGTTCTTGAACAGCCGAGATTTTTTGCAATGTTTTCTCCCGAGAGAAAAATTCCTTTGTTAGATTCAAAAAGTTCAAGTAAACTTTCCTTTATTTTCATTCACAGTACCTCCTAATAAAAACAACTATAGCATGGGAAATGTTCATATGTCAACCTAAATATAAAATAGGTTTACAATTAAGCGGATCATCTATGCATTCCTTTACAAGAAGGATCTGCTAAATTGGAAAAGGCTTGCTTTTTTGAAAGCACATTGTTATAATCGTAAAGAATACTTGCCAACTCTTTATCACTTGGATAAAGCAGAATATAAAGGCATTCAAAAGATAACTGCAGGCGCGGCGCGGATAGGAGATCCGCGGCAGGGTTATCTGTTGAATGCTTTTTCTTTCATTGACAGTTTATTGTTTGGATGTTATAGAAAGAGAAATAGAAGCATCTTGTGTTTCGGTAGGGCTTGCAAAGCCTGTTTTTGCAGCTTTTGCTGCTTGGATACAGAAGGAGGAAATAGAAAATGAAATATGATATGACGCAGGGAAATCTGACAAAGGCGCTGATTTCATTTACAGTTCCTCTGATTTTAAGCAGTTTGCTTCAGCAGATTTTTAACTGGGTGGATGCCTTTATTGTCGGAAATGTAGAAGGAGAACTGTCGCTGGCAGCGATTGGTGCAACGACAATCATTTACAATTTGTTCGTCATGGTAATCACCGGTTTTACAGCCGGCCTTGCGGTGCTTTCTGCGCAGTGGTACGGAAAGGGTGCGCCGGAACGCCTAAAAGAGATTTTGTCTTCTTTTACGGTACTGCTGGGTGTAGTCTTTTTAACTGCCGCGATATTGGGAGCGTTTTTTACAGAACAGATACTGCGGCTCCTCGATACGCCGGCCAATATTTTTACAGAAGCGCAGGAATATTTGCAGATTTTATTTATTGGGGTTCCTTTTTTAGCCGTTTATAATACTTATTCTGCGGTGCTGCGAGGACTTGGTGATAGTAAGGCTCCTTTTTTTGCGATTCTTGTCTGCTCAGTGGCAAACGGCCTCTTGGACTTGCTTCTCGTTGCCGTGATGGGTTATGGCGTTGTAGGTGCAGCTGTTGCAACAGCTGCCTCTCAGTGTGCAATGACAGTGGTTGTCGTTGTTTATGCAGTTCGACACTATCCAATACTGCGGTTTCGCTTTGGAAAAGGAATGATATCAAAAAGCGTGCTCCGGCAGGGAAGTGGTTTCGGAGCGCCACCGGCGATTCAGTCTGCAACAAATTCGTTTGGAAACATTTTGTTGCAGCGTTTCATGAATGGGTTCGGAGAAAAAACGGTAGCAGCAATTACAACGGCATATCGGGTCGATTCTGTGATTTTGCTGCCGATTATCAATCTTGGCTCTGGTATCGCAACAGTAGTGGCACAGAATATTGGAGCCGGTCAGGAAGACCGTGCAAAAAAGACTTTAAAAATCGGGCTTGTCATGGTATTTTCAGTTTCTGTTTGTTTAACTGTAGTAGTTCTTCTCTTCGGAGAATCACTAATTGCGATGTTTGGGCTTACCCGTGCTTCCGTTGAAATCGGCAGCTCGTTCTTCCATGCAATTGCAAGCTGTTATTTTGTATATGGACTTTCAATGGCGCTGCGAGGTTATCTTGAGGGAATTGGTGATATGCTTTTTTCCGGCGCTGCTGCTATTTCTGCGCTGGCCGTGCGGATTGCCGCTTCATATGTATTTGCCGCACCGTTTGGAAATATGGTGATTGCTTATGCGGAGGCGTTTTCATGGATTGTGCTTCTGGCAATTTATATTTGCCGTGTCGTTTATAAGATTTGTGTGAAGAATCGTCCGGGACCGGCGGAATCGGTATAAAACACTTAACAACGGAGCATATTTATGGTAAAATAAATAGCAAATTATGCATAACCGGCAAGTAATTCGCCTCTCATTCGAGGCGTAATGGAAAGGAATGATAAAAATGACAGAGAAGAAGGGAACTTATTATATTACAACCCCGATCTACTATCCAAGCTCAAATCTGCATATCGGACATACTTATTGTACCGTTATGGCAGATGCAATGGCGCGCTTTAAGCGGCTTTGCGGCTATGATGTGCATTTTTTAACGGGAACCGACGAGCATGGACAGAAAATACAGACATATGCACAAGAAGCCGGCGTGACACCGCAGGAATATGTTGACAATATCGTTGCCGGCATTAAAAAGCTTTGGAAAACGATGGAGATTTCCAATGACGATTTTATCAGAACAACAGAGCCAAGACATATAAAGCGGGCGCAGGAGATGTTTATGCGCCTTTACGAAAAAGGAGATATCTATAAGGGAGAGTATGAAGGACTCTATTGTACGCCGTGTGAATCTTTCTGGACAGAAAATCAGCTGGTAAATGGCTGTTGTCCGGACTGCGGAAGACCGGTGCAGCCGGCAAAAGAGGAAGCTTATTTCTTTAAACTTTCCAAATACGGCCCGGCGCTTCTTGAGCTGTTTGAAAAAAAACCGGATTTTCTTCAGCCTGATACAAGAAGAAATGAAATGGTTGCTTTTATCAATCAGGGTCTGGAAGACCTCTGTGTATCACGGTCAACCTTTGACTGGGGTATTCCGGTGCCGATTGACGAAAAACATGTAATTTATGTATGGCTTGATGCGCTTACGAACTACATTACAGCGCTCGGCTGGCCGGATACTCCGGAGCTTTACGACAAATACTGGCCGGCAAATGTTCATCTTGTCGGCAAGGAAATCGTGCGGTTTCACAGTATTATCTGGCCGGCAATGCTGATGTCAGCAGGACTTCCGCTGCCGAAGCAGGTAAGAGGACATGGATGGCTGCTGCTTGAAGGCGGAAAAATGAGCAAATCAAAGGGCAATGTGGTAGATCCGGTTAAATTGATTGACAGATATGGCATTGACGCACTTAAATATTTTCTGCTTCGTGAATATACTTTCGGACAGGATGGTATTTTTACAAATGAAGTAATGTTGAAGCGCATGAATTACGACCTTGCAAACGATCTTGGAAATCTTGTGTCAAGAACAGTTTCTATGATTGAAAAGTACTGCGGAGGCTTTATCCCGGCGTCAGGAGATATGGATGCAGCCGGTACAGACAAAGAACTGAAAGAAATCGCGGTTTCTGCGGCTTCTAAGGTAGAGGCGCAGATGGACAAGTTCATGTTTCATATGGCGCTGGAGGAGATTTGGATTCTCGTAAGAAGAGCAAACAAATATGTGGATGAAAATACACCTTGGCTGCTGGCAAAAGATGAAGCAAATAAGGAAAGGCTGGACACAGTAATGCATAACCTTGCAGAGGCGCTTCGGATTGTGTCGATTCTTATCTATCCGTTTATGCATACAACAGCTAAGGAAATCAGGAAGCAGCTTGGAATCTGGTATGCCGATGTTGTATGGGAAGACGCTTTTGTTTTTGATATGCTGGAGGGCGATCAGGTAAAGAAAGGAAATCCGATTTTTCCAAGACTTGATATTGAAAAAGAGCTTCAGGAGTTGGAGGCAATGAATAAGCCGGATGAAGAGCCGAATATTCCGTTAAAACTAAAGCCGCAGATTGAATATGATGTATTTGATCAGATTGATTTTCGCGTCGGAACGGTACTGAGCTGTGAGAAGCATCCAAAGGCCGATAAACTGCTGGTATTTCAGATTAAAATGGGTACAGAGAGGCGGCAGATTGTATCAGGCGTAGCAGACAGTTACCGGCCGGAGGAGCTGGTTGGCAAGAAAGTGGTCGTAGTTGCAAATCTTAAGCCGAGAATGCTGCGTGGTGTAGAGTCAAACGGAATGCTGATGTTTGCGGATAATATCGTAGATGGAAAAGAGCGTTTTGAATATATCACAACAGTAGCTGACGACGGCAATCCGGTAACCTGATCTTGTTTGGAAAAGAAAACGGTGATAAAAGATGCTTTATGATTCACATGCACATTTGAATAATGACGCGTTTTCGGAAGAAGAACGGGCTGCCTTTATCTCTTCAGTGGAGGATGCGGTAAAAAAAGGACTGCTTTCCTATGTAAACGATATTGGTTTTGATCTTGCAAGTTCTAAAATGGCAGCGGATCATGCGAAAGAATACAGCTGGTGCTATGCTGCTGTCGGCTGTCATCCGCATGATACAAAAGATTTTGATGAGATGCAGCTTGCTATGATAAAAGCAATAGCTAAAAAAGAAAAGGTGCAGGCCATTGGAGAGATCGGACTTGATTTTCACTATGATCATTCTGCTCGGGATATCCAGCGTTACTGGTTTCGCCGGCAAATACAGCTTGCAAACGAACTTCATATGCCAATCGTAATTCACAGCCGCGCCGCTGATCAGGAATGTCTTCAGATTTTAAAGGAAGAAGGTGCTTTTTCTGCTGAGCGGCAGTCGTGGTTTCCGAAGCGGCCCGGTCCGGAGGGAGAGCTTCCTGATTCGCGCGTGCTTTTGCACTGTTTTTCTGGCAGCGCTGAGTTAGGCAGTCAGTATATAAAACTTGGCGGGACGCTTTCGATGGCAGGACCGCTTACCTATAAAAATAACCGCAAGGGTGTTGATGTAGCAGAGAGGATTCCGATTGAATTTCTGCTGGTGGAAACGGATTCACCGTATTTGACGCCAGAGCCGCACAGAGGTAAAAAGAATAGACCCGAATTTGTGCAGTTTACAGCGCATAGATTAGCTGAGATAAAACAGCTGAGCTTTGAAGAAACAGCTCGTATTACGCGGGAGAATGCTCTGCGTTTTTTTGGAATCGAAGGATGATACAAGCGGCAGGGGCAGCAAACGCAGGTTTGCAATAGAAAGGACTAAAAAAAGATAATTGATATTATTTTAGGACTTTCATTAAGAATAAAAAAGAAAAGACCGTCTCTTATGAAAAGAATCATGAAGGGGCGGTTTTTTATGAAAAAAAGACTTTATCTGTCGGAAAAAGGCGAAAACTTATAGGCATACTGTCCGTAAAGCGACAATTTGCGACAATGATTTTTGGTAAAATCTCCTTGTAGTTATTGAAACAAAAGAGAAGGAGGCTCACGCAGATATGAGTATCATAAATGAAAATGGTATAATAACGGGGCCGGCGGAAGCCGGAATTCGAGAGGAGAGCAGAGACGCGAGAAGTGTCGTTTTTATCGGATTGCTGACGGTTTTAGCGTTTTCAATGGGCCGCATTGAAATGGCCGCGACCTTTTTCCCCTGTGGAATTGCTTTTCTGTCGGCTGCACTTAAGCGCAGCAGTCTTAATATTTATTTGGTGCTTCCTGTTCTTGTTGGAATCGCAACTCTTTGGCAGAAAAACCGGTATATTTGGGGAGATACAGCGGCAATTCTAGTCTGCGCAGCTGTTTTTTTAATTCTGGCGCGCCGCAGTATACCGGATTTTTACCGTATGATTCTTTGCATTTCCATTATTGTGATTTGCAATGTTTCTTATTATACAGCGGCACACATTTTGTACCGGCTTGATCTTCGTCTTTTATTTCTTGAAGCTGTTGTTGCTACCGGGCTTTACTATGTATTTCATGTGTTTTTTTCCTTTACAAATTTAAGGGAAGATTTCAGAGGTTCGGTAGAGGGAGGTATTGTATCGCTCTCTGCAGTTTTTATCTTACTTTTCTGTGGACTTACTGTTCAGAATACTTTTCCTTTGCTTGATTATATTCCGCAGGCGGCAGGGTTCCTGTGTATTCTGCTTCTTGGCTACAAGCTTGGTATTTCAGCAGGAATTATATCGTCGGCTTCTGTTTCGATTCTTTTGTATCTATGCGGAATCATTCCGGTTTCACAGATGATTATTTTTCTCTGTGCGGGACTGACAGCCGGATTTTTCAGGGGACTCAACAAGTATACGACAGCGGCGTGCTTCTCTGCGGTTTGTTTGATTTTCGGACTGACCTGCACGGGTGCGATGGGAGCGCTTCCTTCTTTACCGCCGCTTTTTGCAGCTGTGTGCTTTTTATTTCTGCCAAATCGCTTGATGAAATATATTAATCAGATGCTTCGGCGCTTGATTCAGGAAAGAGGCAGCTATGAGGCGCCGGTGGATGATCTTCGGATGGGAGAGGTGACGACGGTGCTGGACGGATACAAGGAATGTTTCGGTTCCCTTGCAAAGCTGTATAATATCGGAAAAGATCAGAGAAGCATTATCTCACACCAGTTTAAAGGGATGCAGCAGGTCGTGAATCAACTGGAGATGGATTTAAAAGAAGCAAACCGCGGAAAGCTTGCTGTTCTTCCGTCCGGAGCAGACGGACGATACAGTATTGATATAGGGACTTCAGGATATGCTCGTTCCGGTGCTGTTTCGGGTGACAGCTATATCTGCAAGGAGCTGTCAGACGGACGATACATCATTATTTTATCGGACGGGATGGGAAAAGGAGAAGCAGCGGCAGTAGAGAGCAGCCTTGCGGTTAAGACGCTTGCGAATTTGATTGAAGCAGGATTTGATATCGAAATTGCACTGCGTACGCTTAATTCAATCCTGCTGCTTAAATCAGAGGAGGAGATTTTTTCGACGATTGATATCGGAATCTTCAATAGAAACAGCGGACGATTTAAACTTTATAAAGTAGGAGCAGCCTCTACATTTGTCAAGCGGGGAGATCGGGTCGATACAGTTAAAATGGCGGCTCTGCCGATGGGAATTGTGGATGGGCTGAAAATTGATTTTGTCAGCCTGAAACTTCAGCCGGGAGATCAGATTATTATGGTATCGGACGGCATCACAGATTCAGTCAGGTATCGCAGCGGCGGCGGTGATATCTCGGAGGCAGGAGGAGATGCTGCAAAAAACGACGGCGGGAAACACGGAGGATACAGCAGACAGGGGCGCGGGATAAAGACCGAAAACGACAGTGGATGCAAGTGGCTCTGTGATACCATTCGTTCTATTAAATCAAAGGATCCAAGCACAATGGCTGACCTGATTATCAATCGTGCTGTGGAGAATTACGGCGTGCATGAAAAAGATGATCTGACCGTCATCAGCGCTGTTGTGAAGGATGTGTCTTTCCCTTGCAGTAACCGTGCATAAATGGTATACTGCATATATGGAAAGAAAAGAAAAAAGCGCTGAGGCAAAGATATTTGCAGAGATTCGTACTGCGGTTTTACAATATAACATGCTGAAAAAAGGAGATCACATCGTTTGCGGCCTTTCAGGAGGTCCCGATTCGGTCTGCCTTTTTTTTGCGCTTTATACAATGCGGAAGGAATTTGGAATTACACTGTCTGCGGTGCATGTAAATCATAAATTCAGACCGGGAAGTGCAGAAGCAGATCAGAAATATGTAGAGGATTTGTGTGAAAGGCTGGGAGTTCGATGCAGAAGCGTTGTATGTGACTGCGGAGCACTGGCAGAAAATCTGGGGATTACAAGTGAAGAGGCCGGGCGCAAAGTGCGCTATGAAGCGTTTGATGCCGAAGCAGAGGAATCAGCAGAAATATTGGGAAAAGACAGTTCGCAGATAAAAATTGCAGTTGCGCATAATGCAGAGGATCAGGCGGAGACGCTACTGTTTCGTTTATTGCGGGGCACCGGTACAGATGGGCTTGCCGGAATTGAGCGAAAGAGAACAAGCGAAAAGGGATATACTATCATCAGGCCGATTCTCGGACTGACAAGACAGCAGATTGAAGCGTACTGCAAGGAGATGGCACTTTCACCGCGGATTGATGAAAGCAATTTGGTACCGATTTATACGCGAAATAAAATCAGACTTCAGCTGCTGCCATATCTTTCAGAAAACTTTAACGAAAATATCATAGAAGCATTAAACAGGCTTGCTATGATTGCAGGGGAAGACAAAGAATATCTGTGGCAGCAAGCAGAAAAATACTATCAGCAAACAGTTGTTTCCAAATCGCTTTCAGAAATTGCATTTGACGCTGTGCATCTGCGCGCAGTACCAAACGCTGTCCGGCGCCGTATTATGCTGAAAGCGCTTGCTGAACTGGGACTTTCGCAGGATGTTGGTGCTGTTCATCTTGCTTCTGCGGACCGCTTGCTTCTGCGGGGACATACCGGAAAAACAGCAGAATTTCCGTATGGGTACAGTGCTGTTATGCGGTATGATAGAATTATTTTTCAATCAGGAAGGTTTGGAGATGTTGCGGACTGCGGCCAGATTCAATCTGCAGGAAAAAGTTTTCCGACACTCACAGTGCGCGTGCTTTCTCAGGAGGAATGGAGGAGATATCAGAAGGAAAGGCAGGGACGGGACGCTAAAGCAGACAGAGAAAACGAACCTGAGAGCGAAGGTACTTTCAAAAATTATGCGGCGTTTGACTATGAAATTTTTTGTGCTGAAAAAGGAAATGTATTTCCGCAGCTGCGCCGAAAACGGCCGGGAGATTTTATCTGTTTATCTGTCGGCACGAAAAAAATACAGGATTTGCTGGTGGACAGCAAGGTGCCGCGTGAAC
>CALXBT010000134.1 GCA_944386585.1 uncultured Clostridia bacterium | reverse complement strand
TTTGTGGAACCAGTACCGATGAGCAAAATGTGTTTCTCGCCATTTTGCCTGATTATGCACCGACCACAATTCAACAGTTTCTTCGCAAAAAAGTATGTGACCCCGGAATAGTGACAACTGTTTTCTGTGACCTCAATCCAGATGTCATTGAGCAAATCAGAGACGAACTACCTACTTCGGAATTAGTTATCAATCCAGATAACCTCAACGCAAGGATTCGGCAGCATATTTATGATAATGGCGATGGCAATTACAACGAAAAGGCTCAAAAAGCGGCTGATTTAAGAAATCTCTTGAAAGACGAATCGATAGATGACGATGAGATGAATAATCGTCTGATGGATTGGTGGGATACGATGTCTCCTGCCGTTCAAAAGCATTTCGAGCTGTTGAAAGAAAATCTTTTCCGCTATTCATACGCCTGTGCGAGTGCCATGATGTACGAAAAAGAAGAATACGATGTTGCTTCCGTTATCAATATCATAAAGACATTCAAACGAAGAAATATTCCTTTTGAAATCATGACATTGAGAATGATGTTCACGAATGAAGCCGTTCGTGGCCAAATCAAGAAAACGCCGCTCGGTCACTATGTTGCAATGGTAACAGATAGCAGATTCCGTCATTCTTACAGCTCGTACTATGTGGACATAACTAAACTCAAAGAAATCTATTTGCAATAAGGCAAAAAAGAGAGACCCCCTATCTTTGCGATAGGAGGTCTCTTTGTCATTGTTGAGGCATTTGTAGCCTTAACTTAATGACATTGGGCTATGCCGCTGTTCTCTTTTATTTGTTTGTCAAGTCTATTTATATTTTCCGCCGTTATGGGAAGACTACCCCAAAAGCACACAAATCCGGAGGAAAACTATGTCAAACCGATTAAAATACGAAAAATCACCCTATTTGCTGCAGCATGCAGAGAATCCCGTTGACTGGTATGCATGGGGTGAGGAAGCTTTTCAAAAAGCAAAAAAAGAAAACAAACCGATTTTCCTGAGCATCGGCTATTCTACCTGTCACTGGTGCCATGTTATGGCTCACGAATCGTTTGAAAGTCAAGAAATCGCAAAAATTCTCAATCAGGACTTTGTTTCCGTTAAGGTTGATCGCGAGGAGCGTCCTGATATTGATTCCGTTTATATGGCTGTCTGTCAGGCTATGAATGGAAACGGCGGTTGGCCATTGACGATCATCATGACGCCGGAACAAAAGCCATTCTTTGCCGCAACCTATCTGCCGAAAAAAGGCCGTTACGGGCAAGCCGGCCTGTCAGAGCTATTGCTTCAGGTTGCGGTTTTATGGAATACGCAAAAAGAACTGTTGCTGGAGTCGGCAGAGAAAATTACATCCGCCATTGCTTCCAATTCTAACAGCACGGATCAGTTTTTTCATATCACTTCCGACGATACTGTCCAGAAAACTTATCAGAAATTGATTGAAAACGCATACCTTACTTTAAAAAACAACTTTGACACGAAATACGGTGGTTTTGGCCGCGCTCCAAAATTTCCGTCACCGCATAATTTAAGTTTTCTAATGCGCTATGCCACACAGCAGCAAAAGACTATAGCTCTGCAAATGGCCTTAGAAACACTTCGCTCAATGGCCAACGGTGGAATTTTTGACCAAATCGGCGGCGGCTTCTCCCGCTATTCCACAGATGAAAAATGGCTGGTACCTCATTTTGAAAAAATGCTTTATGATAATGCGCTTCTTATCATTGCCTATCTGCATGCCTATCAGCTCACTCAAGACCAGCAGTATGCCGACACAGCAAAAAGAACTGCCGATTATCTTCTGCGCGAACTGATGGATGAAACCGGCGGATTCTACTGCGGACAAGATGCCGACAGCAACGGAAGTGAAGGCAGCTACTATGTGTTTACCCCGCAGGAAATTACACGCGTACTGGGTGACAAAGACGGCACAGAATTCTGCCACTTGTATCACATTTCTGAGGAAGGAAATTTTGAAGGAAACAGTATTCCAAACCGCATCGCGGACAATCCTTCCGGCGCCCAAAATTCTGAGAATCCCCCTATCAGCGCTTCTGGCAGTCCAAACTCAGCTAAAAATCATGCCTGGAGTGCATCGGACGAGCGCTTTCAAATACTCCTTGATTATCGAAAAAAACGCATGGAGCTTCACACTGATACCAAACTGCTCACTTCCTGGAATGCTTGGACAATCATTGCACTTGCACAAGCCGGCTTAATCTTCCAAGACGGCGGTTATATGAATGCGGCATTAAAAGCGCAGGAATTTATCGAACAAAAACTTGCTTTTACAAGTGAAAAAAACAGCAAGAGACGGCTGTTTCTGCGTTATATAGACGGAGAAGCGGCTTTTGACGGCCAGCTCGACGATTATGCCGTTTATGCTCTTGCTTTGATTACTCTTTACCGTATTACTTTCAACACCCATTATTTGAAGCTTGCGATTGAATATGCAAAACAGATTATTTTACTCTTTGCAGATGAAAAAAACGGCGGTTTCTTTCTTAATGCATCTGATTCTGAACAGCTCATTATGCGCCCAAAAGAAACTTACGACGGTGCTGTTCCCTCCGGAAACTCAGTAGCATCCGCCGTCTTTGAAGAATTAGCGGGATTGACAGGTGATATTTTCTGGCGTCAGCAAGCCGACCGTCAGTATGCTTTTTTAGCGGAGCAGGCAGAAGCATTCCCGGCAGGACATTGCTTTACAATGTTTTCTTTACTGCAGGCTTTATCAGCGAACCGCGAATTAGTATGTGCCGGAAATTCAATCCCGTCCGAATTAACACCTTATTTAAGAATCAATTTCGCCGGAAATCTCAGCACGCTCTTTAAGTCAAAAGAAAATGCAGAACTCCTTGCTGAATGCGCGCCATTTACCAAAGAATACCCCGTTCCGGAAAATGGAACGCTTTGGTACCTCTGTGAAAACGGCAGCTGCAATGCTCCAACTAATGATTTTAATAAATTGAATCTCTAAAAAATATATTTATTTATCTATTTATCGTGAATTTTTCCGTTTTCTAATACAGTAATAGAATTACTGCAAACAGACGATGCTGATTTTAAAAACCAAATGATTATATGCTTAGGCCAGCGTGCTGTTTATTATTCTTCCAGCATCCGATACCCAACGCCCAGTTCTGTTACAATATACTTTGGCTCGGCGGGATTTTCCTCCAGCTTACGGCGGATGTTTGCCATATTTACGCGAAGGATTTGATTATCGCTTGCAGCATACGGTCCCCAAATTTCCCGAATAAGAAAATCATAAGTCAGCACCTTTCCAATATCTTTTGCCAAAAGTGCTATAATCTTATATTCAATGGCTGTAAAGCGAACTTCCCTATCTCCGACCATAACGCGGCGCTTTCCGAAATCAACGGTCAAGTCCCCTGCTTTAATCGTTTCTGCGCTGCCTGTACCGGTTCCCATTACCCGGTCGGCATGCCGCAGCGCCGTCCTAATACGGGCAACCAGCTCTGAAAGACCAAATGGCTTTGTGATATAGTCATCGGCGCCAAGATCTAATGCCGTAACTTTATCCGATTCCCTGCCACGCGCAGAAACAACAATAATCGGTACTGTACTCCATTCCCGCACCCACTTAATGATTTCAAGTCCGTCTAAATCCGGAAGCCCCAAATCCAGCAAAATTAAATCAGGGCCGTGAGAAGTAAGCATCAGGCGCGCCTGCTTGCCATCTGACGCTGTCAGAGGCGTATAGCCGTTTGTCTGCAAAGTACTGCAAATAAAATTGCTGATTGAGGTATCGTCCTCCACCACCAAAATTGTTCTTTTGCCATGTTTATTACTGCTCATGATCTAAACTCCTCTGCCAGCTTTAAACCGAAGCGGAAAACTGCACCGCCGTCTTCCATGTTCTGTGCTTCCAAAAAACCTCCGTGTACTTTAATAATACTGCGACAGGTAGAAAGTCCCAGTCCTAGCCCGCGTGTTTTATCTGATGCTTCTTCTGTATTTTTTTCTACATTTTCAATCAATTTATCGATATTTTCAAAAGGAATTCCCTTTCCCTTATCCCGTACCTCAAAAACTGCCATATCTTCCTGCCGCTTCAGAATCACTTTGATATGTTCCTTATCACCGGAGTGCTTCACTGCATTTTCAATAAGATTAAACACCACCTGCTGAATCAGGATAAGATCAATCGAAACAACGAGGATCTCTTCCGGCACCTCCACTGCAATGCTGCAATCCGGAAAACGGCTTCTTGCTTTATATACCGCCTCCGTAACGATTTCTTCAAATATCTCGTTTTTCTTTTTAATCGCTCCGCATTCTGCACCGATGCGCGTGGCCGAAAGCAGATTTTCTACCATATCAATCAGCCACTGTGCGTCCGCTGTAATATTCTGCGCCAGCTGAACAATTTCTTTTTCACTGATTTTACTACAGTTTTCCTGAATAACCAGACTAGCTCCGATGATTCCGGTAAGAGGCGTTCTCAAATCATGTGAAATCGCCCGCAGCAAATTCTCCCGCGTCTTTCCTTTTTCCGTTTCTAACTTCATTTCCGCCTGCATCGCATACAGCTTTGCATTTTGCGCCGTCTGTCTCCTCATCCTCGTCGTAACAGCAGAAACTGTTACAGAAGCCGCAAAAAAACTAACAGCTACAACCGGATAACCGGCAATTGACATCGTAAAAGCCGAATAAGGATACATAAACGAATAATTGATAAAAAATACGCTAAGCGCTGACGCAGCAAGCCCATAAACATATCCGTCAGTAAAGCGGGCGATCAGCACAACAGCCACAATAAAAATAGGAGACGAATTGTTCTCTTCTCCCGTATGCCGCAGTAAAATAACTGATGCATAAAAAGCCAGTGTAAAAAAGGCCATACTCAAAAGAGTGTTTTTCAGGATGTTCATTATTCTGATTGCTATTTCTGTATTGTGCTGCTATAGCTTATTCTACCGTAACCGATTTTGCCAGATTCTTCGGCTTATCGATATCACAGCCTCTTTCTTTTGCAATGTAATAAGCCAGAATCTGAAGCGGTACTACAGAAAGCAGCGGCGTAATCTCATCAATACAGTCCGGAATGTATATCACTTTATCGGCCTGTTTTTCAATCTCTTTGTTTCCTTCCTTTGCAAGACCGATCACATAAGCTCCCCTTGCCTTTACTTCCTGAATATTAGAAAGCATCTTCTCAAAAAGTTTATCCTGTGTTGCAAGCGCTACTACAACAGTATCTTTTTCAATCAGCGCAATTGTTCCGTGCTTCAGCTCTCCGGCTGCAATCGCAAAAGAATTAATATATGAAATCTCTTTAAGTTTAAGAGAACCTTCGTATGAAACACCCGCGTCAGGACCTCTCCCGATAAAGAAAACCTGCTCCTTTTTATAGAGCTCCTTTGCAAGCGCTTCTATCTCACTTTCATTTTCCAGCACTGCTTTCAGCTTTTCCGGAATTTCAGAAAGCTCTGTTAAAAATGCCCGATAATAGGATTCCTCTACTGTGCCCTTTGTGCGTCCCATATAAAGCGCAATCATATACATACACATAAGCTGCGTTGTGTACGCCTTCGTAGATGCAACCGCAATCTCCGGACCTGCCCATGTATAAAATACATCATCCGATTCTCTCGCTACCGATGAGCCGACTACATTAACGACCGAAAGAACTCTTGCACCCTTACTTTTTGCTTCACGCAGCGCCGCCAGCGTATCCAGCGTTTCACCCGACTGAGAAATAGCGATGAACAGCGTCTTATCGTCTACAAACGGATCACGATAGCGGAATTCAGATGCAACCTCTACTTCGACCGGAATATGCGCCATTTTTTCAATTGCCGATTTTCCGACAAGCCCTGCATGATATGCTGTACCGCAGGCCACAATATAGACCTTATTAAAATTCTCAATATCAGCTTTTGTCATTGAAATGCCGTCCAAAACGATTTCTCCATTTTCATCAAGCCTCCGATGAAGCGTCTCATAGAGTCCCTTTGGCTGCTCATGGATCTCTTTCAGCATGAAATGGCTGTATCCGTCCTTTTCCGCCGCATCGGCATCCCATGTAACATGAAAAACATCACGATGCACTCTTTCTCTTTGCGCATTGTAAATCTTAATTTCGTCTGCCGTTATCACAACAGTTTCATTGTTTTCAATCAGATATATCTCTCTTACATATTTCAGCAGCGCTGGAATGTCAGACGCAATGAAATTACACCCATGCCCGATTCCTGCAATCAGCGGTGCATCTTTTCTCACCGCTACAATTTTATCCGGTTCGTTCTTTGAGATTACACAGAGCGCGTAAGCTCCGCGCATTTTATCAACCGCTTTATATACGGCATCTTCAAGATTGCCGTTGTAATAGACTCCAATCAAGTGAGCAATGACTTCACTATCCGTCTCAGAGAGAAAGTTTACACCGTAATCCTGCGCCAGCCATTCCTTGATTTCTACATAATTCTCAATAATTCCGTTGTGAACAATCGCAATACTGCTGTCACCGTTTGCATGCGGATGTGCATTGACATCAGAAGGCGCTCCGTGCGTGGCCCATCTGGTGTGTCCGATTCCGACATGAGAATCAAGCGTCTCTTTACTGAGCAGTTCCTCTAAATTATGTATTCTACCTACGCACTTTCTGATTTCGATTTTCCCGTCGGTGCAAAATGCGATTCCGGAAGAATCATATCCTCTGTATTCAAGTTTTTTCAGTCCGTCTATAATCGTTTCACGCGCACTGCCGTTTCCAACATAACCAACTATGCCGCACATATCCTTTCTCCTCTCTTAAAAACCAAATCTCTTTTCTGTTTCTTTAGTCCTTTTCAGTTTTTCCTCTGAACAATTAAACAGCCTCAGCCGAATCTCCTTGTCAGAAGTTCTGCAAGCCCCTCTGCCAACTCCGTAATCTGCCTCGTATCGTTTCCTTCTATCATCACGCGTACGAGCGGTTCTGTTCCTGATGGCCGAATCAGGATTCTTCCTTCTCCTTCCATCAATTTTTCCAGCCTTGCTATCTCAGATACAATCACTGCATCTTCTTTGTATTTCTCTTTATTTTCGTTTTTTACAGCAGCATTTTTCAACACCTGCGGATAGATCGTAATTTCATCTGCAAGCTCACTCGGCTTTTTCCCAAGCAGTTTTACCGCCTGAATCAGCTGGAGCGAAGAAAGAATCCCGTCTCCGGTTGTCGTATGATTAAGAAAAATGATATGCCCCGACTGCTCGCCGCCGATCGTGCATCCCGTTTTCAGCATACTTTCCAGCACATACCGATCTCCAACCGCCGTTACATCAACCGTACAGCCCATTTCTTTCACATACTTATGAAAACCGATATTACTCATCACAGTTGCCGTTATACGGTTTCCCGAAAGCTGCCCTGTTTCTTTCAGCATTTTGGCACAGATGCAGAGCATACGGTCTCCATCAAGAATTCGTCCCTTTTCATCCACTGCAATCAATCTGTCTGCATCGCCGTCATAGGCAAGGCCGATCTCAGCACCGACTTCAACGACTTTTTTCTGAAGATTTTCCGGATGCGTAGAGCCGCATCCTTCATTGATATTCATTCCGTCCGGTTCATTAGAAAGCAGAAATACTTCTGCTCCCAGACCGCGATACACCATTTCTGCCGCCTTGTATGCTGCTCCGTTTGCGCAGTCAAGCACAATCCGCATTCCACTGATATCGCAGTGAATTGTTCCTTTCAGAAATTCTGTATATTTCTCCAAAGCAGATTCATCAGCATCAAGACATTTCCCAAGATATTCGCCTGTAATATGGCTGCTTATATCCACATTATGGAGAATAATATCTTCAATCTGATCTTCAAGCTCATCATCCAGTTTAAATCCATCCCCATTAAAAAATTTAATTCCGTTATATTCAAAAGGATTATGAGACGCAGAAATCACTACACCCGCATCTGCTTGGTAGTACTTTACAAGATATGCAATCGCCGGCGTCGGAAGCACGCCAACCTTGATTACATTTCCTCCCATTGAAAGAATTCCTGCGGAAATTGCGTCTTCCAGCATATCTCCGGAAATTCTCGTATCCTTCCCAATCAATACCACTGGCTTCTCATTTTTTTTTGAAAGCACATACGCGCCGGCTTTCCCAAGTTGAAAAGCAAGCTCCGGCGTCAGCTCTTTATTGGCAATGCCTCTTACTCCGTCCGTTCCAAAAAGTCTACCCATTCAAATATATTCACCTTTCGCTGATTTAAATAATATGAGAACAAACAAGGATACACCCTATCCTGTTTCTTTTTCTGCTCAATCGCCTATTCAGCAGGAGTTTCCTCATCCTGCGCAACATTATCCTCCGCCGTCTCATCAATCACAATCGTCGCTTCAATTTCCGACTGACCGCGCGACAACAGCACACCATTTGGAAGCATGATCTGCGCTTTCACAGTACTGTTTTCCGAGATACCTGTAATATCAACCGTTCCTTTAATTTCTGCAACTCCGGAGACTGCGGCTTTTGTTCCTCGTATCAAAATTTCATCCGGCACAGAAATGTGAGAAATCTGAACACCTTCTGCCGGTTCTCCGGTCACCTCAATCGCAAGCGGAATGCTGCGCGTATAATACAAAATTGAAGTTACTTCTGCTGTAGACGGAGAGATACGCACACCGCTTACTTCCTCACCATACATATCCACTGGAACAAGCGTTACCTCATGCACCGTTTCCTCCTCCGATACATCAGCAGCCGCAATACCGGCTTTAACATACGCTACACGATCTACCTGTGTTTTTGCACCGGTTACTTCCGCCGTATCAAGTGCAGAAAAAAGATTTCCTGCTTCTGTCCCTGCTGGCAGCTCTCCCTCCAGCATAACCCGTACCTCTTTTTCATTTTCCACTATCGTATCAATCGTGAGAACAAGCGTGCTTGGATTGACCGCAATAACAGAAATATTATCACGCGTACTCACATTTACTGCCACGGTCACTTCTCCTGCGCCGTAGCCTCCGACATCTGCCGTCACAAAGATATCTGCGGTTTTGAGATTACCGACGTCCTTCTTTTTTCCCTGTACCCGCAGGTCTACTGTATATTCCGTCTGTGCATCAAGCAGCGTCAGGCCGCGTTCTTCCAGCGTAGACACGCTCAAAAGCTGTACCGGGATATCTTTAATCGTATCTGTAATGACAGGATTGGTATTCCATACAACATATCCCCAAAGAACAACTGCAATCAGAAGAGAAATTACTTTCGTCACATTTTTATTTCGGAACATTTTTTCTCCTTCCCAGCATATTCTTTATTTCGCTCAGTTTATTGTCGCTGTCTTTTTCAAGATAAATGTTGAGCAATGTCTTTTCGACAGTTTTAATATCCAGGAATCTAGATAATTTCCCATCGATTGCCATTGAAATAATGCCGGTTTCCTCGCTCACAATCAGCGCAATAGCATCGGAATTCTCTGTAATCCCAATTCCTGCTCTGTGGCGTGTCCCAAGCTCCTTATTCAGCGTTTTATTCTGTGTCAGCGGCAGTACACAGCCGGCCGCCCGAATTCTGTCTCCGCGTATAATTACAGCCCCGTCATGCAGCGGCGCTCCCTCATAAAAAATATTGCCCAGCATCTCTGCGCTGATTTCAGCATCGACAATCGTACCCGTTTCGATGATATCCGTTAGTGCGGTTTCCCGTTCTATGATGATCAGCGCACCCGTTTTCGTCTGTGAAAAGTTTTCTACACCTTTGACAAATTCTGTCGTTATGTATTTCGCTTTATCTTTATCAATCTGACCGAACCTATTTGGAACAAGCTTGCTTCTGCCTACATACTCCAGTCCCCGTCTGAGCTCCGGCTGAAAGACAATTACCAGTGCCAGAACACCGAGCGCCAGCGTGCTTCTAAGAATCCAATTCAGCGTATAAAAATTGCAGATTTCAGAAACAAATGTTACTGCAACAAGTACCAGCAATCCTTTTACCAACTGTTCCGCCCGCGTCTCTTTGATAAATTCCAAAATTTTATAAACTACAAAAGCGACGATTAGGATGTCTATCACATCGGTAATGCCCGCACCGGAAAAAATACTGTTAAAAATTTCCTTCATACGAAGTACCCCTTTAATTTTACTATCTTTTATTGTAACAAAAACAACAGCTCCGCACAATAGCAAAGGGCAGGAAATCCATAAAAAAGGGCGGATTTTTATCCGCCCCGAAAAATTATTATTTGCTGGTCTTTTTTTAATATACGGTCTCAAAAAGTCCGTAATTATTATCATTTCTCCTGAAAACAAGATTTACCGTGTCAGTTTCCATATTGAGAAAAATAAAGAATGTATGCTGCAAAAGCTCCATCTGTACAATCGCTTCGTCCACCGACATCGGTTCCAGTACAAATTTTTTCTTTTTTACAACCTGTATTTCCTCTTCTTCTTCAAATCCGGAGAATGCATCAAAATGGAAAGTCTTGCTATCCTTATGCTTTTTCTGCAGTTTGCCCTTAAACCTGGACATCTGTGTAGACAGCTTTTCAATGATTTTATCCACGCTTTCATAAGCATCTCCGGCGGTTTCCTCCGCTCTGAAAATCACACCTTTTGCGTTGATTGTCGCTTCTACCTTCTGGCGGCCTCTTTCCTGTGAAAGCATTACACTTGCCTCGATGTCGTCAGAAAAATATTTGCCGAGTTTTTCAAACTTTTTCTCAATCGTAGTCTTCAGTGCATCGCTTGCATTCAGGTTCTTGCTGGTAATATTCAGTCTCATAAGACGAACCTCCTTTCCCTACACGGCATCTTCGCTCTCTGCAAAGATGCTTCGCATCCGTGATATAGGTTATGTTTTTATTATACCACAAAAGAAGAAAAAAGGAACTAAGTAATTTCTGAATTTTCTGTGAAAATGCGAAGGCCGTCCGGCTGACCTGGTCTTTGACCCCACACTTGCCTTGATCCGGTTTCCGGAGGACTTACTTCTAAACTGTGCCATGATCACTGCCCTGTTCCTTGCAGGCAGCTTACGTGGATCCTTTCGCCCACAGCTGGCTTGGACTTTCAACCACAGACCCGGACGGCCTTCGCATTTTCTTATTTTTCTCTCTTCTTCACTATACAGCAGAATATCTTTTTCTCCTGCCGCTCTTTTACAATTCATCTCCATCCCGCGCGCCGCTGTTTCCGCCGGCCGCAAGACTAAGCAATACTACCGCCGACGCGCCAGCAGATTTCAGCGTCCGGGCACAGGCATCTGCCGTACTTCCGCTGGTAAATATATCGTCTATCAGCAATATACATTTTTGTTTAATTTCAGAGATGTACTGCGGCGGTACAGCAAAAGCACCCTGCAGATTTTCCCGCCGCTCAATTCCCGAAAGCCGGCTCATCGGCTTTGTATTCACCGTCCGGATCAGAGCCTTTTTTTCTGGCAGAAAAAGCCGCGCCGCTACTTCCTGCGCCAGAAGCTCTGCCTGATTATATCCCCGCTTTGCAAGTTTTTTTCTGTGAAGCGGCACTGGCACTACAATATCCGCTCTGATCTCCTCCTCAAAAATCGGTGCAATCCTGTCATACATCAGTTCTCCCAAATAATATGCATAATAACAGCGGTCTTTATACTTAAAAGCACGAATCATTTCTTTCTCATAGAGTCCATACAGCATACAGGTATATCCGCGTTCAAATTCTCTTTCAAAAGTCCGGCAGTCCCGGCAGATACTGTGCTGATATCCTTCTTCCAGAAGCTTCCCGCACTTCAAACAAGTCCGGTCCGACGCAAAATGAAAATGTGAAAGACATCTACCGCACAAACTATAAGGATGCGATTTATCAATTACCGCACCGCAGCCGATACAGTAAATATTCGCAGGAAAAACCGCATCAAGCACAAAGTCAGCCAGCGCAGCAATAGCACTTCCGACTATTTTCAATTGGCATCCCCCTCTCTTTACGCGCGCCCTTCGATTGCTTTTTCATAAAGGTCAAAAAGGCGCTGTCCGTAAACAGCCTCGTACTCCGCGCCTTCATCAACAGTACCGATATATTGAAATCCAAATTCCCGATAAAGCCGGATTGCCGGCTCATTTACCTGCGTAACATCCAGCCGGATTGCCTTTTTTGCCTTTTTGCCGCCAGTTCAAGCGAAAACTGCACTAGCTTCCTGGCAATCCCCTGTCGCAGATACTTTGGATCAACCGCCAGTGTAC
>CALXBT010000133.1 GCA_944386585.1 uncultured Clostridia bacterium | reverse complement strand
CAGAAAGACAATTCTGTCACTGAAAACGCGTCGAAAAATTATGATTTTAAAGGAAAGCGAATCCTGATCGTTGAAGATAACGAACTAAATATGGAATTAGCCTGCGATATGCTGTCCCTTACCGGTGCCGAAACCGAATGTGCTACCAATGGAAAAGAAGCTCTTGAAAAAATAGAATCTTCTCCTCTCAATTACTTCGATTTAATTCTCATGGATATTCAAATGCCGGTAATGAACGGATGTGAAGCGGCCGCCGCCATCCGCAGTCTTGCAAGGAGTGATGTTCATTCCATCCCGATTTTTGCAATGACTGCAAATGTTTATACCCATGATATCGAACAGACCAGAAATGCCGGTATGTGTGAGCACATTGCAAAACCAATCAATATGGAAACTCTTTTTGCAACAATAAAAAAATGGCTACACTAATTCTTAAACAAATCCTTCTGCTTTTTTTATACAAATATACATGGCTTTACGAACTGTGCTGCGCGCGGTATTAAAGTTAATGTAAGCTCCTCTGAATAAGCCAGTTCTCCGTCAATACAGATCTGAAGAGGTTCCGCCTGTGTTTTTACAGCTGTATTGAATCTTTGATAATATTTAACTACTGTTTCGGCTGTTTTTGTTTCAAGGTGCCTTCCTTTTGCATATTTGGGAAATAATCTGAGAAAAGTCCAGCGTGATACATCTTTTATAATACTGATATCCATCAGGCCGTCGTCAAGAACTGCCAGTGGAAGGCCTTTAATGCCCCCTCCGCAGAAACAGCCGTTTGCAGCAGTACACAGCAGCAGCTTCCCTCTGTGTACCTCCTGCCCGTCTATCTCAACTCGCAGGTTTGCCCCCTCTTTCCTGATCAGCGTTGAAAATACTCCAAGCAAATACGCAGCAGTCCCCGGCAAAAACGGATTTTTCTTAAATTCATTCGTACGCGCTACAACATTAGCATCAAATCCAATGTTAATCATATTTCCGGCATAGCCTTCCCGATACTCCTGCCCAAGTCGGCTGCTATACCAAATTAAATCAATTGGGCAGATGTTTCCCATAAGCTGCGCTTTCAAATCTAAAAATAGATCAGAATCACCAAAATTCCGCACAAAATCGTTTCCTGTTCCCAGCGGAACGACTCCAAAAGATACTTTTTCTGTTCCATCCAGTGCGTTTATCACTTCATTCATCGTGCCGTCGCCGCCACAAGCAAAAAAACGCAGCTCCTCCCCGCGAAAAGTACTGCAAACTTCCCTTACAAACCGAAAACCGTCTCCTTTTTCCTTTGTCGTATAGACAGAAACATTCATTTTAAGTTTTTGTCCGATATCTTCAGCTTTTTTGATAAACTCCTGCTTTCCTGCTTCTTTCCCTGCAGCAGGATTTATAATAAAGAAACTTTTCATGCCATTCCCTCTATTTCCATAAATCCTCTTTATTATACCGTACTGCCTTCCTTTCAATCAACTAATTTTGAAATCAGAGGGACATCTACCCTCCTGCAGAAATGCAGGCAGCAAAAACAGCATCGGAAAACATTTCCGATGCCGCTTTTTGCTCTAATACTTCACAGTCTTCATTTTTTATACAACTCTCTTATATGTGCTGCTTCCGTCAATATTGGTAATTTCATATGCCCCGCGAAAATCAATTTCATTTTCTGAAAGGACTGCAACCACGCTTTGGATTGAAGAAGACAGCAAATACAGAGCATAACCGCATGATCTCATCAGTTCGGGAGGCAGTTTTCTAACTGCCGCGCGTATTCCCTGCTCCGCCAGCTTTTCCTGTGCATAAGCAGCCTTATAAAAGGAAGAAAACGCAAGTACATACTCTTTCTTCATATGATTCCCTCCTGTCAGTACAGTATATGCACAAACCGGCGAAAGGACTCATTTATCTGCTCAGCTTCAAAAGCATTCTTCGGTAAATTTCCGTAATACCCGCTTTCTCTGCTGCTTGATCCGCAACTAAAGGCTGGCGCGAAATCTCTTGATCATCTTTTAAAATCCGTAATTCTCCCACTTGATCTCCCTTTTTCAGCGGAAACTTCTCAATTTCCCATAAAATTGCTTCTGCCGTTACATTACCGGCTTCTCCTTTATTTACTAAAATCGACGATTTTTCTGCTGTAACGGCATTGATACTTTCCGGAGAGCCTTTTTCCAGTGAAATTTCTCCCATCACTTGCCCCTTTTCTGCTAAAACAGCCGTGTCATAGTTTGCAAATCCATAATCAAGCAGTTTGCTGATCTCTTTCGTCCTGATTTCACTTGTCTCGCATCCCATCACAACAGCGATCAGCGTCATGCCTTCGCGTGTTGCCGCTCCGGAAAGACAGTAGCCCGCATCTTTTGTATATCCTGTCTTCAGTCCGATCGCACCAGGATACTGTTTGATTAGCTTATTTGTATTTGTCAGTCCGAATTCCGTCTGTTTTCCGGGAAGGCCGACAAGAATTGTATCCTGCCAAGTTGTGAACCATGAATGTCCGTCTATATGCTTTAGCAGTTCTCTTGACATCACTGCAATATCATAGGCTGAACTATAATGATGGTCGGCCGGAAGTCCATTTGTATTAACGAAATTAGTATGTTCCATGCCCAGCTCCGACGCCCTCTTATTCATCATTTCCACAAAGATTTCTACAGTTCCGCTGACATGCTCGGCAGCCGCTACACAGCCATCGTTTGCACTTACCATCGCGACCCCTTTCATAATTTCTTCCATTGTATGCTGTTCTCCGACTTCCATATACATCTGTGACCCGCCCATGCCTGCGGCCCTCTCTGAAATTATCACCTCATCTTCGAGGCTGATCTTTCCACTGTCTACCGCCTCCAGCACAAGAAGCATTGTCATGATTTTTGTTACCGAAGCAAGCGGCAGTTCATCATGTTCATTGTGCGCAAACAGCACCGCACCGCTATCTGCATCCATTAAAAGCGCACTTTTAGCGGCAACCTCCATTTGCCCTGATGTGCCGATTCCGTCCGCAGAAGTACTTTCCGGCCCTGCCGAAACATTCTTCGATACCAATAGATCAAGCGACACATTTTCACTTTCTTCGCTTCCCACATCAAGCATCCGCTGTTCGATATGATAGCTATTCAGGCCCATAAACCCTCCGCCAAGCAATAGTACTGCTATCAAACACGCACAGACAATTTTATCGATCTTTTTTGTCTTCCAATATCTATACAAATCTCTCATAGAAAAACCTCCCGCCTGCAATCAGTCTACTTAAAGATATTTTGCATACGAAAGGTTTATGCCCATAAGATTATTTTCTATTATTTTCTGCAGCAGTAACAAGATTGTCCAAAAGAACTGCCACTGTTACTGCACCAACACCGCCTGGTACAGGCGTTACCGCCCGGACAAAACGCTCTGCATCGCTGTACTTCACATCCCCAAGCATTTTGCCTGTCTCATCAAAGTTAATTCCCACATCAATCAGTACCTGATCTTTGTTCATATAATCCTTATCTACCATTTCCGCCTTTCCGGCACAGGCAATCACAATTTCCGCTTCGCGGCAGACTGCTGCCGCATCCATAGTCTTGCTGTGGCAGACTGTTACGGTAGCATCTTCCTGAATCAGCAGCATTGCAGCGGGCTTTCCAATCACAGAGCTACGCCCTAATACCGCTGCTTTTTTACCGCTGCAATTGATTCCGTAATACCGCAGAATTTCAAGACATGCTTTTGCCGTACACGGAATGTGGTATTTCCCGTTTCCGCTATATAGAGCCGCCATCGACATCTCTGTAGCCCCGTCAATATCCTTATCCGGAGCAAGCAACTGCATCAGCCGTTTTTCGTCAATTATCGCAGGAAGCGGTTTAAAAACAAGAATTCCATGTACTGACGCATCGCAACTGAGCTTTGTAATCAGGTCCTCAGCTTCTTTCTGCTGCGCTTCAGCATCAAGTTCGAAAACAACCATTTCAGCACCAATCTTTTCAGCATTTCTGATAATACTTCTTTCATATGCAAGATCATCTGAATTGCTGCCAAAACGGATAATTGCAGCAGTCGGAACAATTCCGGCTTCCTTTAAACGCGCAGTTCTCTCCTGAAGCCGAAATATCAGTTGCTCTGCTACTGGTTTTCCTCTCAATATTTCTGCCATTCTTGCCTCCTTATGTATCTTTCCGTCAAATCGACTTTCTTTCATTCGTTCCTGTATTTTGTCATAATTTCCCGAAAAAGTTCTGCTGTTGTCGGCGGAGTATAACTGATCACATTCGCTCCCGCATCAATCGTTCGCAGAATTGTCTCCGCGCTTGGTCCTCCAGTTGCAATAATCGGAAAGGTAGGATATGCGCTTCGAACCATTCTAACAAGTTCAGCAGTTTTCTCCGCTGCCGAAATATTAAAAATAGAGACACCCGCATCAATTGCTGCTTCAAGATCAGCATTCTGTTTTACAACCGTAGAAACAATCGGAATATCAATCACATTTTTAATCGCGCGGATAGTCTCAATGGCAAACGGCGCATTGACGACAACCCCAAAAGCCCCCTGTGCCTCTGCATCTTTTGCAATCAGTGCTGAGCGCATACCGCCTGTCAGCCCGCCTCCGATTCCGCAGAATACCGGAATAGACGCTGCCTGAATAAGCGTGTGTGAAATTACCTGCTGCGGCGTAAACGGATACACGGCAAGTACTGCATCTGCATTACAGTTTCTAATGATTGCAATATCCGTTGTAAAAATCACAGACTTGATGCGCCGCCCATTGATAACGATACCACTGGCCTGGTATATTTCATCCGGCACATGTACAGTACGCGTTCTGTAAGCACCTGTAATCCTTGGCATTTCCTGTTTTTGCTTCTTTTCATCATTCCTGTTTTCCATCCCGTCTCCTCCTGTCCTTCGTCCAAATTGCAGTCCTATCATTATTACAGTCCTATCATTTTCCGAACAATCGGAATCTCCTCTGTTTTTTGTCTGCTAACGGTATACGCTTTTTCCGCTATTGCCGCCGCTTCTTCAAGTTTTTTACGATTATTCCCGTAAATTACAGCAACCGTTTCTCCTTTTTGTACAAAGTCTCCTCTTTTTTTCAAAAGCTCTATCCCAGCCGTGAGATCAATGGTATCCTCTTTTGTCAGCCGGCCGGCGCCTGCACACTGAGAAGCAAGTCCAATTTTTTGAGCATAAAGCGCCGTAATATATCCATTTTTACGGCAGACAATCTCGATACAATGTTTTGCTTTGGGGAAAATGCGAAAATCTTTTATCACTTCAGCATTTCCTCCCTGTGCTGCAATAAATTCACCAAATTTGATAAGCGCCCCGCCGTCTTTTATGGCCAACTCTGCCATTCTTCTGCCATCCTCCGGAGATTCCGCTTTTTCTCCCAGATAAATCATGATTCCCGCCAAAATCATCGAAAGTTCTGTTAAATCCTCAGGCCCGTTTCCTTTCAAAGTCTCAATTGCCTCCTGTATTTCAAGGCTGTTTCCTACCATGCGTCCCAACGGCTGATTCATATCCGAGATTACAGCGACCATTTTTTTCCCCGCTTTACGGCCAATCTTTACCATCATTTCACCCAAGTCCGCTGCTTCCGCTTCCGTTTCCATGAAAGCGCCGCTGCCGCATTTCACATCAAGGAGAATTGCATCACTGCCGGATGCCAATTTTTTGCTCATGATGCTGGAAGTAATCAGCCCTAAGTTACCGACCGTTGCCGTTACATCCCGCAGTGCATAGAGCTTCTTATCTGCCGGCGCTACATGCGCCGTCTGTCCAATTACAGAAAGTCCTATTTCATTTACCTGTTTCACAAATTGCTCTGCAGAAAGAGAAGTTTGCATACCTGGAACGGATTCCATTTTATCGACGGTGCCGCCGGTAAATCCAAGCCCCCGCCCGCTCATCTTTGCAATCGGAATACCGCAGGCTGCTGCTATCGGTGCAATTATAAGCGTTGTTTTATCTCCGACACCCCCGGTTGAATGCTTGTCAACCTTAATTCCTCTAATCTGGGATAAATCTATCACATCGCCGGACAACATCATCGATTTTGTCAGCAGAAAAATTTCTTCTTCTGTCAGTCCCCGCAGATAAATTGCCATTAAAAGCGCCGCCGCCTGATAATCAGGAATCTTTCCGTCCGTATAACCTTCAATAAAAAACCTGATTTCTTCCCCCGACAATGCAAGCCCGTCTCTTTTTTTTGCAATCATTTCAATCATATTCATGGAAAACCTCTCCCCAAAAACTCTCTCCGATTGCCGGATCTTCTGCCTCAAGCAGTTGGCAGACAGTTGCTCCGATATCAGCAAAGGTGCTGCGTGTACCAAGATTTCTGACAGCATCTGGTTTTCTATTTTCCAGCACTTTGCCAAAAACAATCAGCGGCACATATTCGCGCGTATGATCCCAGCCACTGTGCACAGGGTCATTGCCATGATCTGCACAAAGTATCAGAAGATCATCCTTCCGTAATGCTGCAAACAGTTCCGGAAGCCTTTCATCAAATTCCTCAATTGCTTTCGCATATCCCTTCGGATCCCGCCGATGTCCGTACAGAGAATCAAAATCAACAAGATTCGTGAAAATAAGACCGCTGAAGTCAGCCTTCATCGCTTTTAGTGTTTTATCAACACCATCCATATTATTATCAGTATGCACCGACTCAGAGATTCCTCTGCCGTTAAAAATATCACTGATCTTTCCAACCGCATGAACAGTTTTCCCCGCTTTCACTAGAAGATCAAGCATCGTATCTGCCGGCGGTGACACTGCATAGTCCCTGCGGTCTGAGGTCCGAATCCGCCTGCCGTCCTTGTCAAGAATATATGGCCTTGCAATCACACGGCCGCATGCAGTTTCTCCGATCAGCATCCGCCGCGCCGTTTCACATATTTCATAAAGCCTTTCCAGCGGAAGTATCGCTGTGTTAGCTGCAATCTGAAATACGCTGTCGGCAGAAGTATAAACAATCGGTTTTCCAGTTGCTTCATGCTCCGGTCCAAGTTTCTCAATAATTTCCGTACCGGAAGCCGGATAATTGCCTAATATCTGAATTCCAATCGCCTTTTCAAATTGTTCTATAAAAGCTTTTGGAAAACCATCTGAATATGTCCGAAACGGGGTTTCTGTATAAAGACCGGCAATCTCCCAGTGTCCCGTAATTGTATCCTTTCCGGCTGACATCTCACTCAGCCTTCCGACCAATCCTCTTGGCATGGTGCAGTTCCTGCCACTTACTCCGTCAATCGCAAAAAGCCCAAGCTCTTCTAAATGCGGTATTTTGATTTCCGGCACTTCTCTCATAATATGTCCCAGCGTATCCGCTCCGCTGTCTCCGTATTTTTCCGCGTCAGGAAGTGCTCCGATGCCAAGACTGTCAAGTACAATCAAAATCACCCGGTTGACAGCACTCTTTTTCTGCTTTTTTCTCCGGTTTTCAAATTCTCCCACCGAATACTTTTTTTCATCTTTCAATCTCTTTCCCTCCGCTTGCATTTTATTCCAGCTTCAACAGCTTCCCATCCAGGTAATCCTGTGCTATCAGATGATAGGTTACTCCGTTAAAATTTCCCTGAATCCCTCTTTTCCATATTTCCTTACCATGCAAATGACCATATACAACCTGCTTTACCCGATATTTCTCAAAAAGCTCTGTAAAGCCGGAGGATTGATGATTCTCATTCGTCGGCGGAAAATGCAGTGCTGCAACAATCCTGTTTCCAAACCCTGCTTTTTCAGCCGATGCAAGGGACATTTCAAGCCGCAGAAGTTCTCGTTCATAAATGCGCTTGTCCTCTTCTGAAAACCCATCTGTACCGGGACAGATCCAGCCTCTGCTACCGCAGACTGCTGTTTTTCCTGCCGGAAAGAATGTATTCTGCAGAAAATAAATACTTTCGTAAAGCCGGTTCATCTTATTGATTCCATTCCACCACAGCTCGTGATTTCCTCTGATCAAGACCTTCTGTCCCGGAAGACGGCTGAGCCAGTCAAGGTCAGCTACTGCCTCATCAAGCTTCAGGGCCCATGAGATATCGCCCGCTACAACCACCGTATCTTCCTCTGTTACTCTTTTTTGCCAGTCATATTTAATTTTTTCAGCATGATTTTCCCATCTTTCACCATAAATATCCATTGGTTTATTCACACGCGGATCAAAGCTCAGGTGAAGATCGGCAATCGCATATATCGCCATGTATGCCCTGCTCCTGTTTTCAATTTTCCTTTTTGTTTCTGTCTGTTTTCAGTTCCTTTGCGATTCCCAGATTTTTTTGTATTTTATTCCTCACTGATTTCCGCTTCCTGCAGCTCCTCTTCCGAATTCTCAAATACCAAGCTGCTTTCCGCCTCCGGCAGACTCTGCACATTTCTCAGTTTTCTTCTGATAACATTCGTCCGCGTACCAATCAGAGTATCAAGCTCTTTATTGGCCTGATTAAGACGGTCCTGCGTTTTGGCAAGTACCGCGCCGAATTTATCAAATTCTGTTTTCACCGCACCCAGTACCTGCCATACTTCGCTTGAATGCTTTTGAATCGCCAGTGTTTTAAAGCCCATCTGCAAACTGTTTAAAAGCGCTGCCATTGTTGTAGGCCCTGCAATATTGACACGGTATTCACGCTGCAGGACTTCGATCATGCCCAGATTGACAACCTCCGCATAAAGCCCCTCCGTCGGCAGAAACATAATGGCAAAATCCGTCGTATCAGGCGGATAAATATATTTATCTCGAATATCCTTTGCTTCGCTGCGAATCGTCTGAATCAATTGCCTTTCAGCCCCTCTCACAGCCTCTTTGTCTCCTTCTTCGCGCGCGTCAAGCAGTCTCATATAGCTGTCAGCCGGAAATTTTGCATCGATCGGCAGATATACAACATTACCGTCATCGTCACCAGGCAATTTGACCGCAAATTCCACACGGTCACTGCTCCCCTTTTTCGTTGCTATATTTTCATCGTACTGCTCCGGCGTCAAAATCTGTTCTAAAATCGCCGAAAGCTGTATCTCTCCAAGAATTCCTCTTGTTTTTACATTTGAAAGTACTTTTTTAAGATCTCCGACACCAGAAGCAAGATTCTGCATTTCGCCAAGCCCTTTGTATACTTGCTCCAGCCGTTCCGATACAAGGCCAAACGACTTACTGATGCGCTCCTCCAGCGTCTTTTGCAGCTTTTCATCAACTGTCATCCGCATCTGTTCCAGCTGTTTATTATTATCCTCCGTCAGCGCCGAAATCTTCTTTTCCATCATCTGCCGGATATTTTCCAGTCGCTGCTCATTTTCAATATTCATATTGGAAAGCTGCATCCTGAGCTCAGAAAGCCGCTTATCCTGATTTTCCGCCGACAATTTCTGGCCTTCTGTCAAAAGCTCTGCAAAAGACCGAAGACTCGCCTGTACCGTTTGATTCGTCTCTGTCCGGGAGCTTTTAATTTCACTATTCAATTCATATTTTGTTTCGCGCAGGGCTCTGCCAAGCTCCTCAAAGCCGCGCCCGCATTCGCCTTCGTCTTTCTGTTTTCTCAATGCTGCAAGCTGCACAATCACAACGATTAAAAGCACAATGACAATAAAAAGACCGCTGTATATAAAAATATTCATCTGCTTCTCCTGTTTCAATTTCCAAGCTGAAATGCTGGAAAATCTGATACATAATTATACCACAAATCAGAATATTTATAAACCAATTTTGCATGTCAATTTTCCACTTTTTAGGCGGCTTCTTACCAAGTCTATGAAAAAAGCAGCGCCCGAGTTCTATTTCACAGCACTGCTTGATTGTCTATATTTATTTATTTTAAATCACCTGTCAGTTTTACCGGCAGGGTCAAAAAACAAAAGCTCATCTTAGAACTGCCGCAAAATTCTGCCGTCCATGCCCGGCAACAAAAATTCCGAATAAGAATACTTCACAGTGTCAAGAACGGCAAGCACACTTCCGTATGCTGACAGCGTATCTGCATCAAACAGCAAACCTGCCGGGCGGCTGACCGTCGTAAATTCACAAAGCTGTCCTGGTGTCATTATAGCAGGATCCGGCTGCACAATAATGTTATCATAGCCAAGATATTCAATCTTCGTCAGATCACCGGCATTGGGCGTAATCGGATAAACATGCTCGCGAAACGCAAGATATTCGGCATTTGCACTTTCATCAACAGAAAGAATCGTCCCTTTCTTGCCGCTCATGCCGGAATATACATCCTCAATATAGTTTAATACCGTCATGATATCGTCTGCTGACAATGCTGCGTAATAAATTTCATCCGCCGCAATTCTCGCTGTAATTTCCCGGTACACAGCATCGATCCCTGCCGGATCATCAGCATTTACAGCATAGCTATTAAGAGCTAAAGAAATATTTCTTCTGCCCGACAGGATTTCATTGATTTGTTCAATCGTACGGTCCTCTGCAATCGCAAGCCGCAGTACGTCATTTTCAAGATAAAATGC
>CALXBT010000132.1 GCA_944386585.1 uncultured Clostridia bacterium | reverse complement strand
CATCTTTACTGAGCCTTGACTTTCAAGCTGCGCCACCAGTGTCTTTGCATCCGCTGATGCTACCGCTTTGCCACACGCTTTAATTCTGCCGCCCAGTACCGGACCTGCCACCTTAAAATTCGGCTTCAGCACAAAATTCATATATTGATCCAGCTCATTCTCAAAGATTACCTTTTTCACATTCAGTTCTTCCATAATAAGCGGTGTAAGATCTGAAATCAGATGCTCATACTTTCCGTCTACCAGAATTTCAGAAAGAGGCTGTCTTACCTTGATTTTTTCTTTCTCTCTGGTGCCGCGTCCAAGCGTTACGAGGTCTCGCACAAGGTCCATTCTCTCTTCCACGCCTTTATCCGTCAGCGTTTTATCTGCTTTCGGAAAATATGCAAGATGCACCGATTTCTCACCCGTCAACTTTGTATACATTTCATCAGAGAGGAACGGCGCAATCGGCGCAATCAGTTTTGACACGCCAACAAGAATTTCATAAGTTGTCGCATAAACGCTCTTCTTGTCTTCTGTCATTTCCGGTGCATAAAATCTTCTTCTTGCACGGCGGATATACCAGTTCGATAAATCTTCTGTCACAAAATCCGTAATGCTTCTCACCGTCCTCATATGATCGTAATGATCCAGCGCATAAGTTACATCTGCAATCAAGCCGTGATATTTAGAAAGAATCCACCGGTCCAGCTCCGGCCGTTTTGCGTAATCTACAAAAACGCGCTCCATATCGACCTCATCCTGATTAGAATAAAGCACAAAGAAATTATAGACATTCTTCAGCGTACCAAAAAACTTGCTGACTACATCAATCAGACCGTCTTCATCAAATTTAGTCGGCGTCCATGCCGGCGATACAGAAAGCAGATACCACCTTGTCGCATCGGCACCGTATTTTTCAAAAAGCTGGAATGGATCTACCGTATTTCCTCTTGACTTGCTCATTTTCTTTCCTTCTTTGTCAAGAATCAAATCGTTTACCAGCACATTCCTGTACGGCGCTACGCCTTTAACAAGCGTTGAAATCGCCATCAGCGAATAGAACCAACCTCTTGTTTGGTCAATTCCCTCGCAGATAAAATCTGCCGGAAACAGTTCAGTATCAAAATTTTCCGCATTCTCAAACGGATAGTGATGCTGTGCAAACGGCATCGCCCCGGAATCAAACCAGCAGTCCATTACCTCAGGCACACGGGTCATCGGCTTGCCGCAGACAGGGCATGTCAGATGCACCTCATCTACATATGGACGGTGCAGCTCAATCTCCTCTGTAATCGGTTCAATTGCCTTTTCTGCCAGCTCCGCTCTTGAACCGATGCTCTCAAGATGCCCGCACTCGCAGCGCCAAATCGGCAGCGGCGTTCCCCAATATCTCGTTCTCGAAATTGCCCAGTCTTTGACATCCGCAAGCCAGTTTCCAAACCTCTTTTCACCGACAAAATCAGGAAACCAGTTGACTGTATTATTATTTGCCACCAGCTGGTCCTTGAGCTTACTCATTTCAATATACCAGCTCGGCTTCGCGTAATAAATCAGCGGCGTACCGCAGCGCCAGCAGAACGGATAGTTGTGAATCATATTCTCTTTCGCAAAAAGCTTATTTTCTGCCGCCAGATATTTGATGATATCTACGGCAAGCTCGTCATCCATGACAAATCTGCCTGTCCACGGCCCCTCCGAATAACAGCCTCTCTCGTCAACAGGCTGAAAATACGGCAGCCCATACTTTCTGCCCGTCTGATAGTCGTCATCTCCGAAAACCGGAGCAGAATGAACGATGCCAGTACCGTCCGTCGTCGTTACATAATCCGCACAAGTTACATACCACGCTTTTTTATCAAGTTCACGGCCCGGGATCAGTCTTTCATATTCGTCAAACTCCAGCTCCTTGCCTTTCATTTCAGCAAGCACCTCATACTCATCCTTCAGCACTCTTAAAGCCGCATCCTTTGCAAGATAAAAAATCTCTCCCGCGAAGCTGCCTGTCGTCATCCTTACCTTAATATAATCGATATCGGCACCAACCGTCAGCGCGCAGTTTGCAAAAAGCGTCCACGGCGTTGTCGTCCATGCAAGATAATACTCATTGTCAGCAGCTTTTCTTTTAAATTTGCAGATTGCTGTAAGCACCTTCACCTCTTTATAGCCCTGTGCTACTTCATGGGAAGCAAGCCCTGTTCCGCAGCGCGGACAATAAGGTAAAATCTTCGCACCTTCATAAATCAATCCGTCTTTAAACACCTTATCAAGAATCCACCAGCAAGATTCAATATAATTATTGTCCAGTGTAATATAAGCATTGTCAAGGTCTGCCATATAGGCCATATCCTCCGACATTTCGCGCCACGCCTTTTCATAAGTAAACACCGATTCGCGGCATTTCTGATTAAACTCTTTAATACCGTACTTTTCAATGTCCTGCTTGCCGGACATATGAAGCTGCTTTTCCACTTCAATCTCTACCGGAAGTCCATGCGTATCCCACCCTGCTTTTCTTTTTACCTGAAAGCCCTGCATCGTCTTGTAACGATTAATCGAATCCTTCAGCGTTCTTGCCATGACATGATGAATTCCTGGTCTACCATTTGCCGTCGGCGGTCCTTCATAAAAAACGAAAGACGGCTGTCCCTCTCTTGTAGAAATACATTTTTCGAGCAGATCTTCCTCTTTCCATTTCTGCACCTGCTCGCGCTGTACCTCAAAGACAGGTTTTTCCGATAAATTCTTAAACATTTCTTTCTTTTCCTTTCTCTGTTCCGATTCTTGTTTTGATTCGGGTGCGCTGACTGTGAGGCCGCCGCCTCTTTTTAAAATAAAATCCCCAATGCTTCCTTTCGCATTAGGGACGATTATAAACCGCGGTACCACCCTAGTTGCAGCCTTGTCTATCAACCGGCTGCCGCTCACTCTGGCCAAGCTCCGGAGTGATTTTCGTTTGCCGCGCTGCCGCCTTTTTCTCAGCTCCCAACGCAAACCTGCGCGGGAAAAAGGCTCTCTGTAAGGCACTCGCTGCGGGACTACTGTCTCCTTCATCGCTTGCAATATTCAGTTTCATTTTCCTCTGTCTTATTTCTTTGTTCTGCTGCACAAAGTTTTTAAACCAATATAGGAAACTGCATACATAGCATTATTGCATAATTCCGCTTTATTGTCAACACCTCTGAAATGTTGATTTTTTCTTCGTTTTCTTGCTTTTGCCGTTTTTATCTTTTTCGTCTGCTTCGTCTTGCTTTTTCAGCTTCAAGAGCATCGGGACTCTGCGGCAGATAAATCACCTTAGACCCTACATCTTTTCCTTGCTGCTTT
>CALXBT010000131.1 GCA_944386585.1 uncultured Clostridia bacterium | reverse complement strand
CTTCATTATACATTCAAATCTCTTCATTGTCAATCAATAATTATCAATTTCTTTCAAATTCTTTCGTTTTAAGGCACGTAACACACTCTCCTAAAAACAAATGCATATTCGCCGACTACGGCAGCACGATGCAAGCAAACGACGTTTATCTGCGCAGGATGAACTGCCCCAGACAAACCTTTTGCTTTTACCTAAGTTGAAAGAGTTGTTTGAACAAGTATGAAACTGCTAAAAAGGGATTGCCACAATTTTTATGAAAATAGGAGTTAATTAAAGCCGTTTAACCACGGAAAGGCGCAGCCGTGCTGTTTTCTTGAATTGCAAGACAGTCCAGGATATCATAAAAGAGATCGGATCGATTTGCCATATCAAGATAAAAGTGAATTCTTTATTTGCAAAACTCGGATTCTATCAACCATTTCTTGACACTACCAAACATTTCAAGCGACTCTTTGCATATTTAAATTACTGCAACAATCATAAATTTAAAGGACTTGCCGTCTGCACACCACAGACAGTAAGTCCTTTTCGCCTCTTCATCAATTTCCGCTTTGAAAGTTTATTATATCCCCATTCTATGCGGGGCTGCGGGCTTATCCGTTTCACATTTCAAACGGGACAGGAAAATCAAAAAGGTGGAAAACAGAGATCGCAAATCGAAAAGCTTTACAAATTTGAACCATTGTCCTATTTGCTATTAGAGTAAGGGCAATCATGTTTTTCCTGTAATCAGGCCAAGATGTGCTTATTTTACAGAATATCTTTTCCGAATAATACATACTCATATCGATCAACGGCTAATTCTTTATAGTATTTTCCGGAAATCTTTCCTTCATGAAACAGCGCTCCTATGGAACATGCATGTTTTTTGACAAGCTCTTGTTTTATCAGTTCAGCCATTGCCGCTCCAAGCCCGGGATGCTTTGGGTCAATTCCCATATACAGCAGAACATATTTTTGGGGGCCGCTGTTTTTAATTCTCAATATTTTCAATAAACTTTTTATGGTTATTTTTTGGTGCGTCAGATTTTTATAGTCCGGTACGGAGATAAAAAATCCCGTCAGTTTCTTTTCTTTATAGATTAATTTTACAAAATCAAAATCCAATATGAATTTTAAATTTTGAAAAAGCTGGCAAAATTCATCCTCCTCTACTTTTTTAAACATAGGAAATTTAGAGTAAATTTGAATCAATAATTGATATATTTCTTTTAAATTTCTGCTAAATGTTTGTTTTGTGGGCGATTGGATTTCGTATCCGGAATCTTTAACCATTTGTAGCCGCTGCCTGCATTTCATGCATTGGTCTGTTTCCTTCGGAGTTCTAAGCGCATTGGAATAATACCGATTGGTGATGCCAAATCCCGCGCTTTTCCATAGCTCCGGATAATACTCTTTATTGTATGGTTCAGAGGTATATACCGAATCAAATTTGTTTGTTTTAAGCCGGTATCCAATCCAAAACGAAGCGTTCAGAGGACCGGCGAGTTTTGTTTTTCCGTTTTGCTTTGCAAGTTTTTCTGCGATTTCAAAAAGAAGGGCGGTCACCTCCCGATCATTCACGCTTTCAAAAAAGCCTATATAAGCTGCAGGATCTGCTGTATAGAGCGTCAGGGCGCATCTGCTTACCGCTGTTTTATGCTCGTTCAGAACGACAATTGGAATAACAGAAAAATACTTGCTCAAAATATGGGAGCCTGTCAATATCTGTTTTTCCAGATGGATATTTTGCACATATGTCGTTTTGGAATAAAGTCTGCGGGGCAACTTTAAAAATTGCGTTTTTACCATATTTGAACCGCCATATATGGGATAATATGATATATCAATCCCTCCTTTTTAATATATTCACTGTGCCGGAATCGGCATCCAACTCAATCCAATCTCCTGTTTTTATCACTTTTGTCGCGTCTTTGACATTAACAATGGCTGGCTTTTTCAGTTCACGGCTGATAATCGCCGTATGACTTAAAATGGAGCCTTGCTCTGCGATGATCCCTTTGCAGTTTTCCAATAAAAAGATCCATCCTGGGTCGGTTGATCTTGTAATAATGATTTTATCCTGTACATCAGGATTTTTGCTTACATCATGAATAACGATTGCTTCTCCTGTAACTTTGCCCAAGGATGTTCTAGTTCCCGTGAGCATGCCGATCCCGTCAAACTGCTTCTCATATACAATCCTGCGATCCTCAATGAGTCCGTTGCTGAATACGATCCTTCTCGGATGGGGAGCAGACTCATACAATCTGAACTGCTCTTTTCTTTTTTGAACCAATTTCTGATATTTTGCCGATGGATTCATTTCATTCAAATATAAATAAAAAATATCCTCTTTTTGATCGAGTTGTCCGTTCTTTACGAACAACGCTCCCGTTTTAAGCACAATTTCCCTTGCCAGCCCGAACAGACGACTCCGGTTCATCCTGGATTTTTCTCTGTTGGCGATTCCACATTTTGCCGCGCAGACAAAAGGGTTTAAGGATTTCCCGGAAACATCCATGCTGACAGTCGTGTTTTCCATGGATAAAATTTGCTGTCTAAACAGCTCGGGATGCGTTCTGTAGGTTTTGGTTTCCAGTTTTAATTCACCGGAAATCCTATCTCCAAAGGATTCAATATATTCTTTTTCTTTTTCCTGATAAAGGGCACTGCTGACTCCATATTCTTTTGCCGCTTGGCGCAGTTCATTTATTGCGAGAGCCGGTTTCATGCTTTCGAGGTTTTTTATGTTTGCAATTTTTTCGTTTTTCCTGCCGCCGGAAAGTGCCGTAAATATAAAAGTATACATATCGTTGATCAGCGTAATATCCCACACGTCTGTTATGGATTTTTCTATTTCATGAAATAAGGCAAGCAATTCTTCCATGGTATTGGCATGTTTTATTTTCTCCCTGTATTCCGGGTAGGCATTATCAAAATATTGATTAAGCTTCTTCATGGAATACGGTGTGATCATCAAAGAACAGAGAAACGATACGCTCATTTTAAGCTTTAGCCACTTGCCTATCCTCAAATTGCTCTGAACGACCAGCTTATTATCGACGCCCAGCATCTCTTGCCAGATTTTAATGATTTGTTTGGAAAACGGCAAAAGCTGCAAAAGCTGATACCAACTTGTAATGACATAATAGATGCTGCCCTGATATCCGGCCACCATATGATCCAGTACACTTTCCAACCCTTCAAGCAGGTCAGCGCTTTTGATAAACCGGGATATGCAGCTGCGAAAAATATCCCGGTAAACATTGTGGACAAAATCATGGGTTAGGGGAAGGGATATCCCCGGATAACTTTCCACAATATTGCTGTTATCCAGAATAAGCAGATTGTCTATTTTCAGGGTAGTGATGGGACGCGCCTGAAGGATATAAACGATATCGTCTTTTATCGCAAACTCAATGTCTGTTTCTTTTGCAAATATGTCTCTGATTTTAAACGCGACGTCTATTAATTCGTTCAATATTTTGTAATCCAGCGAAAAACCGGATTGTTCTTTAATATAAAAAAGCGCTTCATCTTTATTGTAGTAATAAGTAACCGTTTCCGTTTGATCTGCCACAATGTTTTCTCCCGTTCCATAACCCGCGGTAATCACCGCTTCGCTTAGAATTCCCAGCGGATTTGCAGTAAATATTATGCCTGAAAGATCCGCCGCAATCATTTCCTGGATGATAACCGGGGATAAGGCATCGCCGCCTTTTATATTTTTATAAAGCGTTTTATCATAGCTTTTTCTCACTTCGGAAACAGCCCTTTTTACATCTTCTCTTTTTACATTGAGAATGGTTTTGAACTGTCCTGCAAAGGAATTCTCATCATTGTCCTCTAGGCAAAAAGACGATCTTACTGCGAAAGACGGGGCATTGCTGAAGGACAGATCCACATCATCTTCCCGCTCCGCGACAATGAAATTGGGGACGTTGATCCCTTCTTCCTTTAAAATCTGCAAATTTTTTGCTTTCACAGTCAGCCTTCCTTTTAAATTTTACCAAAAATCAAATATGCTATAATTGTTAAAATCATAATGGATTCCTGAATATAGGTATACCGTTCAACTTTATCAACAATTTTATATTTGGTCGGATCCTTTTTAAATTCAATAAATTTCCAGCTCATCCAAAGCACGTTTATAAGCAACAGAAGAAGTGATATTTTATTCAAATTCCACACGAGAATAAAGTTGGTCATAATATCGATCCAGGTTATCAAAAATACAAAGTTTGTGGCCTTTTTATATCCAAAGAGCTTTGAATAGGTCACATACTCGGTTTCATCCTCCGGAGCCCTGATCTTTCTCGACACCTCCCAGATTAGAGCCGGGAAGTAAAGCGTAAAGGCGGCCAGAATATTGGTCAGATCGATGGCTGTGATATGATATTTGATCACGGTAAAGGATATCACATATATATTCATAATCAGTTGAACCGGATTATGCGTCAGAAGTAATTAAATCACGTTAATAAAATGTTTTTGATTGTAGGGTTAGGAAATATAGGGGATAAATACAAAAATAATCGACATAATATCGGATTTAGAGTTGTAGATGCTCTAATTTCCAACCTT
>CALXBT010000130.1 GCA_944386585.1 uncultured Clostridia bacterium | reverse complement strand
TGATCACTATGTAATCCCGCAAGGAGAAAGCCGCGAGATGTTCCGTACCCGCGTACTGCTCGGCTGGCAGAAACTTCTTGGCTTTCACCGTTTAAAGGAACTCTCGCACCGACACAGCGGACTTCCGGCTGTTTCTATCGTAATCTGTCACGGCGGTGTTATCGACCGCATCATGCATGCCATTTTCGGAAAAAAAGAAGATCTGCGCTATCAATGGACACCGGAAACGGGACACGGCTATATGATCATCCTTGAAAACAGCGAGCCTGCACGCTACGAAGCCTTTTAACTTCTGCCATTCTAAGATCTCTGCTGCGTTTCTTTGCCACGCTATTTCATCAGACAAATATAAAATCAAAAAACAGATTGAAAGGAGAAATTTATGTTAAATTCATCTGGCCAATCAAACTCTTGCCGCATAATTTATTTCGCCGGCGGTTGTTTCTGGGGCATAGAAAAGCTGATGCAATCGCTTCCCGGCGTCAAAAGAGCTACAAGCGGCTATGCAAACGGGACTGGCATAAAAGATGCTGTCTACGAAACTGTCTGCCGCGGCCGTACCGGTTTCCGTGAAACAGTCAAGGTCGAATACGATGTCCGCAAAATTACCCTCAAAGCCCTCCTGTTTGCTTATTTCTCTGTAATCGATGCGACACAAATAAATCAGCAGGGACCTGACAGAGGAACCCAGTACCAGACCGGTATCTACTATGAAGAAGGCGATGAAGATTCTAAAGCTGTCATTGAGCAAATCGCTGCTGTTGAGGCCGAAGGCATCCGCGGACCACTGTGCTATTTTTCCGTAGAGATTAAACCGCTTTCCAATTTCTTTCCGGCTGAAGAATATCATCAGAACTATCTCAGTAAAAACCCCAGCGGCTACTGCCATATTCCACTGCAGCGGATTACGCAGCTTTCTCGCCTTCCTCTTACGGAGATTGAATATACACGACCGGCCCGCGAGATTCTGCACAGTATGCTTTAAGGATATGACTTTCGCATTCTTCAAAGATAAAAAAGTATCCTGAAATGAAAATCCCTTTTCAAGATACTTTTTTGATTGATTTCTTGATTATTTGCTGATGTGTGATAAAGAAATTTGTCATTCCTCATACTTCATACCCTCCATTTTCCCGTAAAGCCGCGCTATGGAGTTTCGGATATGATAGCCCGCTGTGCTGCGGCTGTACCTATATCGTCTGCCGATTTCATGCTGTGGAATACGCTTGAAAAAGGAAAGGTAAAGCATTTCCTACTCCTGAACAGACAGACGGGAGAGGGCCGCAATGCGGTACGCACCGTTCATCTTGACCGTTGACTAGCTCGGCTGGCTTTGCTACTGTTTGTTCAAAAATTCAGCCATATTGTCTGCAAGCGTTTCCAGTATTTCGATTGCTCTTTTATCATTGTCTCTTATTGATTTTGCAGTAAAAACCGTATAATCGTTACTCGAAATGACAGGCATTTGGCTCGGTACAAAATACCTGTGCAGACGATCGAGGGCAGATGTTCCACCTGTCCATTCGCAGGTAACAAAAGCTGCGGCAGGTTTTCCCTTGAAAAGTTGGCTATAAGTACAGGTTGCATAAAACGCTCTATCAAGCAGAGCGCATAAACAACCATTTGGGCCCGCAAAATAGACCGGGCTTCCAATCACAATTCCATCTGCTTCTAAAATCTTCTCAATAAGCTGATTACACATATCGTCTTTAAACACACACCTGTTTGTCCGGCGGCAACCGCCACAGCTAATGCAGCCGCGAAACAAACCGCTTTCAATTTGAAATCGCTCTGTGTTAATGCCGTTTTCTATCAATCTTTTTTCCAAAACAGAAAAGGCAGTTGCGGTATTTCCGCTTTTTCTTGGGCTTCCATTTATCAATAACACCCTCATGTCAATTTCCCTCGTCAATTCGTTCCAACAGGAACACAACCGGACGGATACCATCATCACAACAGAGGATTTGTTCCTTCCTGTTTTTTATCCAGCCCTCCCAATAAAAGTTACCTCCTTGCAGTGCGGCATAGACTTTAATTTTAATAACGTCCCATGCGGCTGCACAAAAATTGTTTTCATACGCGAACCTATCATAGTTTTCCTTTGTAACGATAAATTCCTGCCCTTCATGGAAAATCGAACATTTCCCAGTTTCAGGATTAACCAAAAACCTGTCTGCTAAATCCTTGTAATATTCCCTTTTCAATATTGTAATTTTTACTTTATGTTTCAAAATAGTCCCCTCCTATTCAAAGATGGAAATTGCCTTTAATGATTTACGTAGATTAAATGCGTCCCACGGCAAATGTTCTGTGATACTCATACCAACAATTTCCGCTTTCTTTGATACATCATTCAAGATTCTTACTATCTCCGACAATTTCATTCGCCCAACCGCCGCAGGAAATTCTTGTGGATCGGTATATGGTTCAGCGGGGTAAATACTTCTGAAATCCAACGGGTGCAGCACATCTAAATCCCAATGTACAGCTACATATTCAATTCCTGTTTCCGAAATCCATGTAAGTATTTCATCACTGTTTTCTTTTAGGCTTTCCGGTGAAAGAATACGGATTTCTTTTTCTTTGCAGGCCATATCCATAGGACGCAGTGATTCTTCGATTACTCCTGCAAGCAGCACCTTTTTCGTTTCATAGGGGTGCTGTACCGCAGTAATTTCCGAAAAAGGACTAAGGCCAATCAAATTCCCCATGACCATTTCATGCAGATGGGAAGATTCTTTTACGGTGGAACAATCGGGGTGGGCGTCCAGCCATAACAATCCGATTTTGTCGCCGTATTTACCGCTCAAGTAATCAAACGGGACCTGCGTTACGGCACAGTCACCGCCAAAAACAATTACTTTATCCGGCTGTTTATCCTGCAATATTTTTTCTGCCTGTTTTGCCTGCTCCAATAATGGCGCGCCACAGTCGATTCCGTCAAGTTGGCATGACTTTAAATCAAATTTCCTGTTCACCGTCACAGCAGCGTGTTCAGCTGTTAAACTCGGCGGGGCAATTTTCTCTAATAATTCTGCCCCGAGTACATAATCAGGGTTCATTCCACCCTGCCATTGCGGGTAAGTCAATCTCAATGTTTTTTTCATAATGCACCTCCATAACGAACGGGACATTTCCTGCCATCTATATACCACATACAGGTTTTACACTTCCGGCATAAGATTGGTCGCTCTCCATGAAGCGCTTTGTTTGCCCATGTAGGGTCGCACAAATGCCCGCGCCCGATTGCCGCCATATCCGCGTATTTGCTCTCCAACACTCTTTCAGCCTGCTCTCCGGTCTGAATATTCCCCACTCCGATAACCGGCAGCAATACTTTGTCTTTCACCAAAGAAGCGGCATAGATTTTACTATCAAATGGAAATTGTGATGGGATATTGCGATATCCGCTCATTCCGGTTGACACATCTAACAGATCGCCACCTGCCTGTTCAATCGTGATGGCAGTCTTCACCAGTTCATCGTAGTCTGGATTTTCAAAACGAACCGCTACGATAAAACTTTCCCCACAGAGTTTTTTTATCTCACGGACTAATTCAGCTAAAAGCCGGATACGCCCCTCAAAACTTCCACCATAACCGTCTTGTCTTTCGCTGGTTTCTATGATTTGATTCAGATACATACCATGCGACGCATGAAGCTCTATTCCATCAAAACCTACCTGTTTGCAGCGGACAGCCGCTCGGATAAAATCTTCTTTATAACGAAGGAACTCTTTTTCGGGGATTTCTGCAATCGTATGATAAGGCATAGTAGAAAGGCCAGTTTCCATAAGCTGCACAAGTGTAACCGCACCATTTTCTGTCGCTGCCTGTGCCAGTTTTTTAAGACCGGGCAGGCAATCATCAGAGAACAGCCCGATGGTATTGCGCGGTTCCGGCATTTTTGTAACCGCACAGGCTTCAATGATGATTAAACCTGCACCGCCTTTTGCATAAGCTCCATAACGTTCTATATGGCGACGATTCACCAACCCGTCCGGCTCTGTCATTCCAAAATCTGCCATAGGAGGAACAACAACCCTGTTTTTTATTTTCCTGCCGCAGATTTCAAGCGGCTGGGCTAAAAAAACTGCGCTCTGTTTCATATTTACTTGACCGACCTCCCCAGCTGATAGGCTTTTTCCGGGTAATCTGTTTTCTCCATATCTGACCGCGAATAGCAGCCATAGGCGAGCAAAATTCCCGTATCCTGCCAGCCCAAATAATGTGTTGTTTCTTGATAGCTCCCAACCACACCATTCATAATTCGCTTCTCAGTACTGGCGGCAGACACAAGCAGCATGGCTTTCTTATTTGTACCGCGCAGCAAATCATCAATTCCATGGAAACGGTCAATCGCCATTTTAGTCTGCGCAGACATTGCATGATAGTAAAGAGGAGTAACAAATACCACCATATCGGCTTTCAATAACTCTGCATATAATTCGGTCATGCTGTCTTTGAAAACACACGGCTTTTTTCCGCACTCGCAAGTGCCACAGCCAATACATGGGTGGACATTCTCAAAAGCTGTATTGAAACGGAAAACTTCATTTCCGGCTTCTGTAGCTCCCTGTATAAATTTATCTGCCAGTAAAGCAGATGTCCCGTTCTTGTGGGGGCTTCCGGTAATTACAACAATTCTCATAGGTATTTCCTCCTTGTGTCTTGAATTGAAAAAAGCTGCTCATAGTGATATAATATAGTGACGAAATTAAACAGATTGTGAGGTGGTAAATTGCTGACACCACGCTATTTTTTCGCAGATGACTTCCGGCAGTTTTATGAATACTTCCTTTCCCAGCCCCATACCGCAAGAACTTTTCACAAAGGGAACTATCTGTGGAAGCCCGGACAGCCTTACGAAAAAATCCATTATATCATTTCCGGGTCGGCCATTCATTTCGCAGACCATGAAAATGGACGCAGAAAAATTATCAGCTTTCACGGAGCTGGTACGGTATTCCCCGGTTATCGCCAGTATGACTATAAAATAGAGCTTTCATTGATTACAGCCGCCTTATCCGATATGAAAGTTCTGGAGTTTACGAAAGACCAATTTCAAAAAATGTTTGAAACGAATACTGCATTGAGCGAACAGGTCGTAAACTGGTACTCTATGTATATCAACCGTTTTCTTTTTGAAATCGTCCATCAAGAATACAATCCGTCTTTCGTAAAAATCTGCAATCTTCTGTATCTGCTTACCATCAATCAGCCTACTTGTTCCGGCCTTGTAATTGATATGACGCAGGAAGATCTTGCAGAAATTCTCGGACTTAGCCGTATTCAACTTACCAGAGGACTGTCCGACCTGCGGAAACAGAATATTATCTCAACTACTCGCGGAAAAGTTCATGTAATCGATTTGCCTGCTCTGGCAAGCCTTTGCTCATCAGAAACACTTTGAGCTTCTCTCATGGAAAATTATACAGTTTCAGCCTGCATATCTTCTGCTTCAAATGATATACAGGCTGAAATTTTTATCAGAATAGTGGTATGCTGTCTACCAAATTCTTGTGTATTACTTTATGGCACATGAGCTTTCTCGTCCGGCAAAAAACTCGCGCAGTTTTGCTTTCCGATATTTTATTAAAGCACCGTCTTCATGCCGGCGCCTGCTTTTCAGTCTACCTGTTCTTCTGCCAGTATTTCTGAAAGATTCATCATAATAACCGCCAGTTCTGCCCGCGTCACCGCTTCCTTTGGGTTAAAACTCCCGTCCTCATAACCTTTCATAATCCCATGCAGGCTGCAAAATGCAACACCCTCAAGCGCATATTCAGAAATATCTTCGAGGTCTTTATACTCAAGCTGAATCATCCATTGTCCGGCAGGCCCCTTTCCGACTGTTTCCGCATAACTTAGAATTACCGCTGCAAGATCCTGTCTTGTCATCGGCGTATCCGGTGAAAAATATGGGATCTCTTTGCCATTTACAATTTGAAGTCCCATTCCCTTTACAATGCCTTCAGACACTGCCCATTCTACCGACGGACCATAGTATGCGCTGAGCATCACATCAGAAAAGGTTGTTTCTTCTGCTGTTACCGCTGCATTTGAAGTCGCCCGGTCAAGCACTGTTACCACCATGCCTCGCGTTGCCTTTATCGCCGGACTAAATGCAGTTTCGCCAGTACCTTTAAAAAGCTGCTCTTCATAAACATAGGAGATCGCCTCTTTTGCCCAGCTGTATCCTTTGAGGTCTGCAAACGGAAGCGCTTCACCGATATAAGCGATTCTTCCTTGCGGTGCGCCGTACTCTGCGCCTACCTTTCCGGAAAGATAATCAGTGATATAAGTAATCAGCACCTGATTGTCAATCATCACTTCATCTTGAAGCACTCGATTGTCCATGAACATGTTAATACCGTCGCCGCCGTTTTTCAGCATATAATTATGCGATGCCAGCGTATAAGTTTTGGCAGGATCAATGGCCTCGTTTCCAACCTTGATATCCTTTACTCTTCGCTCTCCGTCTACACTGACAAACATTCCTTTATCATCGACTGTTACAGCAGACGGAATCCTTGTGTCAATCGCGTAAGTAAGCCCGGACACCTGCAGGAATCCACCGCTTTCTGCCGGCGCTACACGGGCCGCCATTTCCAATGCATCGGCAATTTCCTGTCCTGTAGCCTCCACTACACACGCCATATTCCCAAACGGATGCACTGCAATAATCTGTTCATATGTAATATCACCGGCAGGAATGTTCTCGCGCACAC
>CALXBT010000129.1 GCA_944386585.1 uncultured Clostridia bacterium | reverse complement strand
TTTTGAGTATATGGACGCGGTCAAACTGGTCAATCCCAAGATCACCGTGGAGGGCTATGCGGTGAACGGCCGCGGTTTCTCGGATTATATCCTCCATGCGGACGATATTGTAAAGGCGTAAGAAAGGACAGGCGACAAATATGAGACTGACAAATGGTATTGTGATCGACAAGCAGGCGACGTTTGGACGGCTGCGGTTTTCCGCGCTGCGCCGCGAGGTGTTCGAGCAGAACGAGGACGGTACGCCGTCTGATGTAGTCAAGGAACGCACCTACGATCTGAACAGCAAGACGCAGCGCCGCATGATTCAGGTGAGTATCCCTGCCAGCACGCCGCTGCGGGATTATGCCTATAACGCCGAAGTAGATATTGTAAACCCGGTGGCGAATACTGTGGCAAACGCCACGTTCGGCAACAACGCGGAAGCGGATTGGTATGTTAAGGCGGATGACATTGTGCTGGCAAAGCCGGAACAGGCTGGCACAACGAGTAGCGGACAGCCCACCCAGCCGCGCAAGGACGGCCAGCCGGATAAAAAGGCGTAACCGCCATGAAGCACTTCCGGTATCGTGGTAAGCGTATCCGTCCGTCGGATAAAGATTTGGTGTTTCAGGCAGCGTGCGGTGTCGGTTTGACGGTGTTTTCCCTTTCTTTCGTCCTGCTCAACCTGCGGACGGTGCTGCAATTCGGGTGGCACGGTCTGCTCGCTTTGGATTCTGGCGGGAATATGCCTTATCGGTTGTTCACTTTTTTCGCAGCGGTGGTTGCCGCTGTTGCGGTGATCGTACTGCTACGACGCCTTTTCCCGGATGCTGTCCGGCAGTTATCCCACCGTCAAAAGCTGGCTCGCATGGTGCTGGAAAACCAATGGTACGAACAGGCCGAACAGACAATGCAGGACAGCTTTTTCAAGGATTTATCCAGCTCGAATAAGAAAACGAAAATAGTCCGTTTTCCGCGGATGTACTACCGCATGGAAAACGGGCTTTTGCATATTCAGGTCGAGATCACGATGGGGCGGTATCAGGAAGCACTTCTGCATCTGGAAACCAAGCTGGAAAGCGGCTTGTATTGTGAGCTTGTCAGTCGTGAGCTGCGGGACGGCTTTGTCCTGTATACACTTCTGTATGACATGGTTGCCGACCGTATTTCCATTGATGAAGCAAAAGCCGGAGAGGGGCGCCTGCGGCTGATGAAGAGCGTCTGGTGGGAGTATGACACGCTGCCGCACATGCTGATTGCAGGCGGCACGGGTGGCGGCAAGACGTATTTTATCCTAACGCTGATTCATGCGTTGGTGCAAACTCGCGCGGTGATACACGTCTTAGACCCTAAAAACGCAGACCTCGCAGATTTGTCCGCTGTCATGCCGGAAGTGTACTACCGCAAGGAGGACATTGCCGCATGCGTCAGCCGGTTTTGCGATGCCATGATGCAGCGCAGCGAAAGCATGAAATCTATGTCGGGCTACAAGACGGGCGAAAATTATGCGTATCTCGGTTTGGAGCCGCACTTTCTTGTCTTTGACGAATACGTTGCATTCATGGAAATGCTGAATACACGCGAGCGCGACGATGTACTGGGCAAGCTCAAGCAAATCGTCATGCTGGGGCGGCAGGCGGGTTTCTTTCTGATTCTCGCCTGCCAGCGCCCGGACGCAAAGTATCTTGGCGACGGCATCCGCGACCAGTTTAACTTCCGTGTGGCGCTGGGGCGCATGTCCGAGCTGGGGTACAGCATGATGTTCGGGGAAGTGAAAAAGGAGTTTTTCTTCAAGAACGTCAAAGGGCGCGGATATGCGGATACCGGCAAAGGCGTGATTACTGAGTTTTATACGCCGGTTGTGCCAAAGGGGTATGATTTTCTGCGAGAGATTAGTATACTGGCGGCTGGATGGCGATTTGTACCGATTAAACCAACGGGCAACAAAGAATCAAACGATGATGAAATGGAGGAAGTGATATTCGATGCAAGATACTTACGGGGTCAATCGATGGGCGACCATTTGAGAGATAATATGCCTCCAAAATCTCATAAATGAAATCGAATGAACTCGCGCGTGAAATTCTTCACAGCCAATAATGGCTTGGATTAATTCGGATAGATCCAGGATCATGATGCTCAATTCGTCCCTTGTTTTCTATATAAATATAGAGAGAAAAAGAATAAGGGATTTGTAAACAGATTCAATTCTTGATATTATCAGGAGGAGAGACACTGAGAGTGATATTTTTTAATGGGACGGAGAATGAGTGTACAGGTGAAAAAGCGTAAGAAAAATGGCTGTTTGAGATGTGAGAGTCCTGATCTACCTTTTTCTTGTGTATTTTCTGGATGGCAAAAAGAAAATAGATATGGTAAAATATCCTTGTAAATGCATTGATTTTTAAGGAATAAGAAAATTAAATGTAAGAAGGTAAGTCGGTTGGAAAAAATAATAGAAAAAATGGGATTATATGATATTTGGACAGTGTTTTTCCCAGGAGTAGTTTTTTTGGATTTAGTTAAAACACTTTATGACTTTATGTTAACATTTCCAGGTTCTTTATCAAAAGAAACAACTATCATTGAGAAAGTGTTTATCTTTTGTAAAGCAAAAGTATATATACCAGATACTGCTTATGAACTTTTGATTATGTGTCTCTGTTCTTATCTGGCTGGTCTGATATTGCATGAAATCAGTGGACTAATGAAAAATAAACTAGTATATAGAAAAGGAAAGCCAACCGATTTTTTGCTGGACTCGGAACAAGGTGTTTTTAGTAAAGAACAGATTGAGAAATTGATACCAATGTATACATATTTGTATGGTGGGCCCCTTACCTTGAATGAAAAAGAGAACTTAAAAAAACAAAGCCATTTTATATTTCAGAAAATCAATATTGAATTACAGAGAAAGAAGATAGCTAGTCAATATGTAAAATTGAATATAGCACATAATACATGTGCTACGTTACAGGTAGTTATGATACTTATATTTTGCATGGCGATACTATTTGAGATTGAATTTGTTGCTGTATTCAAAAGATATGATACTTTATGTTCAGTAATATCCTTAGATTTACTCCTTTTAACGTGTATATATTTTTTGTCAAATAGAAGCAAAAAATTGTACAAATACTGGGTTAGAAATATTGTATTAGCATATCAAGATGTTTACTTAAATAAGGAACGCAATGTAGAGGGACATAACTAACTGTTTGATTGAAAAATGGGGATTTTGTTATGAAGTGTGTAAATTTATTGCTAATTAACCCTCCATTCCATAGAAGAAATGGCAGCGGTTCGATTTTTCCATTGGGACTGGGATATATTCTATCAGCAGTACAAGAGAATGGTTTCACATGCGATGTTATAGATTGTTCGCGGATTATTTCATCATATAGGAAAGATGATTTATATAGACTAAGTCAATTACTAAAAGATGAGTTAAAAGCTTATAATCCCAGTTTGGTTGGTATTGGTCCATGTATTACAACACAAGTGAGAGCGTTAAGAATAATATCTGATTGCTGCAAACAGCAATATGGAAATGAAAAAATTTTTGCAGGAGGGCCTTTGGCTTCTATAGAAGATCAGGAATGGTTCTTTTTTGATTTTTTAGGATTAAATTATATTATAAAAGGTGATGGGGAAATTGCAATTGTTAAATTGCTAGAACACATACAACGGCATGGGAAAATGGCGGATTGCAAATATGTATCTCATCGTAACTATAGTTTTTTTAATGAAATAAAGGATATAAATAGTATTTCTTTCCCGCAAAGACCTTTCATCAATAGGAATATTATCTCCGTAAGAAGATCAAATAGTAACGAAAAAAAATCCGCTACTATGATTACATCAAGAGGCTGCTTATATCATTGTAAATACTGTGTTTCTGGAAATATAAATTATACGGCATTTAGAAAACGTAACTATAAAAATATTGTGGATGAAATGCAATTTCTTAAAGAAAACTATGGCATAACAGATATCATATTTTATGATGATTGTTTTTTTTATAATCTTCGGACAGTACATCGGGATATCTTTGATTTTTGTTCTTTGTTAACAAAAAGAGAACTTAATATGACATGGCAGATGGAGTTACGATGTGATTTGTTTGAACATATAAGTGATGAGGATAGCAACTTATTGTATCAATCAGGCTGTAGACAGATTAATTTGGGAATAGAAAAAACATCTATTGAAAGACTAGTGAAGCTTGGCAAGGATATTACAACATTAGAGGGAGTAGCAGAAAAGATAAAGCATTTCAAGTCGATATCAAAAATAAAAATAGCTGGAACCTTTATTTTAGGTGGTGTAGGAGAAACCAAGGAAAGTATTGAAGAGATGATAGAAGAATCTACAAAGATGAATCTTGATTTTGCACATTATAATCCGTTATTTATTTATCCAGGAACGCCGATTTATCGAGAATATTTTCAAAATAAAGAGGATTGGGTCAAATATATATTGGAAGATAAAGCACCTTGGGGCGAAGTTGTTTATGAAAATGAGCATGTGAACAGGGAGCAATTACTTAAATTAGTAGAAAAGGCATATAAAAAGTTTTATTCGAATTCAATTTATAAAGATACAGTTATGGTAAAAGATAGATTTAATTTGAATAGAGGTGAAAATAATGAAGATATATGATAGGTTATATAAAGAAATGAAATTTCCTCCTATTATTATGGAATTATTTAATTGTCCGGGGCTTTTGCGTTTGCGAGATGTCAGAATGGCCAATAATCAATTTGTAGCTTTCCCGGCTTTTGCCAATTCATCGCGCTATGAACATTCGTTGGGAGTATGCTATTTAGCAGGAATTTGTGCAAAAAATTTAGAATTAAGTGAAAAAGATACTGTTGAGTTAATGATGGCTTGTTTGTACCATGATGTAGGGACTCCCCCTTTTGCACATGCGATGGAGGAAGTCTTGCAAGTTAAATTTGGTTTTGACCATGAGCAGAATTTGAAAAATTTAATTATGGGGACTACGGGAAATTTTGATGGAGAATTTGCTCAAATTTATCAGGGGCAAGGACTGAAAATACTTAGTGTGTGTCAAAGCAAAGAAGCAAGAAGATTAGGAGTGGATTTGCATCGAATCGCTAAATTAGCTGCTGGCGATTCTGAAGAAATTTTATCTGATTTGGTAAATAGCAAAGGAATGGATTTAGATAATATCGATAATATTTTTAGAGCATCTTCTGCAATGGGAATATTATCGGAAGAGTGTGGTGAATTGGCTAAAATGTTAGCTAATTCATTTATGATTAGAAATAGAGAAATATGGATAAATGGTATATATCTTGAACAAATTCATAAGTGGCAAATAATTAGAGATTTGCAATATACTGCAATTTTTGATAGTATTGATGATTTTGCATATCAGACAATGATAAAAAAAGCAGTGAATATGTTATTAGAAGATGATGAAAATACAATTCAGTTTGATGTTAATGCCTGGAGATTGACGGATTCAGAAATGACATATGAAGTATTATTAAAACATACCAAAAGTCGTGAGATTATGCAGAGAGTCTTATTGTGTAAACCATATACATGCTTAGGAATTCTTTATGTAAAAGGTAACGGGATTGTTAAATTCATAAATAAAAATTTAAAAAAAATTGAAGAAATAGTAGGACAATATTATATTGATTTCATGGGAATTACAGAAAAAAAGGTAAAATCAATAAATCTTCCTCCAGTAATTGCTAATTTTTACCCTGATAAAAGAAAAAGAAAAATAGCAAACAAAATTTACTTTTGGGATGAAGAAAAAGAGTGCAAGGAATCAAAAAATTATTCGGAGGGAGCATTGTTGGGATTTTTTAGCCCTTTTAATAATAGCAATTATAAGAGTATTCAAGTTGGAGAAAAAACATATAGAAGAAATATATCCTTTAGAAAACAAGAATTAGAAAACGTGTGTATACTTTTAAAAAGA
>CALXBT010000128.1 GCA_944386585.1 uncultured Clostridia bacterium | reverse complement strand
CGCCGATAAGCAAAGAGCGGATCAGCAGCGCCGGTAATCGGCCGTCCCACTACGATGTAATCCGAACCAATCTCCTTTGCCTGCGCCGGTGTCATAATCCTTGCCTGATCACCGCTGTCATCGCCGGCAAAACGCACGCCCGGCGTTACTGTCAGAAATCCGCGTCCGCAGGCCTGATGTACTATCTGCGATTCCAGCGGAGAGCATACTACGCCGTCAAGTCCGGCTGTCTTTGCGTTTTTCGCATAGTGCATTACGACTTCAGGCAATGGTTTTTCAATCCAAAGTTCGCTTTCCATCCGCGCTTGATCTGTGGAAGTCAACTGCGTTACTGCAATCAGAAGAGGACGGCTTCCATCCCTGCGCGTCAATCCTTTCAGCGCCGCTTCCATCATTGCGGCAGTGCCGCCGGCATGAACATTGCACATATCTATTTCCAGCGCAGATAAAACACGCATCGCTTTCATCACAGTATTCGGAATATCGTGCAGCTTTAGGTCAAGAAAAATCCGATGTCCTTTCCTCTTAATTTCGCGTACGATTTCCGGTCCTTCTGCGTAGAACAGCTCCATACCGATTTTTACATATGGCTTTTCCTCCGTAAAAAGCTCAAGAAACTCGAACACTTCCTGTTTTTGTGCAAAATCACATGCAATAATTACATCCTTGCCCATCAGTGCGCACCTCCTATGATTTCCTCCAATGAATTGATCCGGTACCTCTCCATTTCTTCCGGCAAACTGGAAATGATTTTCTGACAGATAAAAGGATCTGCCAGATTTGCCGCTCCTACTTGTACAGCCGATGCACCTGCCAGCATCATTTCAAGTACATCCCGAGCACTCGCCACACCGCCCATGCCGATGACCGGTATACTGACTGCTTCATATACCTGATAAACCATACGCAGTGCCACCGGAAAAACCGCACTGCCGGAAAATCCCCCCATCTTGTTAGCGACCACCGGCTTTCTGCTCTTTAAATCGATCCTCATGCCGAGCATTGTATTGATCAGGCTGATTCCGTCCGCACCCGCATCCTCACAGGCCCTTGCAATTTCCACAATATCCGTTACATTAGGACTGAGCTTGATATAGACTGGTTTTGTGGTCACTTTTTTGACTGCACGCGTTACCTCCGCCGCCATTTTAGGGTCGGTACCGAAAGTCATACCGCCGTGATGTACATTAGGACAGCTTACATTGATCTCTAAAATAGCAACCTGCTCCTCCTGATCAAAAACGGCGCTGTTCTCCGCATATTCCTCCACCGAAAACCCGCAGATATTGGCAATGATTGGTTTTTGGAAACAGGCACGCAGTCTGGGCAGCTCTTCTTCCACGACTCTCTGCACACCGGGATTCTGAAGCCCAATGCTGTTAATCAATCCTCCTGTACACTCCGCAATACGCGGAAGCTCGTTACCAAAGCGTGCCTCCCGTGTCGTGCCTTTAAAAGATAGACTGCCAAGACAGTTAATATTGTAAAGCTCTGCAAATTCATAGCCGTATCCAAAAGTACCGCTAGCCGGAATTACAGGATTATCAAGCGTAATACTGCCGAGCCGCACCGTCATGCTGCACGCTATGCGCCCGCGCTTACTCGCCTTGCTTTTTTCTACCATATGATTTCCTCCTTTACCAGTACCGGTCCATCCTTGCAGATTCGTTTTTCCCCGTACTTCGTGCGGCAGGAGCAGCCCATGCATGCGCCGAAGCCGCAGCCCATGCGTTCTTCAAAGCTAAACTGACCGCTTGTTTCTGACGCCTCATAGACCGCGTGCAGCATCGGCTGCGGTCCGCAGGCATAAAAATAAGTATAACTGAGAGTCCGCATCGCATCCGTTACAAATCCAGCGGTACCGTAGCTGCCGTCGGCTGTCGTTACAATAACCTGCGCTCCAAGCTTCCGGAATTCTTCTTCATAAAATATCTCTTTTTTTGTATTAAAACCGAGCACTGCTGTCGGGCTCTTTCCGGCAGCAACAAGACTCCTGCACAAAAAGAACATCGGCGGTACACCCGCTCCGCCCCCAAGCAAAAGCGGTCTTTCTCCGGACAGTGCGGTATCATATCCATTTCCGAGACCTGTCAAAAGGTCAAGTTTGCTGCCCTCCCGGTATCCTGCAAGTGCACGCGTACCTTCGCCGACTATCTTATAGACCAGCGTCAGCTCTCCGCTTCTTCTGCTGCAATCACAGACAGAGAGCGGTCTTCTCAGAAAGAAACCATCAATTTTGATATTCACAAACTGTCCCGGCGCTGTTATCGCCGAAACATCTCCTACCAGCACTATCTTCATGACGCTTTCTGCAATCTGCTCATTTTTGATAACTTCAAAGATTCCCTGCTTCATTGCCATTTCTCCCTCTCTGCAAATTTTCAGCAAAATACCGGCGCAGTTTTCCGTCCGGAAACTACGCGTCGATTGTGGAAATACAAAGTGTTGTTTCTTCCAGCACTTCAAGCAGCGCCGATACCGTATCAAGCGCCGTAAAGATATTAACATTGTTCTCCGTCGCCAGCTTTCTGATTTCATAGCCGTCACTTGTCGTATTATCTGAGCCGATATCGCTCGTATTGATAATATACGCCAGATGGCCCTGACGGATTGCCTGCGGAATTTCATCGCTTCCATCGCCAATTTTTGCAAGCACATGTGTACGGATTCCGTTTTCCTTTAGAAATTTTGCTGTTCCGCCCGTTGCCTGAATATTAAATCCAAGATTGTAAAATCTGCGGATGAGCGGCAGCGCCTCCTCTTTATCTTTATCAGCAATCGTTACAAAGACTGTACCGTAATTCTGCAACTTCATGCCGGAAGCCTGCAATGCCTTATACATCGCCCGTTCTCGTCTGTCGTCGTAGCCAATCGCTTCACCGGTCGATTTCATCTCCGGTGAGAGATAAGCATCAAGACCTCTAATCTTGTTGAATGAAAATACCGGCACCTTAACATACCAGCGCTTCTTTTCATCCGGATAAATATCAAAGATTCCCTGCTCTTTTAAATTCTTTCCGAGAATCACCTCCGTCGCAATGTCTGCAAGGCTGTAGCCTGTCGCTTTGCTGAGGAACGGCACTGTCCTTGAAGAACGAGGATTCACTTCGATAATATAAACATTCTCACTTTGATCTACGATAAACTGAATATTATAGAGCCCAATAATTCCAAGCCCTAACCCCAGTTTTCTCGCATACTGAAGAATCGTCCCTTTTACCTTGTCCGAAATGCTGAACGGAGGATATACACTGATAGAATCACCGCTGTGAACGCCGGTGCGCTCCACCAGCTCCATAATACCTGCGACAAACACATTGTTTCCGTCACAAATTGCGTCCACTTCAACCTCTTTTCCGGAAATATATTTATCCACCAGCACCGGTCTTTCTTCATCGATTTCAACAGCTGTTTTCAAATATTGTCTCAGCTGTTTTTCATTCGCGACAAGCTGCATTGCACGACCTCCAAGCACAAAGCTCGGTCTCACCAGCACCGGATAGCCGATCTCTTCCGCCGCGCAAACACCGTCTTCTATTTTTGTTACCGCCTTGCCCTGCGGCTGCGGAATATGCAGTTCTTTCAAAATCTTTTCAAAAGTATCTCGGTTTTCCGCCCGCTCGATCGCATCACAGTCTGTTCCAATAATCTTGACACCGCGCTTCATCAGCGGCTCCGCTAAATTGATAGCTGTCTGTCCGCCCAGCGACGCAATCACGCCCTCTGGCTTTTCCAGCTCGATAATATTCATCACATCCTCTGCCGTCAGCGGCTCAAAATAAAGCTTATCGGCTGTCGTATAGTCCGTTGAAACCGTTTCCGGATTGTTATTAATGATAATCGCCTCATAGCCTGCTTTCCGAATCGTGCTTACTGCATGCACCGTTGAATAGTCGAATTCTACACCCTGTCCGATTCGGATCGGCCCTGCGCCAAGTACAATCACTTTCTTTTTTTCAGAAACAATCGAATCATTATTCATTCCGTAGGTTGAATAAAAATACGGAATATAGGCGCCTGTATGACAGGTATCTACCATTTTGTAAACAGGAAAGATTCCTTCCTGCTTTCTCATTTCAAAAACCTCAAGCTCAGATACCTCCCACAGTTTTGCAATGTAGGAATCACTAAATCCCATTGCTTTTGCAATGCGAAGCGCATCGATGCTCCTGTTTTCCTGTACGACTTTCTCAAAGCTCGTAATTCTTCTGATTGCTTCCAAGAAAAACGGTGTGATGGTTGTTACCTCATAAATCTTTTCAACGCTGACTCCATTGCGTAAAAGCTGCGCTACTGCGTAAATCGTATCATCACGAAAATCGCTGATATATGCAATAATCTCTTCATTCGTCATGCTGTCAAATTTAGGCATGTACAGGTGGTCCACCCCGATTTCCAGCGAGCGTACCGACTTTAAAATACACTCCTCCAGCGTAGAACCAATACTCATTACTTCGCCTGTCGCTTTCATCTGCGTGCCAAGTTTGTTCGTCGCCTGTGTAAATTTATCAAACGGAAATCTCGGGAATTTTGCTACCACATAATCGAGTTGCGGTTCAAAAGCGGCAGTCGTATTGGCAACTGCAATTTCCTCCAGCATCATGCCAACTGCAATCTTTACTGTTACCCGTGCAATCGGATAGCCACTGGCTTTGGAAGCAAGTGCTGATGAACGAGACACACGCGGATTTACTTCAATCAAATAATATTCCGATGAATCCGGATGCAGTGCAAACTGCACATTACAGCCTCCCTCAATTTTCAGTTCGCGGATAATCTTAATCGCACTGTCATTCAGCATTTTCAGATCGTGTTCGGAAAGCGTCATGATTGGAGCCACTACGATAGAATCACCGGTATGCACCCCGACAGGATCGATATTTTCCATTCCACAGATGGTGATAGCGTGATCGCTAGCGTCCCGCATCACCTCGAATTCAATTTCCTTATAGCCTTTCACACTTTTTTCAACCAGCACCTGATGCACCGGCGAGAGCTTAAATGCATTTGTACCAATTTCAATCAGTTCTTCTTCATTATAAGCAAAGCCTCCACCTGTTCCACCAAGCGTAAAAGCAGGCCGAAGTACAACCGGATAACCGATTTCCTTTGCCGCCGCACAAGCCTCTTCTAAATGATAGGTAATCTGCGATGGAATGACAGGCTCCCCGATAGACTGACAAAGCTCTTTGAACAATTCTCTGTCCTCCGCACGCTCGATACTATTACTGTTGGTACCGAGCAGCTCAACACCACATTCCTTTAAAACACCTTTCTTCTCCAGCTGCATTGCAAGATTCAATCCAGTCTGTCCGCCAATTCCCGGTACAATTGCATCCGGTCTTTCGTATCTCAGAATCTTCGCTACATACTCCAATGTCAGAGGCTCCATATATACTTTATCAGCAATCGCTGTATCCGTCATGATAGTCGCAGGATTTGAATTCACAAGCACTACTTCATAGCCTTCCTCCTTTAGGGCAAGACATGCCTGCGTACCGGCATAGTCAAATTCTGCCGCCTGACCGATAACAATAGGGCCAGAACCAATAATCAATATTTTTTTAATATCTGTTCTCTTTGCCATAATTTTGCCTCCTATTTCTTTTTCTATCAACGCTGTCATCATTTTTTTGACGCAGCTTTCTGTAACTTTAACTGTGCTGCATTTATCGAGAATACGGACCACCCATACCGCCGGGTCTTGTACGAAGCATCATTTCTGCCTGCTTCTGCATTCTTTTCGCATCGGCTTCGTTGATTCCTGTATTGCTGCCGCGATGCGATTCCATAAATTTTTCATCAGCCCATACAGTGCGTCCATCAAAAACAGTCGCAATGCATCTTCCCTGCACCCGGCGTCCAGAAAACGGCGTACTTTTTCCCATCGAAAGAAATGCTGCCGGATCAATCTCATATTCTTCATCCAGTTCCCAAATGCTGTATCCGCTGTGTTCAAGACCAAAGCGCCGGCGCGGATTTTCAGAAAGCAGCCGGATCAGCTGTTCCAGTGAAAGCATGCCTGTCAGCACCAGCTCTGTATAAAGCACTGGAAAAGCCGTTTCCAATCCAACGATACCCATTAGACTGTCTGCAAAACCCTTTTCCTTTTCTTGTACGCTATGCGGTGCATGATCGGTTGCAATCATATCGATCGTACCGTCTTTTACTGCTGCAAGAAGTGCCTCGCGGTCCGCTTTTTCCCGAATCGGCGGATTCATTTTAAAACATCCGTCGTCCTCTGTCATGCTGCTGTCAAGCACTAAATAGTGCGGAGCCGTTTCACAGCTGACATCAAGTCCTTCCTGCTTTGCCTGCCGGATCAGCGCAACACTTTCCTTTGCCGATACATGACAGATATGATAGGCGCACCCGGTCTCACGCACCAGCGCAAGATCCCGTTCTATCTGGCGCCATTCACTGGCGCTGTCCTCGCTAGGGAAAGTATTGTCCTCGCAGTGTGCTACAATCATTTTGCCGTGCTTTTTTGCCTCCACCATTGCCTGTTTCATCAGACTGCCGCTTTGCACACCATGCCCATCATCAGAAAAACCTGCTATCTTTGCTTTTTTATTATTTTTTTCCATCGCCGCAAGTGCCGCCATCTCGGAGAGTTCTTCTCCTTTCTGTTCTTTTGTAATCGTTGCATACGGCACTACCGAAATAACCGCGTCTCTTTCAATCAGTGAAAGCTGTTCCTGCAAGCGTTCCGGGCAATGCGGTGCAGGATTCAAGTTTGGCATCGGACAAACTGTCGTATAGCCGCCGCGCGCCGCTGCTTTTGTACCGCTTGCAATCGTCTCTTTATATGAAAAACCCGGCTCCCGCAAATGAACATGAACATCTGCGAATCCGGGTATTACTGCATAATTTCCATTTTTTAAGTCAAGCGCTCTGATTCCTCCGTACAGGCCGCTTGAAGCGCAGGAGACACCTTCTCCAATGTAAAAAAGAAAATCATTCTTTCTTTCAAATTTACCATTCATATAGACAGAAGCTTCTTCAAAATGTAAATACATCTTTTTCTCCTTTCTTAATCTGCAAAAAGAAAAATCTTGCCATCTGACAAGATCTTATTCGAAGCACATGTCCGCCAAAGTACTCATTATGAATCCGGAATCTGCCAAAGAACATTCTCTTCATTCCGCTTGCCGCGAATCTGCTTCGGAAAACACGCGCCTGCTTTCACCGCGTTCTGTCCGCCAGTATTCATTCACGATCCGCTGGGGTGCCTTTAGAAGCGCTGTCCTTCAAACTCCGCTCTGCATGAGCCTATGCCGTTTGTTACTTTATAGAACCTTGTCAGCCTCTCTGTGCTGCATTTAAAGATTTTTTAAATCGTATTATTCTATCACGGCTTTGCGCCGTTTGTCAATAAACTTCTTTGGTTATTCATAAAAAAGGTACAGCACCGCATAAAAAAGCAAAGCCGCCTTTATGCCGGTCCTGTACCCGTACATTCTGTTTTGTTATTGTTTACAGCCTCCTGTGCAGCCATTTGAATGACCGCTGCTTTCATGCGAACCGCAGCCGTGCGAACCACAGCTATGTCCTTCTGCTCCGTGCTCATGCTCGTGATGACTGCAGCGCACCTCCGGATCAAAAACAAGCTCTCCTCCGAGAAGCGCCTTTACTGCCTGATCTGCATTTCCGCGCACACCGCCGTAAAGCTTGATTCCTGCTTCTGCCAGCGCAGTCTGTGCTCCGCCGCCGATTCCTCCGCAGATCAGCGTATCCACTCCGTTTTCCGCTAAAAATCCAGCCAGCGCACCGTGCCCGCTTCCCATCGTATCAACAATTTCCGATCCGGCAATTTTATTTTCCTCTATGTCATACAGCTTAAACTGTGCCGTATGTCCGAAATGCTGGAACACTTCTCCATTTTCATAAGCAACTGCTATTTTCATTTTCTTCCCCCTATGATTTTTATTTCCGCATCTATGGATTTTAAAATTTCAGGTTTTTCTGTTCCACCGCAGTCTTTTACTGCAGCTTCCTTAGATTCTCCGCCTTTTATTCTTTTCCGCATCCGCGCATATTCCCATGACAGGATTTTTTGCAGCCTCTGCCGCAGCGCTTGTGAAACTGGCCGCAAAGAATATAATCTCCGCCCGCAATCGCAAGCTTTTTACTATTTACAAGTGCATCAGCAGTCTTTCTGCGCGCTTCATTATAAACCCGCTGCACTGTGGTGCGCGCAACATGCATCTGCTCTGCCGCTTCTTTCTGCGTACATCCTTCAAGATCAATCAGACGAATCGTTTCATATTCATCTACCGTCAGGACAACCGGCTCACCGGCCGCTGCATCTTCCGGAATAAATACACTGCTCTGCGGCATGCAGCAGACAAAACGCTTCTTAGGCGGTCTCGGCATCATAACCCTCCATTTCTGACATATGTCATTTATAGCATACCCCTATTTTGGGTATATGTCAACAATATTTTATCCTCTCATCAACTCTTTCAAAATTTCTTCGTCGGCCGGGCAGAAATCATATTGAGGAATTTCCTCCGGCAGAATCCACCGCAGATCATGATGCTCCAGCAGTTTTGGAAAGCCTTCTGCAATTTCGGCATGAAACAGCGTCAGCCTTATCGCAAGGTCGGGATATTCATGTACTGTTTCCATAAAAACATCTCCGACTCTAATGATAATGCCAAGTTCCTCGCGGCATTCCCGAACAAGCGCTTCTTCCTTCGTCTCTCCATCCTCCACTTTGCCGCCGGCAAATTCCCACAAAAGACCGCGCGCTTCCTGTGCCGGCCGCTGACAAATTAAAAAGCGCCCTGTATAAGTGCCTGCTTTTCGTTTTTCTTCACAGGCTTTTCGATAACCTTTTTCCCAAATCAGCGCCGCCGCCACCTCCGTAATTTGCATCCTGCTTTTTCCTTCCTATCTTTTTTCTTATGCTGTCTGCTGTCAGCTTTCTCATTTTTTCCACTTGCCAAACGGCCCTTTTCCTTGATTTTTGCGCATCCGGCCGGAGAGCCTCTTTTCTCTATCTTATTTTTAGCTCTATTTTATCTTCAGCGTCCGCAAAAGCTCTTTTTGTTCGGGCGAAATACGGAAGCTTTCAACTGCTTTCTGAATCGCTTTGTTATGCGTCCATTTTTCAAGTCTCTGCTCCTTAAAATACGGCAGCGTCGCCTCATACTGTTTCGCGAGCGCTGTTGCAAAATACCATGCAATCATCATCTTGACATAATATTCTTCCGATTTCACCGACGATGCCAGCGACAAATACTCCGGTCTAAAATGCTCGTCGAGATAATGTCTCATCAACATGCCAAGTCCGAAGCGAACCGTATAAACATGCTCCGACAGCAGCCATTTCCGAATCCTCTCAAGCAGTTCCGGCAAATGCTTTGAAAACACTTTCGGTGACAAGCTGTCGCAGGTCGCCCAGTTATCAATGTACGGCAAAAACTCCTCAAGCCGCAAAACTGCTTCGTCGTAGTCGTGTATTGTTTCAAGTAAAAATGCATGTACATTATTTTCTTCATAATATCGGTGTGGCAGTGCTTTCATAAATTCTGCCGCTTCCGGTGTTGCGGAAAATTCTTTGGCAAACTTTCTCAGCGCCGGCGTACGGACTCCGATAATCGTTTCCGAATCAATTGTCGGAATCAATTTCATATGAAACTCCCGATATTTCAAATCCTGCATCGAAAAAAGGCGGGCCTGAAGTTCCTGCACCTGTTCGTTTTGCTTTTCCTTTTCTGTTTTCATCTCTTTCTCCGTTTTTCGATCTTCTTTTTAAACATTTTTTGCCTGCCAGTCCTATCTGAATTACAAATGCTGTCATTGTCCTGATTCTGCTTTCTCATGTACAAAGCGTTAGAAACCTTTTATTTCAGCCTCTGCCATTCTGCCTCCCGAAAGCCGACTAAAATCATATCTCCGTTTACAATGATTGGACGCTTCACAAGCATGCCGTCTGTCGCTAAAAGGCGCAGCTGCTCCTCCTCATCCATCTGCGGCAGCTTTTCTTTTAATCCCATTGATTTATAAAGAAGTCCACTGGTATTAAAAAACCTTTTCAGCGGCAGGCCGCTTCTTGCATGCCAATCCAGAAGCTCCTCATAAGTTGGGCGTTCCTCCTTGATATTTCGGTCTTCATACTCGATTCCATTTTCATCCAGCCATTTCTTTGCCCTTTGACAAGTTGTACATTTTGGATATTCAATAAAAAGCATTCTATTTCCTCCTTTGCTTTGTAACACTGACTCTTTTCTTTAGTTTCTTCCTTTTTCCTAAATCAGCCCTGATTTTTGAGCGATTTCAAGAATATCACTGCTAAAAACTACTACATAGACAGTCATTTCCTCTTCTTTACTGCGCTGCTGTTCCTGCAGAAATTGCCGGATCGTTTCTACCGCCGTTCTTAGTGCTTCCTGCTTCGGATAGCCATACACGCCGGCTGAAATCAGCGGAAAAGCAACTGTCCGACAGCCGTATTCCCGTGCAAGTGCAAGCGACTGTTTGTAACAGGAAATCAGCAAAGCGCGTTCTCCTTTTCCGCCGCCGCGCCAAACAGGCCCTACCGTATGAATCACATATCTGCATGGCAGCTGATATCCCTTTGTAATTTTAGCATCACCGGTCTCGCAGCCGCCAAGTGTTCTGCATTCAGCAAGCAGCTCCGGCCCTGCAGCTCTGTGAATCGCACCGTCTACGCCGCCTCCGCCCAGCAGTGATTGATTTGCAGCGTTGACAATCGCATCACAGGAAATCTTTGTAATATCACCCTGTATTATTTCTACTGCCATTACTTTCCTCCCATCTAATGACCTTCGTTTATTCCTCTTTTTTCTGCCCTTTCTATAAATTCGGCCTTCTTATTGTTAAGGCTCCGGCTGACATTCCGGGCAGTATACGCTTCCCCGACCGCATATCACAGTCCGCCTGAGCACACTGCCGCAGCTCCGGCAGCGTTCCCCTGCATGTCCATATACCTTTAAATACGGAGTATTTTGATACTCCTCCCCTTTTGTTCTGAAGTATTCTTCAGGTGAAACCGCATTCTTTTCTACAAAAAATGCCATACGCTCCGGAATCAGTTTCGCAATCCGGTTCCATTCTTCTTCGCTCACTGTTTTCGCAGGCCGTCCGGGATAGATTCCCGCTTCAAAAAGAATTTCGTCAGAATAAATATTTCCAATCCCCGCAATCATGCTCTGATCCATCAGGCAGTCCTTTACTGCACGCCTGCGGTCTCCGAATTTTTCTTTTAAATAGGCTCCTGTTATCCTTTTGTCAAACGGCTCTGGTCCAAGCCTCTGCGCTCCGCTGTAGATATCCTCTTCGCCTTTTTGGAGAAACCAAAAACGCCCGAACCGTCTTGTATCTTCAAATCGCAATTCGTTTCCGTCATTCAGCAGAAAGATAAGATGCGTATGCTTTGCCGCCGGATACTTTGGAGGCGAAATAAAAAGGCTGCCTGTCATCCGAAGGTGCAAAATAATCCGATCCCCGTTTTCCAAAAAAAGAAACATGAACTTTCCTCTGCGGCCGCTTCCCGAAAAAGTCTGTCCTGATAAATCTGTACAGAACTGCGCAGCAGATGGATGCGCGATTACCTGCGCGCAATTTACCTTGATACCGGTAATGCTCCTGCCTGTCAGCTGCGGCGTCAATACTCTTCTTATCGTTTCAACTTCCGGCAATTCCGGCATTTTAATCACCCCGCCTTCTTGCTTCTGTCTCTCTTGCTTTTCCTTTTCTCTTGATTTTTATCCTGCAGCAAAAACAGTTTTCTTTACTTTACATTATACCACATTCCTTTAGTTCCTACCTCCTGTCACTTTTTATTTACGGAGTTTTCTATATTGAGTGCAGATTTGTCTATTCCCACCGCAGGAAATATGTTATACTGTTTGAAGCGTCCGGCTCTATATTTTTGCCGGCCGTAGTTTTATTATTGCAAAGAGGAAAGAAATGCAGAGAAATCTAACCACTGGAAACATCATGACGACTATGCTGGCTTTCGCCGCACCGATGATTGCAGGCAACATGCTGCAACAATTATACAATGTAGCTGACAGTCTCATTGTCGGCCAATTCATCAGCTCTGATGCGCTGGCAGCCGTAGGAGCAGCCTACTCCCTGATGACTTTCATTACATCGGTAATCATCGGTCTTTGTATGGGCAGCGGTGCGCTGTTTTCTTTCTATCACGGACAGCAGGCAGAGGAGAAACTGAGAAACTATGTACATGTTTCATTTTTGCTTATTGCAGTGATTTCTGCTGTGCTTAATGTGCTTTCATTTATACTGCTTGATCATATTCTCTTATGGCTTGCGGTACCGCAGGAAATCCTGCCTCTTATGCGAAGCTATGTCTTTTTTATTTTCTTCGGAATTTTATTTGTATTTTTATATAATTTCTTCTCATTTTTGCTCCGTGCACGCGGCAATTCCGTTGTTCCACTGTTTTTTTTAGGAGCAAC
>CALXBT010000127.1 GCA_944386585.1 uncultured Clostridia bacterium | reverse complement strand
GGCTGAAATGCACCCCGCTCTGGGATAAGCGCCATACACATACCGAGTGCAAAAAGTACACCGCTGACTGTGCGTAAGACCATTGTTACAAAACTGCTTTTCTTCATTCGAAATCACCTCCAATTTTTTATTAAAGCAACTGTTGTTGTTTTAATCTATTTATAATATAATCCTTGTGAGAATTGAAAAACAATCATCAATTTGCGTACAAGTGTTGGAATAATAAAAAAGAGGGGGGAGGTAGCATGAACACAAAAAATAATCGGCGGCGGCGTAAGTCCATAGAGCGTATAGAGAAAGCATTTCTTGAATTACTGCAAACAAAGGAATTACATGAAATTACAGTATCGGATATCTGCAAATCCTGTGAATTAAATCGAAGTACTTTTTATGCCAACTATGTAGATATCTATGACCTTGCCGATAAGGTAAGAGAACATTTAGAAGAAGATGTGAATCAGCTTTATGAGCAAGAAAAAACACAAAATTTTAACAGCAATGATTATCTGAAACTATTTCGCCACATTCAGGATAATCAACTGTTTTATCGTACTTATTTCAAACTTGGATATGACAATCACTATCAAATAAAATATTTTGACAAACAGCAGGCAGAACAACATTTTGCCAACAAACATATTGACTACCATATAGAATTTTTTATGAGTGGATTTAATGCCATTGTAAAAAAATGGCTTGCCGGAGGCTGTAAGGAAACACCGGAAGAAATGGACGAAATAATCCGCAGCGAATACAAAGGTCGCACCGAATTGAATTGCAATAAGTAGAACAGATTTTAAAAGACGCTGTGATTGTGAAAATCATAGCGTTTTTCTTTTACATTTTTCTCTTTTGTTTGACATTTTCAAAAGGCTCATCCATAGTGGACAGCAAGAAAAGTTTTTTGAAGACGAAAGATTCTCCCGCCTAAGCTCGGGAGAATCTTTCAAACAGCCATACTATATATTTTTCGTAAAGAAAATAACATTTGTTAAAATCTTTTCTTACTCAGCAATCTTGCTAAGGTCCATTTCCTTGCCCGCCTTGCACTTCTTGTCAAGGCTCTTAGCCCACAGCGCATTCAGAACACCAAATACACATGTTGCTATCATAAAGATGAAGATATATGTATATCCTGTGTTGCCATACTTATCAAGCCAGCCACCGAACATCGTCGGCCATACGCCATCTACAATCCAGCCTGAACACGATCCGATTCCGATCGCTGTCGCCGATACCGTTGCCGGAATGTGCAGTTCTCTCAGGATCGAATATGTTACCGAGTACAGTGCGAAGATTACGAGTGACGGCAGGATTGAATAAATACATACCATCGTTACATTCGACTCCTCCGAGAACAGGAACGGTACCGCCCACATGATGCCTGCAATAACGAACGCTACGATGTACCATGTCGATGTCGACTTAAATACCTTGTCGGCCATGATACCGCCAAGCGGTGCTACTACCATCGCTCCATAGGATCTGATTACCGAATATACAGACGATGCATCCGGATCAATTCCGATTACATCTACAAGGTACGGGTTGAAGTACGATACATTGCAGTAAAGTGTATATGTTGTCAGATACGCAAAGAAGATGATGTATGTTCCCGGCCACTTCAGTACATACGGAATATGCTTTATCTGGATCGGTTCGTCGCCTTTCAGTTTGATTCCGCGCTCTGCAAGCTGCTTCTCGTCTTCGAGGAAGACCACGACCAAAATCGTCGCAACGAGCGTGATTGCTCCGTATACGAAAATGACTCCCTGATACCCAAGATCAAACTTCGTTACGACCCACAGCGGAAATGCATTTCCGAATGCGCCCGAAAGTCCGTTGATCAGATAGTACATTCCAAATGAGTTCCCTGCTTCCTCTTCGCTTCCGAGATTGTTGATGTACTTAATCAGGCACGACCAATAGGAAATCATGACAATTGCCTGTGCAATCCAGCAAATGATCGCCGCCGTGTAACTGTTCGCGAACAGTCCGTACAAGAAGGTTACTACCGTGATACCGCCAACTGAGATTACTAGAATCTTCTTGGCATCAAACTTGTCTGCCAAGTACGGTCCGATGATAAAGAACGGAACACCCGCAAGAGAACATACTGTGTTGAGAAATCCGAGCTGTGCGTTCGTGCACTGCAGTGCTTCCATCATCTGATCATAAAAGCAGTAACGCACATACATCAGAAGGTAGATCGTTCCTCCCATGAAACCGAGTGAAAAGATTCTCATGAAACGGAGGAATTTTGTATCACCTTTAATCATAATGATGCCTCCTAATTTTAATAAAATATGAATTATAGCTATAACGTATTTGCTTTGCCGCTTTGCTCTTCATTTCCGCTTCCCACGCTTAGGCTTGGGTTCCCTTCCCTGCTTCGCTCCCGGCTCTGCGTTTATAAATTCAATTTAACAGAAAAAATATATCAAGTCAATACAATTTTCAGATTTTTTTAAATTTTCAGATTTTAAATTGTTTTGAGTTCCTTCTGTCCCCCGCTCCCTGCTAACCGCATGTATCTTTTTGTTTATGATAATCTACTTATATGAAAAAGAACAATACCATTTTATTTACAGAAAAGTCCTGAAGAAATCATTCTCAAGGACTTTATAGAAGATATCGATGAAAATTCTTTTAAAAATAAGGGAACCAGAAAGAAGACTCTTCGCAAAGAAGTTGTCTTCTTTTAGCTTTGTAATCAGGCAGAATGATTGATATTGCAGAAAAATCAATATATATGGAGGATTATAAAATTGAAAACAGACTAAATGTTATAAAGGGAGACGATATCAAAAGTATCATCTCCCTTTCAAATTGGCTACGTTTTTATGTCACGCTTTTAAATATTTAAAATGCCATGCTTACAAAGCTTTCGTCGTAAAAACTGAGAGTGCAAGATTATATTCCCAGTTTCTATTTTACTGTTTATTTTGCTGCATTCTGACAAAATCTGTACAGTATCGCAGCTACCTGACATCTCTCTGCACTGCCCTTCGGCATCAGTTTGCTGCCGTCACCCTCAACAAGTCCTCTATCATTTGCCCAAGAAAGAGCAGTTTCTGCCCAAGTGCTGATCTCATGATCATCTATAAATTTAGAAAGATCAATCTGGCTTGTCACTTCATAACCCTTGTATTGTGCATAACGATATAAAATCGTCGCCATCTGCTCGCGGGTAATCGCATCTTCCGACCCGTAATTGCCGCTGCCATAGCCGCTTACAATCTTGTTTGCCGCAGCCCAAGTAACAGCATCCTCATACCAAGAGCCTGCTTTTACATCGTCAAACGGACAATCACCGGATACAATCGGTTCGCCTTCAAGACGATAGAGAATGGTTACAAACATTCCACGAGTTGTTGCGGCAGCCGGAGCAAAAAGATTGTCCGAAACACCATTCATCATTCCATTTTCCACACAATAGTGAATACCATCGTGATACCATTTGCTCAGATCTAAGTCAAAAAATTGGTATGCCGGACAAGTTTTGTCGCCAGTACAGCCGGCAACCGAATCTATTTTGACAAACTCTGCTTTTACAGTTACCTTACTATTTGGCATTTTAAAGTTGTAAATGCCATCGCTACTCGCGGTAAGTGTAATTTCATTGTCTCTACGGTCAGTTACAGTCAAAAATCTAAGTCTGTAATTCTCATCTGGTGTAATAGTTAATGTAATCTTAGAACCCACTGAAGCATATGTTTTGTTTGCAGAAACTTTTCCGTTTTCAACTTGATCAACGACAATAGAATAAGTAGCTGTTCCCCCATCACTGCTGCTAATTCTCGTCCAACGCGCATAAATGGTATCTGTTTCACCAAATACCGTACCTCTATCTACTTTCTCTCCGCCGGTTTCTTCTGTAAACCAGCCGTCAAATTGATATCCGCTGCGGGTAGGTATGGGAAGTGTCGTTAATTTTCCGTCTTCGGTAATAGCAAAAGTCGGTTCAACAGTTTCTTCGCCCGTATCAAAGGTAATCACATATTCGCTGACTGTTCTCTCATAGTTGCAAACATTACATGTGATATCCGCATCATTATCATATTTGTGTTCTGCATAGCCATTCTTTAAAGAATCTTCTTCAACAGGACAATTTTCATTCAAGCATTCATGCCAATGGTAATGATTACTATGCATCCAATCGGCGCTCCAATCATGATCAGTTGGATGACCGATTGCTACTGTCAGTATACTGCTGATCTCTGAACAATTATCGCATTTCACATAGTGTTGTACTGCTTCAGTACAGTTCGCAAAACTGGCTAAACAGTGAGAAGGTTCAGAGGTAAAAGAGTGTCCGTTAGAAGTCCCTATATCAAAAGTTGTTTCATATAGAGTGCCTTTACTGCTTTCACCACAAGAGCAGAATGTATAATATACCGCCGGTGTTGTACAAGTCGCAGCAGACTTTAAATAACTTTCATTTGGAGCTTCCTGATTAAAATTGTGGGTATGTAGTTGCGCTTCATTTGCGTTAAGAATCACAGATTTGCCAATATCGCTGAAAAAGAAACTGCTCGGCTGAGTACCGGGGTTGTTTTCCAAATATCCACTGGTAAAATCACTGCCTTCAGAAGTTGTGATACCGATATTGCTATCGGCAAGAAGAGTACCTGTTATATTAAGCATGCTTGTATTATTAGAAAATTGGACATTATTTGGCTTTTTAGTTTCATTAACTTTTACGGTATTTCCGCAGATTATGATTTTACCGCTTATATTGAAATTGCCGTTTGAAGAAAATATACCACCGCCGCTTTGATTTGCCGTGTTTCCACTGATGGTGCCACCGTACATATTGAAAACCGCAGTATTATTATTAGTATTATCATTTAAGCCAACACCTCCTCCGTTTACTTTAGAAGTATTGCCACTAATAGTGCCTCCATACATGTTAAATGTGCAATCATATCCACTGTTGTCAACGATACTGACACCGCCACTGCCATTCTCGGATGTGTTTTCGCTTATCAATCCGCCGTGCATATTAAATATTCCGCCTCTTATATCTACACCAGCACCATCACAGCCCGACTTCGCATTATTTCCAGTCAGCACAACACCGTCATACATGTTAACTATACTAGTATGTTTAATTGAAAGCAGCGGGAAATTGTGGGGATTATCAGGCATATTTGCGGTCAGAATTAAGGTGTTTTCCTCCATATTACCATCGTGCTTACCTAAATTCAAAGTGGCATTCTCAGAAGTGCCCAGTCTGCACGACCAAGTACCTTCAAATACAATTTTATGCCCATTGCCAAGGATTGTTGTAGTGTTCTTTTTAAAATCCGGTACAGCGTCAGTACATTCAATATCACTTTGCAGTAAAATAACAAATTCGCCGCTAAAATCAGAGGAGTTAATTTTATCAATCGCCGCTTTTAAACTATAGCAGCCATCTCCGGAAACATCAGGCCCATCGTACCTGTCTACCTCAAACACATTGTCTGCCGCAAAAGTGTTCATTGGAAACAGACCGATGGCTATCACGAGCATAAGCAGTATTGCAAGCAGTCTGTTTATTCGTTTTGTTTTCATATACTTTTCCTTTCGTAATTAAGGTTACATTAGAATCCTGTTTCTATTCATCAGGCAAGCAGATTGCCAACTTGTTCAAAGCTTTATCAGAGAACCGTTCAGATTATCCCTAAATGCATTAGAAACAGTGCGGATTTTGAGGCCAAAAAAGCGAAAAGACATTCGCCCTGATTATATCAACCGGACGAATGTCTTTATCAATACATCATATGATATGCCTTTGAGGAGACGGCAAAAAATAAAGCTATGCTTGCTTGCTTGCTTGCTTGCTTGCTTGCTTGCTTGCTTGCTTGCTTGCTTGCTTGCTTGCTTGCTTGCTTGCTTGCTTGCTTGCTTGCTTGCTTGCTTGCTTGCTTAAAGCATTGTATCGCCTCTGTCATTTTTGTCAACCTCTTTTCAGTAAATTTTCTAATCTTTTTTGAAAATGGACACATAAATCCTTCTTTATTTTTATGCATAAATTATATCACAAATCCTGCCAAGTTTCAATAAAAACAAGCTGGTTTTATTTCCAAGATTTCACTTTCCCATTACCGCTCTAAGTAAATTGGTTTGCTCGTTCAAGTAATACAACTTCAGATTATTTCTGTTTGCTCCACTTTTTTATGTATGTTTCCGCTTTTCGACCCTGCTAATATGCTTTTTTCATACCAAAGGGCAGCACAAAATGACGGGAAAATCGAAGCAGTTTACAAAATCTAAAGAAATAAAATAAAAACCCTTGAATCGCTGAATTTTCCAGCACTTTCAAGGGTTTTTACATGGTGCGCGTGAGGCGATTCGAACACCCAACCTGCTGATTCGTAGTCAGTTACTCTATCCATTGAGCTACACGCGCAAACTATCTGCACTACAAATAGTACGGATATTATTATACCGTTTTCATATTGCTTTGTCAAATAGAAATCAATAGATTTCTTTAATTTCTCCTTTTCGGTACGCCTTCGCAAGCAGCATCAGTTCTTCTACCTGCTGCTGCAGTATTTTTCCCTGATCAGTGTCTCTTACCATCACTCTTTTTTTTAATAGCTCCACAGTTCTGATTGTCGGCGTATGAAATTCCTGCGTACCATCCTCTGCCAGCGGACTGTACGGCTTATGTTCCGACAGTGCCATAAAGCGAGAGTTATAAATAAATGTATAACCTGCAATTCCCGTATCCTTCTGATACGCCTTTGACATTCCTCCGTCAATGATAAATAATTTCCCCTCTCCTTTAATCGGGCTCTTTCCGTCCTTTACCTTTACTGGCACATGCCCGTTTAAAATATGGGAAATCTCCGGATCAAGACCAAATTCCCGCAGAATTTTTTCACAGGTCTCTCTTTTTTCAATCAAATTATAATATGGTACTGTTTTTTCCTTATGTGTGCTTTTATCTTCAATAAAAAACCGCTCCAGCGTCGTCATTTTATCCTTCCCAAACAGCGGCGACTTACTGCCAAGCCACAGATACCAAAGAAGATCTCCCGCTTCCTTTCGGCCCGGTTTTCCCTCCGGCGCAAAATAGGCAAATCTTGCCTGCTCATCAAGACAGTCCAAAAGCGCCTTTCCTCGATAGCTTCTGCCATAGACCATCACATCTTCAAATTCACCGTCTTCCGTCATCGGAATGCAGCCGTGATACATGAGATTATTATTGTATACTGTATAAATGGCGCCGTGACTGTACAGAAATTTAATATGCCGGTGCAGTTTATCACTCTGCCGGAAAGAGGCTGTCAAACGCTTAATCAGATCTTCTTCATCCTCCGTAAATACATACGGATTTTCCGGATCGATTGTCGGAAAATTCTTATCGCGCAGTTCGTAATTTTTACCGTCAAGTTCAATCGTGCCGTTTTGATAGTCAATCTTATCAAGCAAAAGCCGGTCCTGCATATTGTATTCCGGATGCGCCATAATCAGCTGTCCTTCCGCTTTGAACTGACAAATGGCAATCGCCTTATTCATTTTAGCCGCTGTTTCAGGGCTTACCGGATCGTATTTATTTTCATCAAGTACCTTCGGTTTAAAATATTCACACGGATCATCTCCGTAAAACCGTTCTGCAAACACTGCCAGCGGGCGCAAATTAATCCCGTAGCCAATCTCCAGCATATCAAAATTATTATAGCTTATGTTCATCCTCAGCAAATTGGCGATACAGGCCACATTGCCAGCAGCAGCTCCCATCCACACAATGTCGTGATTACCCCACTGGAAATCCACATCGTGAAAATCAATAAGAAAGTCCATGATGTCATCAGGATGCGCGCCTCTGTCAAAAATATCTCCAATGATATGAAGATGATCCACCGCCAGCCGGCTCGTCGAATCTGCAAGCTGTGAAATAAATTCGTCTGCCATGCCAAGCTCAATCACCGAATTAATAATTTCCGTATAATAATACGCCCTGTTTGCCTCATCATCAGCATGAAGAAGCTCATCAATAATATAATCATAATACTTTGGAAGCCTTTTCCGCACCTTTGAACGCGTATACTTGGTAGAAACCGACCGGCAGACTTCAATGAGTCGATAAATCACATTTCTGTAATAAGCATTGATATCCTCTTCAGTCTTTTTGCGCCTTGCAATCTCTGCTTCCGGATTATAAACCAAAGCTGCAAGATTGTCTCTCTCCTCGCGTTCCAGCGTTCTTCCATAAATTTCTTCTATTTTAGCACGAATGACACCAGAAGCACTTTTAATCATATGAATAAATGCTTCATGCTCACCATGAAGATCGGAAAGAAAATATTCCGTCCCTTTCGGCAGTGCAAGAATCGCCTTAAGGTTGATAATTTCTTTCGACACTTCCATAATATTCGGATAATCTTTCGATAAAAGCCGCAGATAATGTAAATTGTCCATTCCGTCCTTACTCCTTTTTATATCCTTTTTTCATTTTATCATATTCTTAGCAGAAAGTAATCAGTAAATTTTGCATATAGTAACACGGAGGTGTTTTTATGAACGAAAAAGAAACTATCATCGTGAATGGTTACGCATATCCTACCATCAGCCCTGACACACTTTCTGCATGGCTGCCTGCACTCACACTCGTATCCTCTTTCAGTTACGGCTTTCGGCCTGACGGAAGTCTTATAGACCTACAGGACGAAAATATCATCGAGCCAGCCCGCGCGGCCGGTGTCGGAGGCCTTATGGCGCTTACCTCGCTTGACGAAAATGATGAATTCAGCGGCGAACTAGTACGACAGCTTTTTGAAACACCGGGCGCACCGGAAAAACTCGTCGATAACATTTTAAATACGCTTCGTACAAAGGACTTATTTGGCGTCGATTTTGACTTTGAGTATGTCTTAGCACAAAACCGCGATCAATATACGGATTTCATTGCCTATGCAGCGGAACGCTGCAATGAAGCAGGTTTTCTCGTTACCGTTGCTCTTGCACCAAAAATTTCTGCCGACCAGAAAGGACAGCTCTATGAAGGACACGATTATCATGGTATCGGGCAGGCTGCTAATTTCGTCCTGCTGATGACCTATGAATGGGGCTATGCTTACGGTCCGCCATTGCCAATCGCTCCGCTTCCCGCTGTGCGTCAGGTCATTGAATACGGCGTTTCAGAAATCCCCGCAGACAAAATTTTAATGGGTATTCCAAACTACGGTTATGACTGGATGCTTCCCTTTATTCCCGGCCAGTCCAGAGCCCGGAAAATCAGCAACACAGAAGCTGTCCTGCAAGCAGAGAGGCTCGGTATAGAAATTGATTACAGCGAAGAATTTGAAGCTCCGTATTATTACTATACCGATAGTAATGGGCAGGAACATGTTGTATGGTTTGAAAATGAACGCAGCTGGCAGGCCAAATTCAATCTCGTTAAAGAATACAATCTTGCCGGGATCAGCATTTGGAATATCGTCGATCCATTCCCGGCCGGTCAGGCTGTCCTGCTCAATAATTTCTATCCTCTGAAAGTGTAAAGCCTTATGCTGCCTACATACTGCCCTTGAAGCAGCCATAGCAAAAAAAAGAATAAACCATCCGCCTGTCCGCATATATATTGAATAGGACAAGACAAATGCGGAGGTATTAGTACTGATGAAAAAAATAAAAAGGGATATTCTAATTGCAGCAGGAAGCTCTCTTGCCATCAATATCGTTGCTCTTTTACTGATTCCGGCTATAATTCTGCTGCTTTTCACTGCCGTATCACATCTGCCCTTTATCGAAAGTACACCGATCAATAAAGTAAAGATTCCAGACACCATCAATATTTACATTACAAAAGAGGGAAAAACTGAAAGTATTGATTTTGAAGATTATATCATCGGCGTTGTCGCCAGTGAAATGCCCTCCTCTTTTGAAGAAGAAGCACTGAAAGCACAGGCAGTCGCCGCCCGCACCTACAGCCTTTCTAAGGTTATCCGTTCAGGAGACAGCGGTTTTCCTGCTGCACATCCGGCGGCGCCTCTCTGCGACGATGTGCACTGTCAGGCCTACAAAAGCGCAGATGATTTAAAAAATCTCAAAGGAGAAGAATGGATGAAAACAGGCTACGAAAAAGTAAAAAAAGCTGTCCGCGACACAGACGGAGAGCTGATGTACTATGATGGAGAGCTTGTTTCACAGGCGCTGTTTCATTCCTCCAGCGGCGGTCGTACGGAAAACTCCGAAGATGTTTTCGCCAGTACCGTCCCATATCTTCGCAGCGTTGACAGCCCTTATGAGGAAGAAGCAACGCACAGGAACGATCAAATCTCCCTTTCTCTCTTAGATCTCGCTTCCCGTTTAAACAGCAAATATCAAGACCGTTATACCGGAAACTTCACTGCTGCCGATATCAAAATCCAGTCCCGCACAGAAGGTGGAAATGTCAGTGCATTCACAGTCGGAAACGCATCCTATACAGGCCGTGAAATCAGAGAGGCACTGGAACTTGCCTCCGCCAACTTCACGGTAAGCGCAGAAGGAGAGACCGTTGTTTTTACAACAAACGGCTATGGGCACGGTGTCGGTATGAGTCAGTACGGTGCCAACGGCATGGCAAAGGAAGGCTATAACTATCGTGAAATTCTGTCCCATTACTATACAGGCGTAAAAATTGAATCATAAATAGTCCTGATACTTGCAATCAAAAGAGAGCTGCGAAATCCGCAGCTCTCTTTTAATTTCTTTTTATTGCTATCTCCGGTTTACGATACGACTTCCTACAAATCGTTAATTTTTTCCTCTACTCGCTCGATTCTTGCACCGATGCTTCTGAATTTTTCAATAAAATCTTCATATCCGCGCTCGATATGATATACTTCTGAGACTTCCGTTACACCCTCTGCAACAAGGCCTGCCAAAACAACAGCCGCACCTGCCCGAAGGTCTGTAGCCAGAACTTTTGCTCCCGAAAGCGGTGCTGGTCCTGTTATCGTTGCTTTTCGGTCTTCAGTCTCAATCTTCGCACCCATACGCTCCAGCTCCGCCACATGCATAAAGCGGTTTTCAAAAACTGTCTCAATGACATTGCTTTTTCCTTCTGCTGTTGCTAAAAATGCCATGAAAATCGACTGCATATCCGTCGGAAAACCAGGGTACGGCAGTGTTTTAATATCAGTTGCAATCAAGGGGCGCAGATCTCCTCTGACCCATAGCCCGTCAAAAGTGTCCTCGATTTCAACACCGCATTCCTTGAGCTTCGCAATTACTGGCTTTACATGATCCGGCAGTGCATTCTTAATTAAAAGATTCCCGCGCGTAATTGCTGCAGCTACCATAAAGGTCCCTGTTTCAATGCGGTCCGGAATTACATTGTGACGCGCACCAAAAAGCTTCTCCACACCCTCGATCTTAATCGTATCAGTACCTGCACCTTTAATTTTAGCCCCCATTTTATTGAGAAAATTCGCTAAATCTACGATTTCAGGCTCTTCAGCTACATTCTCAATCACTGTCGTTCCCTTTGCCAGCACTGCCGCCATAATAATATTTTCTGTCGCACCGACGCTCGGAAAATCCAAATACAGATTGCATCCTTTCAGGCCGTCTTCTGCGATTGCCTCTACATATCCGTATCCTTTATTTTCAACAATCTTGGCTCCTAATGCTGAAAATCCTTTTAAATGCAGGTCTATCGGCCTTGCTCCAATCGCGCAGCCTCCAGGCAGCGGCATTCTCGCCCTTCCAGCCCTTGCCAGAAGCGGGCCCATCAAAAGTACAGAAGCACGCATGCGTTTTACCAGTGCATACGGCGCTTCGTACTCCATAATTTTATTTGTCTGGATAAAGACCTGATTATTTTTATAGTCTTCCTGAACATTTGCGCCGACTCTGCTCAATATATTACACATGACATCCACATCTTTCAGTTTCGGTACATCCATAATACTGCAGGTCTCATCCGTCAGAAGCGCCGCTGCCATAATTGGCAGTACAGCATTTTTAGATCCGCTGATCGTCACTTCCCCTTTGAGCGGCACGCTGTTTTTCACTAGAAATTTCGCCACTATGCTCCTCCGAAATTCTATCTTTTATCAATTCTTGCTTTCTCTTTTCAGTATACCCGATTTTACTCTTTTTTCAGAAAACAGCACTGAATTAATTTTCGCAGTTCAACAAAAATTACAATGATTCCGGATATAAAGGATATTTCTTGGTAATTTCTTCAACTACTGCCAAAACTTCCTCAACAGCATCTTCTCCCTGCTTTATCATCTTCGCAATACATTCCCCGACTTTAACGAAGTCCTTTTCTGTCAAGCCTCTTGATGTCGCCGCCGGCGTACCAAGTCTAATTCCGCTTGTTACAAACGGGCTTCTTGTTTCGTTAGGCACCGAATTTTTGTTTGCTGTAATATGCACCTGGTCCAGAAGCTTTTCTACATCTTTTCCTGTTGGTCCTTCCGGTCCAAGATCAATCAGCATTAAATGATTATCCGTGCCTCCAGAAACAAGCCGTATTCCATTGTCCATAAGGCTCTTTGCAAGTGCCTTTGCATTGCTGACAATGTTTTTCTGATATTCCTGAAATGCCGGCTGCATCGCCTCTTCAAAGCAAACCGCCTTTGCTGCAATCATATGCATTAAAGGACCGCCCTGCGTGCCCGGAAAGATTCCCTTGTCAATTGCCTGTGCATACTGCGCCTTGCACAGAATCAATCCTGCACGCGGCCCGCGTAGCGTCTTATGAGTCGTCGTCGTCACAACGTCCGCATACGGCACCGGATTCATATGAATTCCCGCCGCTACCAGCCCTGCGATATGGGCCATATCCACCATGAGAATCGCTCCCACTTCATCGGCAATTTCTCTGAATTTCGAGAAATCAATTGCTCGCGGATAAGCAGATGCACCCGCTACAATCATTTTTGGTTTACATTCCTTTGCAATCCTTCTGATATCATCATAATCTATCATTTCCGTATCCGGCATTACACCGTAGGATACGAAATGAAAATACTTTCCAGACATATTAACAGCGCTTCCATGTGTCAGATGACCACCATGCGGCAAACTCATTCCAAGTATCGTGTCTCCGTGCTGTAAAAGCGAAAAATATACGGATAGATTTGCATTGGAACCGGAATGCGGCTGCACATTTGCGTGCTCTGCTCCAAAAAGCTCGCAAGCCTTATCCCGCGCAATATTTTCTACGATATCGACATATTCACAACCGCCGTAATAGCGCTTTCCCGGATAACCCTCTGCATACTTATTGGTAAGATGGCTTCCCATTGCAGCCAGAACTGCCTCCGATACAAAATTTTCTGATGCAATAAGTTCGATGTTGTCTCTCTGCCGCGTAAGCTCCAGTTTCATCGCTTCGGCAACATCTGGTGCAACGCGGTTGATAATGTCAAACTGTATCATTTGTTCCTTTTCCTCCGTTCATCTTTGTTCTGTTATGATTTTTTTAAATGCAAACAATAGAAAAATTCCCCGTAACGACAAGACCTGTTATCAGCTCTTTTTACGAGGTCAAAAAGAATGGATATCCGGTCGTTGGCCGGATACTCATATTCTTTTTCATTCTTATTTCATAAGCCTTAATTCTTTCAGGCAATCTTCACAGACATTCTTTTCTTTAATACGCACAACGTTTTTCGCATTTCCGCAAAAAATACAAGCTGGCTCGTATTTTTTCAGAAGGATGTATTCACCATCCACGAAAATTTCAATTGGGTCCTTGATTTCAATATCGAGTGTCCTTCTAAGTTCTATCGGCAACACAATTCGGCCAAGTTCATCTACTTTTCTTACAATTCCCGTAGCTTTCATAACACAACCCCCTACTTCTTTCAATATTGTCGTTAGACTTAACTAATTTTACCATTTACGTAAATTATAGTCAAGTTGTTTATTCGCTTTTCTCCGGCTTTTTCTTCATCATCAGATTCTTCAGCCCAGCCAGTGAATTCACAACATTTGTCGCGGCCTTTATCGCACTCTGATTTCCTTTTATCAATTCACCGATCGCACTAATAGATGATACCGCATCATCAATGACACCATCAAGTTCCTGCGCTTTTTCAGCCGCAACCGAAGTAATTATCTCTGTATCCTCAAGCACTTTGTTTGCATGTTTTACTGTCTCAATCAAATTTTTAATAAGCCCGATTAAATAAAACAAAAGAACAATTGCCGCAATTCCTAATATCAAAAGTACTAATTCCTGTATCGATATTGTTATTTCCATGCGTAATGCCTCCTTTTTTCATCAATATCTATATTATCCCTCAACCGTGCAAAAATAGCAACATCTTTTTCCCAGTAGCGAATAGTATTATTAGAGTAGGAGGCTCACCTTTATGATGAATTATCTTTGGGCGGGAATGCTGATTATCGGAATCATCTTCTCCGCTTTGAATCACAATCTTTCTGAATTCACCGATAGTCTCATGGCAAGCTGCACAGAAGCCGTTCAGTTTATGATTGGGCTCGCCGGCATTATGGCCGTCTGGAGCGGCATCATGGAAATCGCAAGCCGCAGCGGTTTAATCAACAAACTATCGGAGCTGGTAATGCCGTTTATGAGATTTTTATTTCCGCGTGAACATGATAAAAATACAATCGCGCTAATTCTGATGAGCTTTACCGCCAATCTTTTCGGTGCCGGCAACAGCGCAACTGTTTTTTCGCTAAAAGCGATGGAACGCATGGACCTGCAAAACGGGCACAGCGAGATTGCAAGCAATACCATGTGTATGTTCACAGCCGTTTCTATGTCAATGATCCAGTTAGTACCCGTTACAATTCTTAAAATACGCGGAGATTTAGGCGCTGCAAATCCCGGTAGTATTATCATTCCCTCCATTCTCGCAGGACTGATTTCAATGGCTGTATCTATTGCCATATGTAAATTCTTTGAGTGGAAGGAGCCTCATCTTTAATCTCTGTGAGGTGAAATATGTCATCGATTTTAAGTGAAATATCCAATCTCTTTATTCCGATTATTCTAATCGGTGTTATTTTTTACGGCATCTATAAAAAAGCCCCTGTCTATGATTATTTCACAGCAGGTGCAAAAGACGGACTGAAAACATGCATTGAAATGATTCCGTTTATTATCGCTATCTTTGTCGGAATTGAAGCCGTTACTGTCTCCGGTGCAATGGATTTTTTTCAAAAACTCTTAGGTCCTTTTTTAGAATTCATTGGTCTGCCGCGCGAACTCACTTCCATCATTCTCCTGCGTCCTGTCTCCGGCAGCGGCTCAATTGTTCTTGCAGAACGGTTAATGCGGGAATGCGGTGTCGACAGCTTAGTAGGCACCAGCGCCGGCGTCATGGTTGGTTCCTGTGAAACCGTCTTTTATGTTCTTGCGCTTTATTACGGTGTTACTTCCGTCAAAAAACTGCGCCACGCACTTCCCTCCGGCATCATCGGTTATATCGCAGGCGTACTGGCCTCCGTCTATCTTTCATATATCATGTTGATCTCCTGAGTGTACTGTCCATCCCCATCGTAAACCGCAAGCGGACTTTGCATGCGAAGACCTCGTCCGCCGGAAAGCACTCCATGCAGCAGCATGATATTAGGTGCTTCTGTCAGCTTTGAACTGACAAACCGCAGAGCCTTTGGTTCGATTCGATATTTACGGCACAGACAACAAATATCCACAAGGCGAGACGGTCGGTGTACCAGATAAAAATCTCCTTTTTCTTTTAGCAGCAGCGCCGCTGTCCGAATAAAATCTTCCAGTGTTCCCGTCGTCTCCTGCCGTGCAATCATCTTTGCCTGATTCTTTCCGTCGAGACCTCGTCCGCTTTCTGTATACGGTGGATTGACCGTCACCAAATCAAAGCCGCTCGGCATACCATCAAGATTTATTCCCTTATCGCTGTTGTTTTCGGGATAAATCCTGCCGATACTTTTCCGATAAAACTCCCCTGCTGCTTCTCGAACCCGAAATGGCAATTCTCTGCAGTTTACATCTCCTTGCATCATCAAGAGCCGCGTCTGCAGTTCATTAAGCATAACATTCCGGCAGGCTCTCTCATAACTTCCCTGCTGCACTTCCACACCAATTATCAGTGAATCTGGCAGCTTATGGCTGAGAATCAACGGAATAATTCCCGTTCCAGTTCCAAGATCACAAGCAGTAACAAGTCCGCGGTAACCACCCTCATCTGTTTTCTGCCAGCCGCGTGATGCCGCGAAATCCGCAAGCAGAACAGCATCTATTCCATAGCAAAACTCTTCAGGCTTCTGTAAAAGCCTGAGATTTCCGAATCCAATCTGATCAAGGCGTTCCCCTTCATAAATGACAGCACTATCACTTTCCATTCTCATTTTTTATCAATTATCAATCCTTCAGCAAATCCTTAATTTCTTCAAGGAGCTCTCCTTCAATGCCTTCAAAAAGATCCTCTTTTTTCGGCTTATGTCCCTTCTCAAGGCGTTTAATCTCCTGCTTTTTATAAATATAGAATTCCGTACTGAGCTTTTCCGGCTTATCTGCCGTTCGCTCTTCCAGAACAAGTCTTGTTTTAACTTTGTTCTCCAGAATATTAGACTCAACTACAACTGCAATTCCGTCTCTTGTTTTAATCCTTTCACCAACATCCGGCATTCCTTTCCGCAAATCCATGTAAGTACTGTTTTCATATTTAAGACAGCACATCAAGCGACCGCAGATTCCGGAAATTTTTGACGGATTCAGCGATAAATTCTGTACCTTTGCCATCTTAATGGAAACAGGCTCAAACTCCGAAAGCCAAGAGCTGCAGCAAAGACTTCTGCCGCAGGTACCGATTCCACCCATCATTTTTGCCTCATCTCTGACTCCAATCTGACGAAGTTCAATGCGCATTTTAAAAACTGCCGCTAAATCCTTTACAAGCTCCCGAAAGTCAACTCTCCCGTCAGCAGTAAAATAAAAAATCACTTTGCTGTTATCAAAAGTATACTCTACATCAATCAGCTTCATCACAAGTCCATGCTTATCTACTTTTTCCTGACAAAGCTGCAAAGCTCTTTCCTTTTTCTTAATATTTTCCTCATGCTGCACTTTGTCCTGTTCATCTGCAATTCTGATGATTTTTTTAAGCGGCGCAACGATTTCCGATTCATCAACCTCCGTCGCTTCTAAACTCACAGTGCCAAATTCCATGCCCCGAGCTGTTTCTACAATGACATTGGTTCCTTGCGGCAGTACAAATTCATCCGGATCAAAATAATATACTTTACCGACGCTTTTAAATTTCACGCCCACTACTTTTACCATATTCATTCTCCTTATTTCCAAATCTATCGTTAAAAATCTATTCCATAGATTTCAGTAAAAATCGCTTCAACGCATAGCCGACAGTTCCGTTGCCCCTGAGGCTTCTTCTTGTTTCTTCAATCGCCCCCACCTGCCCATATAAATATGCTTTCGGATATAGCCTGTCTGTTTCATTGTTTCCAACAGCTTTCCTTCCGTAAAAAACTTCTAGTGCATCAAGAAAAGCCAGCGCCTGTTTCTTATCTGACAGTACTGCTGCTAATGTTTTTTTTAGCTCGTAAAAAGGTCTGCCTGCAAGCAAAGCCTCCGCTGTAGTTTCTGCAAGTAGTCTTAGTGCATCATCTTCTAACGATTCTGTGGAGGGAAGCCGCACCACAATACATCGCGATACAATCGTCTTGATCAAACTTTCTGTATTTTCCGAAAGAAGCATAATTACCGTGCCGTCCGGCGGTTCCTCCAGCGTTTTTAAAAGACGGTTCTGCGCCCGCAGCGTCATTGTATCTGCATCTTTAAGAATCGCGATATTTCGTTCTCCAAGAGGCTTATTTCTAAGCCGGTCCTGCAATCTGACAACATCCTCATCCTTTATCGAATTTTCTTCTTTCTCAAGAAAAAAAACATCCTCATGATTTCCATGTTCAATTTTGTTGCAAATCACGCAACTGTTGCATCCACTGCCTCGATGCTCCTTGCATAAAATTGATTTTGCAAAAGCCTTTGCGATCATTTCTTTATGAATGTCTATCGCCCCCTCAAGAATATAGGCATGCGAAATCTGGCCGCAACGCGCCGCATTTTTCAATTCCTCGAATATTTTTTCATTCCCGCTTATTTCATCAAAGGTCATTACGATTTCTCCCGTCTTCTTGCAGCACAGCTTCAATCTGAGCAATGATATCAGCACTGATTTCCTGAATACTCCGCGCAGCATCAATGCCGACGATACGGTTAAACGCCTTCTCCATTTCAACATATCCCTCATAAACCCGCTGGTGAAACTCTAATTTCTCCAGCTCCAGCCGATCCTGTTCTTCATCACGGATCCGGCTTTTTCCAATTTTAGGGTCCATTTTCAAAAGAAAAGTTATATCCGGCATGCAGCCGCGCACTGCATATTCGTTAATAATCCGTACACAATCTCCAAGCTGCCTGCCATACCCCTGATAAGCGATACTCGAATCAATAAAACGGTCACAGATTACGGTCCTGCCTGCCATAAGCGCCGGTTTAATAATCTGCGCTACATGCTGCGCGCGTGCCGCCGCATAAAGCAGTGCTTCTGTCATATCATCCATTTCCTGATTATTTTTATCGAGAATAATTTCTCTGATTTTTTCACTGATTGCCGTACCGCCCGGCTCACGAGTCAGAACGACATCCATCCCTTTCTGCTCAAAATATTCCTTCAGCGCAGCAATCTGCGTCGATTTTCCAGAGCCATCCGGTCCTTCAATCGAAATAAAAAGTCCTTTTTTCATTTTATATCCTATAAAATCATTTTTCTCATTTACATTTAAGTTGATTATATTCTCTACTTTTTCAGCACATCATCAATACTTTTAGAAATCAGTACGATGACTAAATAAACAAACGGTGCTGTACAAAGTCCCACAAATATAATTTTCAGAGCAGTCATAAAGCCCCTCCCTGTCAATCCGGCAATTTTTTCCCGCATTGATTGCAGAAATCAAAATCAGTCAAAACTGAAGCCCCGCAATACGGACAAAATTTAGACATCTTCAGGCCTGTTTCAGCAGCAGAAACAGATGTGCCGGAAACCGTTCCTTTCTCGTCAGCTTCAGATTCCGCCGCAAGCGGATCCGGCTCCTCCTGTGCATCTACAATATCAAATACCGAGTATCTATTTTTTCCTGTTGCGTTTTTAAAATGATAAACAGCCTGTACACAAGCAATTCCAATAAAAAGAACTCCAAACAGCGGAAAGAAACCCGGAGCTCCCATTTTAACAGTCATAATGATCCAAAGCACACCGAAAATCGCTGCAAACACCGCGCCTGCCGCATTCATCATAGATGGTCCGCGTCCCGGTTTTATACTTTTCATAAAGTTCTCCTTTTCCTTTTATGATAATATATTATATCATACTGCCCTTGCTCTGACAAACAGTAGTTCATGAGTTTCTTTTAGAGAAACCGCAGTATTGTGCTTGTCAGGATTTTGATAGAATTTTCTGATAAAATTATCTTTCTGTAAAAATAGAATTCATGTATAATATATATAATTAACAGTTTCCATCCTGCAGTATTTTTTGCAGGATGGAAAGAAACGGAGGTCCTGAAAATGAATCAATATATGGATAAAATTGAAGCCTTTCTAAAGGAGAACGAACAAAATTTCATCCGTGATATCCAAACACTGGTGCGTATCAAAAGCGTCTCTGATCCAGAAAGCAAAACCGTCCCATTTGGGCAAGGTTGCCGGGATGCACTTGATAAGGCATTAGAAATGGGAATGCAAATGGGATTTGATACACAGAACTATGAATATTACTGCGGCAGCATTTCGTTTGGAAAACAGCAAAAAGATATTGCATTTTGGGCACATCTCGATGTTGTTCCCGAAGGTGAGGGTTGGTCCTCTCCTCCTTATGCCGCCGAATACCGCGACGGTTTCATCATCGGACGCGGTACTGATGATAATAAAGGTGCCGCCGTCATGGCGCTGTATCTGATGAAATTTCTGAAAGAATATGAAATTCCGATGAACTATCAAATCAAACTAATGCTGGGTTGCAACGAAGAATGCGGAATGAACGACATTGCTTATTATCTTTCCCATTACAAAGCTCCTTATCTTTCCTTGATTGCAGACACTTCCTTCCCCGTATGTTACGGAGAAAAGGGAATTTATGAAGCAAATCTCGCCTTTTCATCAGCAAACGGAAATCTGCTGGAATTTAGGGCCGGCCTTGTATCCAATGTTGTCCCGGCAAAAGCTATTGTGAAGGTAAAAAATATCACAGGAACAAAATCACTTCCTTCTACAGAATGGATTACCCCAAGCATTGATGGAGATATTATTACTATCGAAGCAGCCGGAATCTCTGCTCATGCAGCTTGGCCGGATAAAGGCAAAAATGCAATCGGAAACGCAGTTGATTATCTCTTGCTGCACAATCTTTTATCACCAAATCTAATTCCTGCTTTTACTTTCATTCAACACGCGACAAATACTTATCACGGTGAAGCATACGGCATCGAATTTGAAGATGAAATCTCCGGTGCTCTCACCTGCAATTCCGGTATGCTTCATCTACAAGACGAAACTCTCACGCTGAATCTTAATATTCGTTATCCAATCAGCGATGACGGCGAAAAAATTACGGCAGCGATCAAAAAAGCGATTGCACCGTCAGGCGGCATCCTAATCAGCTATGATGATAATAAGCCAAGTTATTTTGAAAAAGAACATCCTGCTGTTTCCATGCTCACGCAAATCTATAATGAATGTGCCGGCGATAAAAAAGAACCGTATACAATGGGAGGCGGTACCTACGCCAGAAAACTTCCAAATGCATTTGCATTCGGTCCAGGATTAAAAGGCCCAAAGATGGAACTTCCCGCCGGACACGGAGGTGCCCATCAGCCAGATGAATATATCAGCATAGAAACCTTTAAAAATGGATTGAAAATTTACATTATGTCTATTTTAAAACTTAATGAAATTGAATTATAAGTCTTTTAAAATAAGTCCCTTTTTCCTTAAGTGCTGCTGAATTTAGACACTATCAATTCCACTGATTTCAGATTGACACACGGGAATTAGCCTTGATATAATCAAAACGATAAACTGGAATTTGCGGAGATGAGGGATATGAAAAAGAAAATCTTGAAAGTGGTTTTAGGTATTCTTATTTGCTGGGGATTTTTTGTTACCATTGAAGGATTTCGTTTGATTGGAAGCACCGATCCAGGAAAGTATCCGTTTATAACACTTGGAAGCACACAAACCGCAGATAAAATTGCTGATTATGGAAGTTTAGGATTTTCACAAACATATCATCTGACAAATGGTGATTCATTTGTGTATGGTGAATTTCGAGTTTTAGGAATTAGAATTGCAAGATGGGAGAGTTAACCTTACAAAAGGTAAACAGAATGAAAATAAAAAGCAGATACGAAAAAATCGTATCTGCTTTTTAAAACCGGCAACGACCTACTTTTCCAGGCAGCTTCCCGCCAAGTATCATCAGCGCTGAGGAGCTTAACTACTGTGTTCGAGATGGGAACAGGTGTATCCTCCCCGCTATAGTCACCGGATTTTCTCTGCGTCTGTCTCATTCCCTAAAAGTTATGAGAACCTCCGCAATTCTCTTTCTCCTGAAAGTACTCTTCTGTACCTTCAAAACTGAATAGATCTTCTTCTGTATAAAAGCTCCTCCGTAAAACCATTGGTCAAGCATTCGACCTATTAGTATCGGTCAGCTAAATACATTACTGCACTTACACCTCCGACCTATCAACGTGATCGTCTCTCACGAGTCTTACCATAAATGGAGGAAATCTTTTCTTGTGGGGGGCTTCGCACTTAGATGCTTTCAGCGCTTATCCCGTCCATACGTGGCTACCCAGCTATGCCCTTGGCAGAACAACTGGTGCACCAGAGGTATGTCCATCCCGGTCCTCTCGTACTAAGAACAGCTCCACTCAAATTTCCTGCGCCCACAGCGGATAGGGACCGAACTGTCTCACGACGTTCTGAACCCAGCTCGCGTACCTCTTTAATGGGCGAACAGCCCAACCCTTGGGACCTACTTCAGCCCCAGGATGAGACGAGCCGACATCG
>CALXBT010000126.1 GCA_944386585.1 uncultured Clostridia bacterium | reverse complement strand
GCTTATATAGAGGACCAGTTCATCCCCAGCAGCCAATATATAATTTTCACCGGTTTTGCGGCCGTTTACTTTCAGGTCTTTTCGAATCAGCTTATAAATAAAAGAAAGCGGCGCATTCCTGAAATATTTCCTAAGGAACCGATCCAGTCTCTGATGATCGTCATCTTTTTCAATCGTTATTTTTACCATAAAGCAATTTTACCACAAACAAAGCACTAGTAAAAGTAAAAGCGTTTAAAAACCTGCCTGTAAACAAAACTTAATAAATTTCACACAATATTCAATTGAGAAAAATCGTATTTCATGATAGATTAGTATTAGTATACAGTAAAAAGATTTTTTCTGGAAAAGCGGCAAAGCCTAAAATAAAAAAGCGAAATTCAGGAGCAGACAGACATGAACAAACTAAAAGATATCTTTTACGATAAAAATGATATTCTCGTTGCTGTAGTTATTTTAATTATTGCAGCGCTTGTAATTCTCTGGCGGGTGGATGCTATCATGGCATATCCGCAGACACTTGTGGCAAGCGCCGCCGGAAATGAGGATATAGGTGCAGACAACACCCCAAGCGGCACCGATACGACGGGTAGCGCTGTCTCTGACCCGAACGGCACAAGTGGAAGCGCGATTGATAATATCGAAATTTGTGCCATCTATGTCAATTATGGTGAGTCGCTTGATGTTGTTGCGCAGAACTGCGTAGCCGCTGGTCTCATCGGCAGTACAGACGAATTCATGACAGCTGTTAATTCTATGGGCGCTGGCGGCGCCATTCAGGCTGGGCAGCATCATATTCCTTCCAATGTAACACCCGAAGAGCTCGTGCAGTACTTAATGCAGCCGGGCCTTTAAATCTCGAAAATAAAGAACATGACAAATTGCAGGATATGCCGAATCCTGCTGTTAAAATCCTCTTTCTTACTAAAAGAGGATTTTTTATTTGGAATAGCAAGTAAAAGCTTAACAGAATTTTTACGGAAAACAACCGTCCGCACCTCTTGTCAGAATCCGCTCAGCGCCGTATAATGAAATGTAAAATTCAGAAGAGAAAGGAAAATTATATTGATGAATATCTGGCATGAAATGAACCCCGATCGTATTTCACCGGAAGATTTTACCGCTGTTATTGAAATCAGCAAGGGCAGCAAAAAAAAATATGAACTTGATAAGTATACCGGTATGCTCATCTTAGACCGGATTCTTTATACTTCTACGCACTACCCCGCCAGCTACGGTTTTATTCCGCGCACCTACGGCGATGATAAAGACCCTCTTGATGTCTTGGTACTTTGTTCAGAAGAAATCGATCCGCTGGTGCTTGTCCGCTGCTATCCGATTGGCGTTATCAGCATGCTGGACAACGGTGAAGAAGATGAGAAAATCATTGCCGTACCGTTCAGCGACCCAATGTACAACACTTACCGCGATATCTGCGAGCTTCCGGACCATATGTTTACAGAAATGAAGCATTTCTTTTCCGTCTACAAGCAGCTGGAGCCAGGAAAATTTACCGAAATCACCAGCATACAGGGAGCGGAAGCTGCTCGCGAAGTAATCCGGCACTGTATGGAAAACTATAACCGTAAGTATACGAAACTATAGACATTTCTTATCGTTCTGGAAACAGTTATTGAATGCTGCTTTTCAAAAATTAAAAATCTTTATTTCTTCTACTCTCCGGAATTCTGTAGGAATGCTTTTAACATCGGACCAAAAGTCTGCATCAGCTGTGTTAAATCAGGCATCTGTATGCTCGAATCGCCGGAAAAGGACTGTGGCGGTGATGATGTTTTCTTTTGCGGTGTATGATAGAACTGATTTTTGTTCTCATATGCATCCTCTTCATAAAACTCCGGCGGTTCCGGCGACATAACATAAGGATCTCTTTCTTCGTACGGCACCTGCTCCGACGGAAGCGGAAGAGAATGTGCATACGGCATTTGCTCTGACGGAAGAAAAGAACGGTTTCCCGCCCGATTATTTCCGAATCCTCCGGCTAAAAAAGCGCTTCCCGCCGCAATCATATTTTTTACTTCCGGCGGCGCGCCCAGCGCCTCAAAGATTTCCGGCGCTCGTCCTATATGAAGCGGTTCCTGCGCTAAATGATTTACTCTGTTTATTTTTTCAAGCGTATTCACCGTGCGGTGGAGCCCGTCTAACATAGTTTCCATGCTCTGAGTATCAAAATTCGGCAAAGCCGGCGCTCCTCTTTTCTGAGAAAGCAGTAGAAGCGCAACAAGCGGCAAAGGATTCATATATGTACCTCCATAAGTCTAAGCTATATTTGAGAAAACTGCAGAACTGTCGGCAAAGCCCTTTTTATCTTCAGCTGCATTTTCCCCATGCTTGCTTATTTCTCACGATATATTCCAATATATGCAATCTCCTGCACCATCGTGCATATACTGATATTGATATTTATGAAAGTGAGGGAGTCTATGGATATTACAAATAAAATGCTGATGGATTTAGCAAACGAGGTTGGCCTGAAAGACGGCGGACAGCTATCAGCTCGTGAAATAGAGGGAATGCAGAAAAAAGCAGAAAACATTCAGGGTAAGGGAGAAGCAGAAATCCTGGCGGAAATTATGGCACTTAAAGAAGCTATCAAAAAAGATCGCAAATCCTACGACAAACAAATGGCGGCCGTCCGCGCCATGCGTCCGATGATGAATGCTGAACAGCGGGCTCGGCTTGACCGAATCATCGCGCTGATTGAATCATAATCAACTGTCTGCAAAAGACAAATGCAGCAAAAAGACATCGGCCTGAAAAGCAGGGCGGCAAAATATCAGCCGCCCGTCACATAAAAAAGCGCCTGCAGAAACAAGTTCTGCGGACGCTTTTTTATATGAAAAATTTTGATTTACACATCCCAAAGTATTTTTTGATATTATCGGTGAAATCTTCTTATTACCTCACGCCGGAAAGTCTTTTTTGCAAAAATTATCATCCCAATCACAGTGATCAGCGAGTAGGCAATCGCTCCGGTCCCCGTCCACAGCACGGTAGCCAGCCGTGAAGTAAACAGTGCCATCGGAATCAAATTAATCAGCAGCATTGCAAAAACATAGCCGATAGCATCTTTCCATAAAGTCCTTTTCCAAACTGCAATTGCAGTCAGAAAAAATGTTGCACCAATTCCAATAAAAGGTACTGCATAGTTAACAGACCAACGAGAAAATCCGGTACACCAGTCAATCATCAGCACCAGCAGGCACAAATTCAAATCTAAAATAAGAATTTTCTGTCCCAAATTTGCATCAGACAGCCAAGTATGCCCGATCAACCCCCATGCAAACAAAATAGCAGTGGTTACAATCGGCGACCATAATACCGGCTTTATCGGATATGTGAACCAATTTACCATTACCGAAAGAATTACTGCACTGATGGAAAGAAAAAGCAATGCTCTTTTTACAGTAAACCCATCAGCGCCTCTTCTTTTGCCGGCATAAACCGGATAAGATGTCATACTAAGCTTCGCTTCCTTCCGTTCAGGCAAAGGCCTCCCGCACAGCGGACAATGTGTATGCTGGCACTCGACCTCTACATTACATTTTTTGCATCGCGTCATTCTGCCTCCCCCAATCGTTGGAATAAACTCTGATCTGCAGTTTCTCCTCATTTGCCAGAAAAGAAAAAAAGGTCTGAATCAGATCCGTCTCCGCAATACTGCGCGTAAAAGTAAAAATCGTTGAATCATCTTTAGTGATTACCCCACAATTTATCGGGCTTGCGGGTGTCGGATAAAGCAAAAGCTCTGCCTGTACAATATGCTGCTTCATAGAATCCGGAAATTCAAGTTTTCCCAGATTGGTCAGCGAAAGTGTTTTCTTTTTTTCACCCATTTGCTTAAATCCTGCTGTAATCAGCCATTTTTTTATAAATAGCGGAATTCCCTGTATATACCCTTTGGACTCAATTGCAACATTTTTGCAGATAATATTTTGCAGATAACTGGCGTTTGTCTTATATCGCAGAAGCTCATCGCACTGTCTTACTAAATCTTCAAAGGCAGTAATTGCTTTCGGCATGACACCGATATTGACTACGCCAAAAAAATTGCGCAGCGTCTGCGACGGGAAAACTTTTCTTAAATTGACCGGTACTGCTACAACAATCGGCCGTTTTTTCTCTCTCGCTGCCTGATTTGACTGGTAAATAGAATAAATCAGTGCCGCTGTCAAGTATGCCGTAACCGTTCCGCCTCTCTTTTTAGCTGCTGAAAGCAGCTTCTCGCTCTCCATTACACCGTGTACTGCTTCAAAACCAAAAATTTCAAAATTCGTTCCTTTTATCCTGTAGGAATTCGGCGATGTCATTTTTTCATAATATGCATTGTTGCTGTACTTTAAAAAGCTATCATCTGTCTCATGCATTTCCGTGATATCATTCTCCAGCAAAATCATACCATCATCTTCCACCGAGTGTCCTGAATAAAGAAGATAATAAAACAGCAGGGATTTCAAAAACTCTGCCGCTCCTTTTCCATCGGTCAGCACATGAAAAAACTCCACCGAGATGCGATGGTGATAATAAAGAATTTTCATCAGATGACCCTGATTTTTTTCCATGATAATTTCATGACACGGATACCGCTCGTCTTTCGCCACTTGAATTCCTTTAGAATTCTTCTCTAAATAATTCCAAAAAATTCCTTTTTTCATGCTGACCATAAACATCGGAAAGCGCCCCGCTACCGTATCTGCTGCTTGCTGGAGTTTCTCCTCGTCTACCGGTTCTTTCATAATCACAGAAATCCGGTAAACAGCAGAATTTTTCCCGCTTTTCACAGCGGGAAAAACCTTTGCGGCATTGTCAAGAGGATACCAATCCTTCATAATTTCCGTTCCTTTTATTTCATCTATATTTTTCTGCCTTTCTATATTTCAACAGGCTCCATCTTTTTACAGCGTATTTGACGCATTCAGCACATTTCTGATTTTATGCTGCACCATTTTCTGAATAGCATCTCTGGCCGGTCCGAGATATTTCCTCGGATCAAATTCTGCCGGATGCTCTGCAATAAATTTTCTGACTTCAGCAGTCATGGCAAGCCGCAGATCTGTATCGATATTCACTTTACAGATTCCATATTTTGCAGCTTCCGAAATCATCTCCTCCGGTACACCCTGAGCACCCGGAATATCGCCGCCGTAATCATTGCACTTCTTTACAAATTCAGGAAGGACGGTTGATGCTCCGTGCAGAACTAGCGGTATTTGCGGAATCAACTTATGAATTTCCTTTAGTCTTTCAAAATCAAGATACGGTTCTCCTTTAAACTTGTAAGCTCCATGACTGGTTCCGATTGCAATCGCAAGTGAATCAACCCCTGTTTTAGCTACAAACTCCGCTGCTTCTTCCGGCACTGTAAAGGTAGCCGCACGCGCATCTACTTTTACATCATCTTCTACGCCGGCCAGCTTTCCAAGTTCCGCCTCTACAACAACGCCGTGTGCATGTGCATATTCCACAACCTGCTTTGTAACCCGCACATTTTCTGTAAATTCATATTTGCTGCCGTCAATCATTACAGAAGTGAAGCCGTCATCAACACATTTTTTACAGATATCAAAATCTTCTCCGTGATCAAGATGCAGCGCGATATCAAGACCTGTGTCGAGAATAGCTGCTTCAACGAGCTTCATCAGATAAGCTGGTTTAGCATACTTTCTTGCACCTGCCGACACCTGCAGAATCAGCGGTGCCTGTTCCTCTTTTGCTGCGTTTGCAATTCCCTGGATAATCTCCATGTTGTTTACATTAAACGCCCCAACCGCATAGTCGCTTTGTAGTGCCTTTGCAAACATTTCTTTTGTCGTTATGAGTGCCATTTTCAAACCCCCTTATACTCACTTGCCGTTTTTTACTGTTCGTTCTGTTTCCTTCTCCACCTGCCGTCATCTTCTGTCTATTCTATTTCTTTTCGTTATGTCCTTCTATCAAATCATGTTTGAGTTGCCACAGCTGGTGAGAAAGATCTACATAATAGATCTGTGGATTTTCGAATCGAAGCATTTCGTCCCACAGCGTATCAACCTGAGCCTTGCAATACTCTCTGATCGTCTCGATATCCGGAGACTCATACACCAGCTTGCCCTCCTTAAAAATCTGTTCTCTAAGATTTTTCGC
>CALXBT010000125.1 GCA_944386585.1 uncultured Clostridia bacterium | reverse complement strand
AGAGTAGTCTGAATGCTGCTGAAAAACGAAGTTAGTACTGTGCCCACCAACAGCACATACAACACATTGTGCTTGGTCTTTTTGAAGATCCAGCTGTAGATAATGGTAGCGGTAACCTCCTTCTATTCAGGATTCTTTAGTATTTCATCATATATTTCCACACTGCTTACACGGTTTCCCTCCTCATCGTAAAAATAAGAAGAAGATACCGCCGAGTTTTCACCGTCGCTCGCAATAATCTTAATCGGTGTAAACCGATAATCACCAGTCGTTTGTTTCACATAAACACCGACCTGCCCGTCAACTGTAGCAATGCTTTTATTGGGTACGATAATCCCGCTGTCATCCGAAGTAACAATATTCACTTCCGCTACTCTGATGTTCACAAAATCCTCATAGGTACGATCGCTTTCAAAAATGATCTGCCATACATCCCCGCACTCAATAATATCTGTAATCGTTGCCGAAAGCTCTCCCAAAGGAAGCTGAAATGTCACACGATTTCCCTTTTGGTATTTCACACTGCTGCCGTCGCTGACCCAACAGGTAATATACCATTTGTCGTTGCGGCAGATTTTGTAAAGAGGCTCGTCCCGAAAAACAGTCTCTCTCACCAAACTAACCGGTTTGTCAATCGGCAGCTCCGTTACCTCTTCATAATCAAGCTGCCGGATTCTTTCGGGTGTAAAATATCCTTCATAGCCGTCAATGCTGTAGCTGATAATACCGTTAAATTCACTTTTATAATCAGAATTTGTAATAGCTTCTGTACCAAGCCGCGTAATAATCTGTGTAAACTCTGATTCCTCCGGCGGTGAGGTGCTTCTTCTTGTCAGTGAAAGAATTGTCATATTCTTTCGCACTTTTGTTTGATCCTCAAAATAGTAATTGACTGTCCCTGTCGCATCGGCTAAATATACTTCTTCATCCCGGATAAAGTAGCAGGTTGCCTTGTCCGTCTCTGTCAGACTACCGTAAGTCAAAAGCTCAGTCGGTGTCAACATTCCAGTAACCGACGGGACTACATAAATAATCACTGCAAGGCAAACAAAGACAAACCCGTATATAAAAATTACAGCTTTTGTTTTCTTGCTCATAAAATTACTCCGTCATTTTATTTTACCACATCGCCAGTCTTTCGTAAACTTATGCATCATGGATTTTTGGTGATTTTTAAAAGCACCTGCTTTTCCTCTTTGCGAAGTGTCTCCGCCTTTTTTAAAAATGCAGCAAACAAATCTGGCCGTCTTTCTTTCGTCAGCAAAAGCGATTGCTCCAGCTTCCAGAGCGCAATCTTTTGATGATCGCCGGAAACAAGTACTTCCGGCACGCAAAGTCCCTCAAACTCACGCGGTTTTGTATACTGCGGATACTCCAGAAGGCCGGAATAAATTGATTCTTCAAGTGCAGAATCCTTACTGGAAAGAACATCAGGCAGCATTCTTGAAACCGAATCAACAAGCACCATCGCCGGCAACTCTCCGCCTGTCAAAATATAATCTCCTATGGATATTTCTTCTATATTCCAGTATTCAAGCACACGCTGATCAACTCCCTCATAATGCCCGCATAAAATCACAAGCGCATCTTCTTCTGCCAGTGCTTTTACCATTTCTGCATCGAGCACTTTTCCCCGCGGAGACATATAAATCAGCCTCTTTCCCTTGGTCCCCACCGCTCTTAGTGCATCAAAGATTGGTTGAGCCAGCATTACCATTCCAGCGCCGCCGCCAAACGGATAATCATCGGCTTTCCTATGTTTGTCCAAACTGTAATCACGAATATCAATCAAGTTGATTTTTAAAATTCCTTTTTCTGCCGCACGGCCGACGATGCTTTGTGTAAGCGGCGTAAACATTTCAGGAAATAAGGTCAAAATATCTATTTTCATTTCTTCATCTCCGGCAGAATCTTTTCTGCTCTCTATTTCAAATCACTCAATTTTTTTGGCTTCGACGCTTCATCACCGCTGCCTGCTTCTGCTACAAGTCCAAAAGGCCCTTGGGCAGTCTGACAATGATTTTTCTTTCTTCTTTTCTGATTTCAATGATAAACTCACTAACGCCCGGTATTAAAAGTTCCTTTGCTCCTTCCCGCTTGACTTCATATATATCCTGCGCTGTATTCTGAAGAACATGCGAAAGTACTCCAAGTTCGTTTCCATTCTCCTCTGCAACAGTCATTCCGATTAAATCTTTAATATAATAAGTGCCTTCCGGCAGTTCCGGCAGCGTCTCTTCTGCAATGTAAATATCCTTTCCCTTACAGGCCTCAGCTGCGCTGCGGTCGTCGATACCGGACAATTTCAAAATAACTGTATTTGCCTGATAGCGGACTTTCTGTATCTGATGCGGCACAGTTCCAACAAAGATTTCTTTTATTTCCCGATACCGCTCCGGGTTGGAATAGGAATACACCTTCACCTCTCCTCTCAGAGCGACCGCATTGACAATTTTTCCAATCTGTCTTTTCCCCATCGTTTCTTTCCTGAATAAAACGCACATAGCCTTTTTCACAGTGTGTGCCCCGTGCATG
>CALXBT010000124.1 GCA_944386585.1 uncultured Clostridia bacterium | reverse complement strand
AACATCTCGCGGCTTTCTTCTTGCGGGATTACATAGTGATCAGTTGTGTCGTGATGAAAAAGCGGGAATTCCGGAACTTCAAGCAGCTCCTCATAGGTTTTTCCCTCAAAAATTCCAAAATTATATTCCCGGAACTCATCGATAATGGTATGCGGAAGATTACCGTAGATTACCTCGAGAGTCTGTTCTGTGCGCTTCATACCGGAGGTATAAGATCGGCATCCTCCGGAGACGGATAAAGTCCTTCGTCTCTCAAATTTTCGAGTTTTTCGATTCCTGCGGGCAGCAGAGGAACATCAAGCGCGCCGTAATACCAGTCTTTGATATTTCCTTCTGTAATACTGTGCCTGATGAAGTAAATAATCGATTTCATTGTGTGCCCTTCCTTTCTCTTTTCAAGTATTTTACTATATCGTACGGAAAGTTTCCAGCCATAATGCGTATGCTTATTGGCAAACTGAAACAAAAATTATATAATTAAATTTAAAAGCATGTGGATTAAAAAAAGAGAAACGATACGGGGGAATTTTTTAAAGGTAAGATGAATAAGAAATTACGGGCAAATTTAATGCTGCTTTTGACAGCTTTTATCTGGGGGACGGCTTTTGCGGCGCAGAAATCGGGGATGGAATATGTGGAGCCGTTTACTTTTAATGCAATTCGAAATTTAATCGGGGCCGCAGTGCTGACGCCGGTGATTTTTTATCTGCGGTCATTTGAGATGAAAAAGGGCGAGGATTCGGAGACTGTGCAGCGCGGCGGAAAAAAGTGGCTTATAGCAGGAGGGTTTTGCTGCGGGATTGTGCTGTTTATCGCCGGTTCTCTGCAGCAGATAGCACTTCAGTATACGGATGCGGGAAAAGCCGGGTTTATTACAGCGCTCTATGTTGTATTAGTGCCGGTGCTCGGCTTGTTTCTTAAAAAGAAAATTCGTCCGTTTGTATGGCTCTGTGTTGGTGTAAGTGCCGCAGGTCTGTTTCTGCTTTGTGTGCCGGCTGGAGAGAGTTTTGCGGGAATTGGTTTCGGTGAGATTTTACTTTTTATTTCGGCTGTTTGGCTTGCGATACACATTCTTGTCGTCGATTATTTTGTGGACAAGACGGACGGCGTACGGCTTTCGAGGATGCAGTTTCTTGTATGCGGTATCATTTCACTGATTCCAATGTTTCTGACGGAAACACCGGAACTGAGCAATATTCTGGCATGTTGGCTTCCGATTCTCTATACAGGTGTGTTTTCAATTGGTGTCGCATATACGCTGCAGGTCGTAGCGCAGAAGAATACCGACCCGACCAGCGCATCTCTGATTTTGTCACTGGAATCGGTCTTTTCCGTGATTGCCGGTGTGTTGGTGCTGAATGAGCGTATGAACGGCAGAGAGATTTTAGGCTGTCTTTTTATGTTTATAGCTATTGTGGCATCGCAGTTTTCTGGAAAAACGGCGGAATCTGACTCATCGTGTGAAGAAGAAACAGGGACGGAAGGACAGAAGGGATGAAAAAGATAGAAAAACTGCAGCAGATTCTGCTTGGCTTGGAAAAGATAGCCGTTGCTTTTTCGGGCGGCGTGGACAGTACTTTTCTGCTGATTGCCGCAAAAGAAACGCTTGGGAGTAAAAATGTGATTGCCGTAACGGCAACAGCTCCGAATTTTGCGCCAGACGAGATAGCGTATGCAAAAGACATGGCGGTGAAGCTCGGCATCAGGCATCTTTATATAGAGATAACATTGCCGACACTATTTCGCAGTAACCAGCAGGATCGCTGCTATCACTGCAAAAAAGCGGTGTTTTCGGAGCTAATGGCAGAGCTTGCTGAAAAGACGGCAGCGGAAGGCGGCGGTTTTGTCTTCTGTGACGGCAGTAATTTTGACGATATTTCCGATTACAGACCGGGAAGCCGTGCGGCGCTTGAGCTTGGCGTGCGAAGCCCGCTGCGCGAAGCGGCGCTGACGAAAAAAGAAATTCGTACGGCGCTGAAAGAAAGGGGCGTTGACATTTGGGATAAGCCTGCTTTCGCTTGTCTTGCATCAAGAATTCCTTACGGGACACAAATTACAGATGAGATGCTGAGTGTTGTCTACGATATAGAGAAAATGTTGAGAGATAAGGGCTATACTCAGGTGCGGGCGCGTCTTCACAAAGATGTGGTGCGGCTTGAGCTACTGCCGGATGAAATGCAGCGGCTTTTAGCCGACAGAGACTTTTCAAGAATACTATCGGACTATGCGCGGGAGAGGGGTTTTGCCTACACAGCGCTCGATCTTTGCGGCTATCAGATGGGATCTTTAAATAATGTATTATAGTCATTAGCCATTTAGAAAAAATAGATATTGCGGGCGTGGGAGAAAATATGAATCGAGTGAAGATAGCATTGCTTCAAATCTTGCCGACCGGAAGTGTGGAGGGCAATTTGAAGGCGGGAATAGAAAGCTGCCGCAGGGCAAAGGAGCTAGGCGCAGAGCTTGCGCTTTTTCCTGAAATGTGGAGCAGCGGATATGACATTCACAATAGACCGAAGGAAATTTGGACAGTGGATGCGGTCTCCGCAGACAGTTCGTTTGTCAGAGCGTATGGCAGGCTTGCTGAAGAACTTGGCATGGCAATTGGAGTTACGGTGCTGGAGACATGGGAGGGCGGTCCCAGAAATACGCTTATCTTGTTTGATTGTCATGGCAGGCAGGTGCTTCGGTATGCAAAGGTCCATACCTGCGATTTTGATGCGGAAGCAGCTTTGACACCCGGAGGAGATTTTTATACGGTTGATTTAGAGCTTGTTTCCGGCTGTGTGCGTGTCGGTGCCATGATTTGCTATGATAGGGAGTTTCCGGAAAGCGCGCGGATTCTCATGCTGCAGGGCACGGAGCTGATTTTGGTTCCTAACGCCTGTCCGATGGAAAAAAACAGACTCGCACAGCTGAGAGCGAGAGCTTTTGAGAATATGCTCTGTATTGCGACCTGTAATTATCCCAAAGGAGTATCTGACTGCAATGGCTGCTCGTCTGTATTTGACGGAATCGCTTTGAAAGAGGATGATGATTCTTATGACATGTGTCTTCTTTTGGCAGGGGAAACGCCAGGAATTTATATAGCGGAGCTTGATCTTGCGGCTCTGAGAAAATACAGAGAGACGGAGATGCAGGGAAATACCTATCGGCGTCCGACAAAATATCATATGCTGATTGATGAGGAGATAAAGGCGCCGTTTGTCAGAGGGCGCAGCAGATTTTAATTAGGAGAGAAGTATGCTTTTTTCATCGTTGATTTTTATGGTAGTATTTTTGCCGTGTGTACTTGCAGTATACTACGGACTTCTGCGGAAACACCGCAGACTGCAAAATATTTTTCTGTTTATTGCAAGTCTCGGATTTTATGCATGGGGAGAACCGTGGTTTGTACTGGTCATGATGCTTTCTATATTCGGAAACTGGCTGTTTGGCATAGCCGTTGACCGTGTGCGTGAAAGCCGGGTAAAATCACGCCTTGTGATAGCGGCAATGCTTTCTTTCAATCTTATTGCTATCTTTATTTTTAAATATTTAATGTTTACGCTGGAGACAGTCAAAGCGCTCTGTGGCGCTTCCTTTAAAGTGCCGCAGATTGCGCTCCCAATCGGGATTTCATTCTTTACTTTTCAAGCGATTTCATATGTCATTGATGTATACAGGGAAAAAGGGGAGATGCAAAAAAATCTGTTGAATGTAGGTCTTTATATCTCGTTTTTTCCGCAGCTGATTGCAGGGCCTATCGTGCGCTATGAGACGGTGGCAGAGCAAATCATGGGGCGCAGAGAGACTTGGGATGATTTTGCGCAGGGAAGCTGCCGCTTCATTGTCGGACTGTCGAAAAAAGTGCTGCTTGCGAATAATTTTGCAGTAGTAGCTGACCAGAGCTTTGCATTTTCAGCGGCTGATCAATGCTCCGTTGCCTTTGCGTGGCTGGGAGCAGTCGCTTATACTCTGCAGATTTATTTTGATTTTTCCGGTTACTCCGATATGGCAATCGGGCTTGGACGTATGTTTGGCTTTCATTTCCCGGAAAATTTCAATTACCCGTATATTTCTCGTTCCGTTTCGGAGTTCTGGCGGCGCTGGCACATTTCACTGGGAACATGGTTTCGAGATTATGTTTATTTTCCGCTTGGCGGAAGCCGGGTAGAAAGCCGCGCGCGTCTTGTATGGAATCTTTTTATAGTATGGTTTTTGACTGGTATCTGGCACGGTGCCAACTGGACTTTTATTTGCTGGGGCCTGATGTATTTTATATTTATTTCGCTTGAGAAGCTGACCGGATTTGAGAAACGGCGGATTCCTTCTTTTGTGAAACATATATATACCATGCTGCTTGTGATTCTCGGCTGGGTCTTTTTCCGGTCGGATACGGTGGCAGACGGTATGCAGTTTATTGGGCATATGTTCGGTATCGGCAGTACGGGACTTACAGATACAAATTTTGCGGTGTATTTCAGAGAAAATATATACTATTTTTTGTTTGGTATACTGTTTTCGGCGCCGCTGGCAAGGAAGCTGGACGATATGCTGCGGAAGCATTTCAAGGAATCAAATGCGTTGGTGGCAGGGCTCTACAGCATGCTTCTTATGACGGGTATGCTGGTTTCGCTTGCGTATTTGATTAAAGGCGCATACAATCCGTTCATTTATTTTAACTTTTAAAAGAGAGGCCGGGACAAATGAAAAAGATGAGGGATGCGTTTCAAACGCATAAAAAAGAAAAAATAACGGCGATCCTTTTCCTGATTGTCATCTTTGGAATGCTGATCGGGATGATAACGACAACAGAGGATCTCGGAGAGGGCTTTCTTTTGGCCTACCGTACAAATGTGCCGACAGGGGCACCGTACCTTGTGCGTATTGAAGGCGCGATTGACGCTGCTGAAAATGCGGTAAATGAAGGAGCCTACCATCGGCAGGAGTATGTAGAGCTTTACGGACTTTCACAGCTTCTTATGGGAAAAAATATCATTACCGATTACAATTACGGTGCACTTTACAAAACAAATTACAATCAGATTACTTTTGCTGTAAGTGACCGTTTTGTGCCGGATTCCTATATGGCAACTTATGAGCTTGTCAACCGGCTGCAGCAGGATGACATCGATTTTCTTTATATTCAGCTGCCGTTTAAGATTCCGCCGGAGCAGTACGGCGGTGCTTTGCAGCTGCCTGAAAATGTGCATGATCATGCGAACGAAAATGCGGATACCTTTGTATGGGGGCTTGAAGTGGCCGGTGTTGACACCTATGATGTCAGAGATGATTTTTGGTCTTCCGGAAAGACGCAAAATGAGCTGTTCTTTAATACAGACCATCACTGGACCATCGAAGGTGCTTTTTATACGACAGGACTGATTGCTGATTTTCTCAATCAGCATTACGATATGCAGATTCCGGAAGGGCTTTTCAGTGCGGAAAATTTTCGGTTTAAAACCTATGAAGATTTTTATCTAGGTTCAATGGGGCGCCGCGTCGGCCGCATTTACGGAGGCGTTGATGATTTTACCCTCATTACGCCGGATTTTGAAACAGATTATACACTGGTGCAGATTGAAGGGGAAGGAAGAAAGGAGCAGAACGGCAGCTTTGAAGAGGCGGTTCTTGAATGGGATTATATCGAAGATCCAAATATCAGTACCAACCGCTATGCCGTATATCACGGTGATTATGAAGAGCTTCGCTTTCTGAATCATAAGGCGCAAAATGATAAAAAAGTGCTCATTATTAAAGATTCTTTTGGAATTCCGATTTACAGCTTTTTATCGCTGGGACTTCGTGAAGTACGCGCAATAGATCTGCGCCTGTTTGAAAAAAATGTTGCTGAATATGCGGCAGAATACAATCCGGACCTTGTTATTTTAATGTATAATGCAGACAGCTTCGTCGACCCGATGTTTCAATTTCATTTAGAGAAATAAATAAAAACAGGAAAGATGCAGCATAAGGCGTTTCTAAAAAAGATGATTATTTTTTGTGAAAGAAGCGTATTTTGCTGGATTCAGAGGAGAAAAATGAAAGAAACAGAAAAATTGTTTTAAAAAACAAGAAAAGATTAAAAAATTGTTGACATTCACAATTTGTATTGATATAATAGTGCCTAATTACTCATCAATTGGGCATTGCCTGATTTACGAGTAAGAAAAAAGAATACTTTCCATTTTGTTTTTAGCGCTGTTAAAAACAAGGATAGAGGTTGCGAAACTCAAGAGTAGCAAAGGGTGAAAAACGGTAGGACACCTGCTCTTTGCGAAAGGGATTTTCGCCGAAGCCGCAGACAGGTCCTGATGTCTGCGAGCTGGGACGCAGGAGAAGATTCTGCGGACTGTCACTTCGGTGGAGGACTATCTTGTCGGGCAGCATGGGTTTAAAGGCATAACTTTTCTGTTGCTGCGAAAACTTTATGATGAGAAATGAATCTTCACCGTATGGAAAGATTCATTTTTTATTGCAAAAAATAAAAAACTAGAAAGAAGGTAACCCAAATGAGAAAGATTTTAGCACTTGTAATGACACTTGTACTGTGTTTTGGCCTTGCGGCCTGCGGCGGAAACGGAGAAGACGGGACAGAAGCAAAATTCCGCGTAGCAATGGAATGTGCATACGCGCCGTACAACTGGACGCAGACTGACGATGCAAACGGGGCAGTACCGATTGCCGGCAGTGGCGATTATGCATATGGATATGATGTAATGATGGCAAAACTGATTGCGGAGAAACTTGGCAAGGAGCTTGAAATCGTCAAACTTGATTGGGATTCTCTTGTTGCGGCGGTAGAATCAGGCAGTGTTGATGCAGCAATTGCAGGACAGTCCATCACGGCGGACCGTCTTGAGGTTGTAGATTTTTCCGACCCGTATTACTATGCGTCCATTGTAACATTGGTGAAAGTAGACAGCGAATATGCTGATGCAAAGGGCATTTCAGATTTGGCAGGCGCGACCTGCACTTCACAGCTGGGAACGATCTGGTATAATATCTGTCTGCCGCAGATTGAGGACGCTAATATCCTCCCTGCGCAGGAGACTGCTCCGGCAATGCTGGTTGCGCTCGATTCCGGCGCAGTAGATCTTGTAGTAACGGATATGCCGACTGCAATGGCGGCTACTTCGGTTTATGATGATTTTGTTCTTCTTGATTTTGCAGGAACAGAAGATGACTTTACTGTTTCTGATGAAGAAGTAAATCTTGGAATTTCTGTTGCAAAAGGAAATACAGAGCTTCTTGATGTGATCAACGAAGTGCTCGGAGAACTTACGACAGAGGATTATGAGGCGATGATGGCAGAAGCAATCGAAGTACAGCCTTTGAATAATTAGATAAATCAGAGAACAGGACGAAAAGGGAGACAAAGGACTCATGTCTGAATTTATTGACGGCATCCAGCGATGCCTGACGGTATACGGACCGTCTTATCTGGAGGGTGCAGGAAGAACGCTTCTGATTTCGCTGGTAGGAACCTTTTTCGGATGCGTAATCGGCTTCGCGGTAGGAATTGTTCAAAGCATTCCTTCTGCGAAGAACGATTTGCTCTGGAAGAGAATTATAATTGCTGTTGCAAAGGCAATTATGAAAATTTATGTGCAGGTATTCCGCGGAACACCGATGATGGTGCAGGCCATGTTTATCTTTTACGGGGCAAGGATGGTGTTTGATATTCACATGGGAATGTGGTCGGCAGCTTTCTTTATTGTTTCGATTAATACCGGCGCTTATATGGCAGAAACGGTAAGAGGCGGTATTCTTTCGATTGACCCAGGACAGACAGAGGGCGCAAAAGCAATCGGAATGACACATTTTCAAACGATGATAACCGTCATCCTGCCGCAGGCGTTCCGCAATATTATACCGCAGATCGGCAACAATTTTATCATCAATATCAAGGATACTTCCGTACTTTCTGTTATCAGCGTTACAGAACTGTTCTTTGTTCATAAAAGTGTTACCGGTGCGCTGTATCTATTTTTTGAATCAGCGACGATTGCGATGGTTATTTATCTCACGATGACGCTGGTAGCATCAGCATTGCTGCGGATGCTTGAAGATAAGCTCGACGGCGACAGCGATTACGATCTTGCAACAACGGATACGCTTGCCTATACAAGCGGACTTTTAAGCTACCGGCCGAAAAAGAAAACAGAAGAAGAACTTTTGGCAAAGGAGGCAAGGTTATGAATGAAAACATTATAGAGGTTTGCCATCTTAGCAAAAAGTTCGGCAATCATGAAGTGCTTTCGGATATCGACTTTTCTGTGAAAAGCGGTGATATCACGACGATTATCGGATCCTCCGGAAGCGGAAAATCGACGCTTCTTCGCTGCATCAATCTTCTTGAAACTTCAACCTCGGGAAGTATTTTGTTTCACGGAAAAAATGTGGCAGAAAAGGGATTTTCGATCACGAGTTACCGCTCTAAGGTCGGCATGGTATTTCAGAATTTTAATTTGTTTTCCAATATGACGGCGTTGCAGAACTGCATTACGGGGCAGGTAAAAGTACTCGGCAGAGAAAAAAAGGAAGCAGAGGAAATTGCCAGGAAATATCTTGATAAGGTAGGGATGCTGCCGTATATCAATGCTAGACCGAAGCAGCTTTCAGGCGGTCAGAAGCAGCGCGTAGCGATTGCAAGAGCATTGGCAATGGAACCGGAGGTGCTGTTGTTTGATGAACCGACTTCGGCGCTCGATCCGCAAATGGTGGGTGAGGTATTGACGGTCATGCGGCAACTTGCGGAGGAAAATCTGACGATGATTGTTGTTACGCATGAGATGGCGTTTGCTCGCGATGTATCAAGCCGTGTTATTTTTATGAAGGACGGCGTAATCTGTGAAGACGGCTTGCCGGAAGAAATTCTTGTGCATCCAAAACAGGAAGAGACGAAGGAATTTCTTGCGAGATTTATCAGCTGATTGTTTGTGTGTTTTGCCTGTAATTTTGCAGCGGGAAAGCGAAAAACAGAAAAATTTTAGCCGAAAACTGCAGGCAAAGGGAAAAGAGCTGCACAAAACAGGTGCTGGAAAAGGGAATCTGGATACATTCATAAAGAGCGTATCCGGATTTTTTATGCAGAAAATATCTTTGTTCGGTACAGATTCTATTTTCAGTATTTTTTATTGCGCAGACGGAACGGATATTATATAATAAAATATTATGGAATAAGGAGCATTTCGGCTCCGCAGTCAAAGAAACGAGGTAGAAACAAATGGGACTAAAGGTAGCAAAATTCGGAGGTTCATCCCTTGCAGACGGTATTCAGCTTACGAAAACGAAAAATATTATTACTGCTGACCCAGAGAGAAAATATATTGTGGTATCAGCGCCCGGCAAGAGATACGAAGGCGATGTAAAAGTAACGGATTTGCTTTATTTATGTAAGGCGCATATTGAAAATAATCTGCCGTATGAGCAGGTATTTCAAGTCATTTGTGATAGATATATGGCGATGGCAGTCAATCTTGGCGTAACAGTCAATTTGGTGCCGGAATATGAGAAAATCAGGCAAAACCTGCAAAGGGGCGCCTCTTCAGATTACATTGCGAGCAGAGGAGAATACTTGAATGCGCTGGTCATTGCAGCATTTTTGAATTATGATTTTGTTGATACAGAAGGGCTGATTCTTTTTGATGCAAAGGGTTCGCTTTTAATTGAAGAAACTAACGCGGCGCTTTCCAGTGAGCTTAAAAAACATAAATGTGCTGTTCTTCCGGGATTTTACGGGACAATGCCGGACGGCAAAATTAAAACTTTCTCACGCGGCGGTTCGGATATTACGGGTGCGCTGGTAGCAAGAGCGGTGAGTGCAGATGTTTATGAAAACTGGACGGATGTTTCAGGCTTCCTGATGGCGGATCCCCGTATTGTACCGGAAGCTAAGCCGATTTCGACAATTTCCTATAAAGAGCTTCGGGAGCTTTCTTATATGGGTGCATCGGTACTGCATGAGGATGCGATTTATCCGGCCAGACTGGCGAACATTCCGATCAATATAAGAAATACCAATATTCCGGAAGACGAAGGAACTATGATCACGGATACGGCTGTATCAAGCAATCAGGTTATCACCGGCATTGCAGGTACAAAGGATTTTGATGTTATTGCAATCTACAAAAATATGATGGCCTCCGAAAAGGGGTTCATTCGGAAACTGCTGACAATTTTGGAGGATTTTGATGTCGCGATTGAGCATATTCCTTCGGGGATTGACAATCTTTCCGTTGTTGTAAACAAGAAAGATGTTGAGGGGAAGGTTGAGGATATCGTAGATGAAATCAGACGAAAATTGGCACCGGAAACAATCGAAATTTTTGAAGATGTGGCGCTGATTGCAACGGTAGGGCACGGTATGTCATCCAGACAGGGTACCTCTGCGAAGCTGTTTACAGCGCTGGCAGAGGGCGGCGTCAATATCCGAATGATCGATCAGGGAGCGTCTGAAATGAATATCATCATTGGTGTTGCAAATCGGGATTTTGAAAAGGCAGTGAGGATTATTTACGATGCATTTGTAGAGTAAAAAACGGACGGCAAAACTTTTTTGCCGCAGAAGAAGAAACTTTATGATATCACTCTTTCTTGAAAGGAAAAGACTTTGTCTATGCGGAGGGGTCTTTTCCTTTTTCTTTCGTGTTTTTTCTTTCAATTTCCGAAAGAATGATGTATACTATTATATTGAATTGTTATCTTTTGTATTCTTAATAGAATAGTGGCAAGGGGGAATTTTTTTCTCATGGACAATCATAGTACATGGTGGTCTGTTGCAGCAATTGTTGTTTTAGTGATAATGTCGGGATATTTTTCGGCAACGGAGACAGCGTTTACATCCTTTAATAAAATCAGAATGAAAAATTCGGCGAGCGGCGGCGATCATAAAGCAAAGCTAGTGATGAAGCTGTCGGACCAATACGATAAACTGCTTTCAACGATTTTAATCGGAAACAATATCGTTAATATTGCGACGACGGCGATTGCAACAGTGTTGTTTGTAAGCCTTTATGGTCCGGAGCTTGGGGCGACACTGTCAACGGCAATCATCACGGTAGTGGTGCTCATTTTCGGAGAAATTACGCCGAAAAATATTGCGAAAGAGGCGGCGGAAAGCTTTTCTAAATTTTCCGCGCCGCTGATTCGGTTATTTATGATAATTCTGACACCGGTTAACGCAGTTTTTTCTGTCTGGAAAAGGCTGATTACGAAAATTTTCAAGCTCGACGGGGAAATTGCCATTACAGAGGACGAATTGATTACTATCGTAGAGGAAGCAGAGACGGAAGGAGGAATCGGGGAAGAACAGTCGGAACTGATTCAGAATGCCATTGAATTTAATGATCTGGATGCGTGGGATGTATTGACGCCGCGTGTAGACCTTGTAGCAATTGAAGCCGATACGCCGAAAGAAGAGATCGCTAAGATCTTTAGAAAGACAGGATTTTCACGGCTTCCAGTCTATGAAAATGAAATTGATAATATCCTGGGTGTTTTAAATCAAAAGGACTTTCATAATGAAATATACGGCACGCAGAAAACAGTGGCGGAATATGTTAAGCCGGTTGTCTTTATAGCAGGTTCAATCAAGGCGGCGGTGCTGCTCAAGAAAATGCAGCAGGCTAAAACGCATATTGCGGTGGTAGTGGATGAATACGGCGGAACGGAAGGAATTGTAACTATGGAGGATATCATTGAGGAGCTTGTCGGCGAAATCTATGATGAGCATGATATGACAGCAAGTCAGGATATTCTTCAGCTGCGCGACGGCAGTTACAGGGTTTTATGTTCGGCGAATGTTGAAAAAGTCTTTGATTTTTTTGACGAAGAGGTGGATCTTGATGTAACAACGGTAAACGGCTGGATTGTTACAGTGCTGGATAATCTTCCAAGAGTCGGAGATTCTTTTACATATGAAGTTGGAAAGAAGCGTTTCTGTGTGCGGGTAACAAAAGCGGATCAGAAGCGTGCAAAAGAAATAAATCTGACAGTAGAAGAGATAGAAAACGAAGATACAGAGGAACAGTAGTATCTCTTTGTTTGACAGGGAGAGGTTTATGACCGGAAAACCTGTCTGCACAAAAGAAAAGGATTGGGAATTGAAAGGAGAAAATGAAATGGGTTTTATGGAAAAAATCTTTGGCGATTTTAACGCAAAAGAGCTTAAAAAAATAGAGAAGATTGTCGATAAGATTGAGGCTCTTGACGAATCAATGCAGGCGCTTACGGATGATGAGCTGCGGGCAAAAACTGCAGAATTGAAGGGACGCGTTGCAAATGGAGAAACGCTTGATGATATTCTGCCGGAGGCTTTTGCTGTTGCGAGAGAAGGTGCGCAGAGAAGTCTGGGCATGAAGCATTTTCGCGTGCAGCTGATCGGCGGCGTTGTGCTGCATCAGGGCAATATTGCTGAAATGAAAACGGGTGAAGGAAAGACGCTGGTAGCAACTCTTCCGGCGTATTTGAATGCACTTTCCGGCAAAGGCGTTCATGTTGTAACGGTTAACGATTATCTTGCAAAGCGTGACTGTGAGTGGATGGGCAAGCTGTACACTTTTCTCGGTCTGACGGTTGGCTGTGTAGTGCACGGCATTTCGCAGGAAGAAAGAAGAAAGGCGTATCTTGCAGATATCACTTACGGGACCAATAATGAATTCGGTTTTGATTATTTGCGCGACAATATGGTGATTTATCAGGAAAACCTTATGCAGCGTGAGCTGAATTATGCAATCGTCGATGAAGTGGATTCTATTCTTGTCGATGAGGCGAGAACACCGCTGATTATTTCAGGACAGGGCGATAAGTCTACGGAGCTTTACAGCACAGCGGACCGTTTTGTACAAACGCTGAAAAATGAGGTTGATTTTATTTCCGATGAAAAAGAAAAATCCATTTCACTGACAGAGGACGGCGTTGCAAAATGCGAGAAATTTTTTGCCGTAGAAAATTTTTCTGATCCAGAAAATATGGAAATCAACCATCATGTGCTGCAAGCTTTAAAAGCGCGCAATATGATGAAGCGTGATGTAGACTATATTGTGAAAGACGGAGAAATTGTGATTGTCGATGAATTTACCGGACGCCTGATGTTCGGCCGCCGCTATTCCAATGGGCTGCATCAGGCAATTGAGGCAAAGGAAGGCGTGCTGGTGCGCTCCGAATCTAAAACGCTAGCGACAATCACGCTTCAGAATTATTTCAGAATGTATGGAAAGCTTGCCGGCATGACGGGTACTGCTAAGACGGAGGAGAGCGAATTTGTAGATATTTATAATATGCAGGTACTTGTTATTCCGACGAACAAGCCGATTGCGAGAAAGGACGTCGATGACAGTATTTATACGACGGTGCGGGGAAAGTATCATGCGATTGCAGAGCGGATTAGTGAGATTCACAAGTTAGGGCAGCCGGTGCTGGTCGGCACGATTTCTATCGAGAATTCAGAGCTGATTTCTGCAATGCTGTCAAAACGGGGTGTTAAACATAATGTCCTGAACGCAAAACAGCATGAAAAGGAAGCGGAAATCATTGCGGAAGCCGGACGGCTCGGTGCGGTAACGATTGCGACGAATATGGCGGGAAGAGGTACGGATATTCTTCTTGGAGGAAATCCGGAATTTGAAGCGAGACGCGAGATGAAGAAGCTGGGATACAGTGATGAAGCGATTTCGTTTGCGACCGGTTTCATGCAGTCGGACGATGAGGAGCTTCTTGCTGCGCGAAACAAGTTTCATGAGCTTCATGAAAAATTTCAGAAAGAAAGAGCAGATGAGCAGGAAAAAGTACGAACGCTCGGCGGCCTCTATATCATTGGTACGGAGCGCCATGAATCAAGGCGTATTGACAATCAGCTAAGAGGCCGTGCAGGCCGTCAGGGCGATCCGGGAATGACGCAGTTCTTTATTTCAACGGAAGATGATTTGATGCGTCTGTTTGGGGGAGACAGAATACAGAATGTAGTTGAAAAATTCGGCGTAGCAGAGGATGAGGCACTTCAGGCAGGCATGCTGACAAAGGCGGTTGAAAACGCACAGAAGCGTGTGGAGGGAAGGAATTTTTCAATCCGGAAATATGTACTGCAATATGACAATGTCATGAATAAACAGCGTGAAATCATCTATGATGAAAGAAGAAGAGTACTTTTCGGAGAAGACTTGAAGCATTATATCCTGAATATGGCAAATGGACTGATTGACGAAGTGATTGACCCTGTCGTAATAGCGTCGAAGTTCCCAGAGGAATGGGATCTTGACAGAGTGTACAGCGGCCTTGCAAAAATTTGCGGCAGATATAAAGCGCCGTCTTATACAAAGGAAGAGATTGAAAACCTGACGGCAGAAAGCCTGAAACAGGAGACTTATGATACCTTTGCCAAGCTTTATGATGAAAAGGAATCAGAAGTCGGAACAGAGAGAATGCGTGAACTGGAGCGCATGATTTTACTGCGTGTAGTGGATAATCACTGGATGGATCACATCGATGCGATGGACCAACTCAAAAGCGGTATCGGGCTTCGCGCACTCGGCCAGGAGGATCCGGCTGCTGCGTATGCAAGCGAAGGATACGATATGTTTGAGTTGATGATTAGCGAGATCAAGGAGGAAACTGTTCGTTTCTGCTATAATGTAACAGTGCAGACTAACACAGAAAGAAAGCAGATTATCAAAGGCGGCGAAGGAAAAAAAGAGGATTTTGACAGTGCGGCGGCAGCCGGCTTGCACGGGGACAGTGTCTCAGGAGGCGGAGCTGCAACAGGCGCACTGCCGAGCGAAACAAAGGTGCCTCCGCGTGAAAAAAAGCCGGAAACTTATAAGCGTACAGAGGCAAAGGTCGGAAGAAACGATCCTTGTCCATGTGGAAGCGGCAAAAAATACAAAAATTGCTGCGGACGCGACCTGTAAGAGGGAAAAACAGCGTATAGCGATACACCGCGCGCAGCTCAGATTGGCAGACCTGCGCGCGTTTTCACATAGAGAAAAAAAAAAGATGACAGGGATAAACAGGGAGAAGAAGAATGATCGAACTTGATACCATAAAGTACGAGCTGCCTCAGGCAAAGGAAACGCTTGCAGAGATTGAGGCATCTTTGAAGCTCGATGTGCTTCAGGAAAGGCTTTCAGCCATCAATCAGGAAGTGAATGCTAACGGTTTCTGGGACCATCAGGAACGGGCACAGAAGCTGCTGAAAGAAAAGAAATCGCTGGAAAACACTGTTGAGGAATATGAAAAGTTGTCAGATACACTCAGCGATATTGAAGTCATGATTGAAATGGCAGAAGAAAGTGAAAGAAGCGGGGCATCAGAAGAGGCTTTGGAGCTTGCACGCGAGACAGAGGCTTCTTATGAAGTCTATCAAAAAGCTGCGGAGGAGCTGCGGCTTCGTACGCTGCTTGACGGAGAATATGATAAGAATAATGCGATTTTGTCGGTGCATGCCGGTACTGGCGGCGTAGATGCGATGGACTGGGCGGAAATGCTGCTTCGCATGTACACACGCTGGGCAGAAAAGCACGGATACCGTGTAAAGATGCTTGATTTGCAGGACGATACGGAAGCAGGGATAAAAAGTGCGACGATGATTGTGGAGGGCGAAAATGCCTATGGATATCTTAAAAATGAGCGCGGAGTACACCGGCTTGTACGGATTTCTCCGTTTAATGCGCAAGGTAAGCGGCAGACCTCATTTTCTAAGATCGAAGTAACACCGGAGATAGAGGACGATATCAGCGTAGAGCTCGATGCAGAGGATCTTCGGATCGATACCTACCGCAGCAGCGGTGCGGGCGGTCAGCATGTCAATAAAACGGATTCGGCAATCCGTATTACGCACTTACCAACAGGAATTGTTGTAACTTGTCAGAATGAAAGGAGTCAGCATCAAAACCGGGACATGGCGATGAAAATTTTAAAGTCCAAGCTGATGGAGCTGGCGGAGCAGGAGCATAAAGAAAATCTCAAGGAACTGAAGGGGGATTTTTCACAGAACACTTGGGGCAGCCAGATCCGTTCTTATGTATTTCAGCCGTATACGATGGTAAAAGATCACCGTACCGGCGCTGAAATAGGAAATGTACAGTCGGTGATGGACGGCGATATCGATTATTTTATCAATGAAAAGCTAAAAGTGCGGTAGCATAGAGGGATAAAAGCATGAATATACAGGAAAAATTAGCGCAGGAATTTCATATTAAAACGGTGCAGGCAGAAAATACTGTTGCCCTGATTGACGAGGGAAACACGATTCCGTTTATTGCTCGTTATCGGAAAGAAGCGACAGGAGGCCTTTCGGATGTAACGCTGCGCGGCATAGAAGAAAGGCTTAATTACCTGCGCAGTTTGGAGGAACGAAAAGAAGAAGTAAAACGGCTCATCGAAGAACAGGGAAAACTGACAGAGGAGCTGTGCGGAGAAATTGAAAAGGCGGAAGTTCTTCAGCGTGTAGAGGATCTTTATAAGCCGTATAAACAGAAAAAAGCGACACGTGCTGGAAAAGCGCGGGAGAAGGGGCTTTTGCCGCTGGCAGAAATTTTTTTGGCGCAGAAGGAGGAAGCGGCTTCAGAGAAAGAGGCGGAGCGGATTATCCGGGCGGCAGCAGAGCCTTTTACAGCAGGAGAAGATGTTTCTGCGAAAAACGAAGGGGAGGCTGACGGTGAAAAGTATGCGGCTTCTGTTGAAGAAGCTGTACAGGGGGCCTGCGATATCATTGCGGAAATTATTTCTGATGATGCTGAGATGACAGCGCTGGTGAGAGAGATGACAGCGCAGTCCGGAGTCCTGACAGCGGAAGCAGCGGATCCCGAAGAAAAAACGGTTTATGAAATGTATTATGAGTATAGTGAAGGGATTCAAAAAATTCCCAATCATCGGGTTCTTGCAGTAAACCGCGGTGAAAAGGAAAAAAAGCTGAAAGTGAAAGTTGCTGCACCGACGGAGGCTATTTTGTCGGCAATTGCAAAGAGACTGATTACAAACGAAAAAGCGGCTGTTCATACGCTTCTTTTAGAAACGATTGCAGATGCATATAAGCGGCTGATGGCACCTTCGATAGAGCGTGAAATTCGAAATATGCTGACAGAACGAGCAGAGGCAGAAGCTGTTAAGATCTTTGCGAGAAATACGGAGAAACTCCTGATGATGCCGCCAGTTGCAGGCGCACGTATTATTGCTATTGATCCGGGTTACCGGACAGGCTGCAAGGTTGCGGTATTGAATGAAACGGGGAAGCTTCTCGCTTATACGACTGTCTACCCAACTGAGCCCAAACGGGATATCAGAGGGACGGAGGCGGTGCTGACGAAGCTGATTGAAAAATTTAAGATTAACACGATTGTTATTGGAAATGGAACAGCCAGCCGTGAAACGGAGGAGGTTGTGGCGGAATTCCTTAACAAGCATGATTATCATATAAAATATACGATTGTCAATGAGGCCGGCGCTTCAGTTTATTCTGCTTCTAAACTGGCGGCAGAGGAATATCCGGACCTTGATGTAACGACGCGGGGAGCGATGTCTCTTGGCCGGAGACTGCAGGACCCTTTAGCGGAGCTGGTTAAAATTTCGCCGAAAAGTATCGGCGTCGGCCAGTATCAGCATGATATCAATCAGACGCTGCTTGATACGGCGCTGACTCATGTTGTCGAGGATTGTGTAAACAGGGTTGGTGTAGATCTCAATACAGCGTCGCCGTCGCTGCTTTCTTATATCGCCGGCATCAATATGACGATTGCAAAGAATATTGTTGCTTACAGAGAAGAAAATGGGAAATTTACAGACAGGAAACAGCTCCTTAAAGTAGCAAAATTGGGAGAAAAAACATATCGGCAGTGCGCCGGATTTATGCGGATTAGCGGCGGCAGAAATCCGCTTGATGCAACGGCAGTGCATCCGGAGTCCTATCAGGCAGCAGAACAGGTGCTGGCAAAACTGGGGATGGATAAAAGTGCAATTGCCGGCGGCGGAGCGGAGGATATCGAGGAAAAAATTTGTGAAGTCTACCGTTTAGAAGAAAGAGAAAGCCGCGGTAAAGTGCAGATCGAGACGAGAGGCAAAGGCCTTGCAGTACTTTCCGAAATCTCTGAGGAAATGAAACGTCAGGAAAAAGCGTCCGCAAACGCCCCGAACAGGAATTTTGGAAAAGCGCTCGAAAAAATGGCGTTAGAGCTTGAAATCGGAAGTCTGACGCTGCGGGATATTGTTGAAGAAATCAAAAAGCCGGCTCGGGACCCGCGGGAAGATGCGCCGCCGGTAATCTTCAGAAATGATGTAAAGCGTTTTGAAGATTTGAAAGTGGATATGGAGATGACAGGAACAGTCAGAAATGTAGTGGATTTTGGAGCGTTTGTCGATATCGGCGTTAAAAATGACGGCCTTGTTCATATCTCACAGCTCTCCGATAAATATATCAAACATCCGCTTGATGTTGTGTCAGTAGGCGATACTGTGAGGGTAAAAATTTTATCGGTTGATAATGAGAAACAAAAAATTGGTCTGACGATGAAAGGATTAAAACAGTGAAAAAGATAAAAGCGGTGCTTTTTGATTTTGACGGCACCATATTTGATACAAACAAATTGATTCTGGAGTCTTGGAAAGAGGTATTCCGAGTCAAAAATGCTGCGGAAAAAAGTGAGAGTGAAATTCTTGCGACCTTTGGTGAACCGCTGCTTGTTACGATGGAAAAATGGTTTCCGGGCGAAGCTGACGAGTGCATCAGTATTTACCGCAATTATCAGAAGAATATCTTTTTTGAAATGATTGAGATTTATCCCGGCATGGAGGAGCTGATCAAGAAGCTGAAAGCGCTCGGTTATTTCAATGCGATCGTAACCTCAAGGCTGACAAGCAGCACGATAGATACGCTCGAAAAATACGATCTTCGGCGATACTTTGATATTGTCGTTACCTGCGACGATACGGACAGGCATAAACCGGATCCGGAGCCGGTGCTGCTGGCGCTTTCAAAGCTCGACATCTCGGAAGAAGAGGCAATTATGATTGGAGACAGTAAGTTTGATATCCTGTGCGCGCATAATGCTGGCGTTAAGGCGATGCTGGTGGCGTGGTCGCAGGCGATGTCGGGAGCGCCGGAAATGACAGAGGCACCGGAAGGGAGTCCGTATAGGCCGGACTTTATCATTGACAGAGCGGATTTGCTGCTCGAGATTTTATCGCAGGGATAAGCGGCATGCTGCTGGCAAAAGACAGTCTGTGAGTTTGAGATTTCAGTGTAGCTCCTGCGGAACCGATAGAAAAGTTTATATTAACAAAACACCGACTGCGGCAATTTCAACGGAGCCGGTGTTTTAGAAGGGATGCGGAATGTTTCGTATTTTTTACGGACGCGAAAATATTGATAAAGCAAAATTTATATTTGAAAATGCCGATAGAAAAGCACTGGTGCTGGTTCCGGATCAGTTTACGCTTGAAGCAGAAAAGGAGGCTCTCCGCTGTCTTGAGACAGATGGGATTATGGAGCTGGAAATTCTGAGTATTTCAAGACTTGGATTTCGGCTGCTTTCGGAAACAGGCGGCGTAAAAAAACGTAGGATTGATAAATACGGGCGCCATATTTTGCTTACTTCGGTTATTTCCGAGCTTGCAGGTAGAGGCGAACTTGCCGTGTATGGAGCGCTCGCAGGGAAAAAGTCGTTTACAGAGCTTGTTAATAATTTTATTGCAGACTTAAAGCAGCATGAGATAAAGCCTCAAGAGCTTTTGGAAATGCAGGAGGCGTTTTCGGATCGTGAAATGCTTGTGCGCAAACTTGCTGACCTTGAAAAAATTTATACGCGCTACGAGGAAAAACTGGCGGGTAATTTTATTGATACAGAGGATTACATTGATCTTTATCTGCCGGCGGTGCTGAAATCAAAATTTTTACGCGGGCGTGAAATCTGGATTTGGGGATTCGATTATTTTGCACCGAAAAATATGGAATTTATCGCAGCGCTGATGCAGGTCTGCGAGGTAAATTTAGTTGTAACGGCATCGGATGAGGCACGGGACCGTGAATTATTTGCGTTGACGCGTAATATGATGCGGCGGTTTGAAAAGAAGGCGAAGGAATACGGGATCCCATGTCGTATAGCGGAAATCAGTGCGGAGGAGATAACAGGAAGCGGTGCTGCGCGCAGGGAAAAAAGCGCAGGTTTAGTGCTGGAGCAGGAATTATTTGCGCTTCCGCTGTATCCGGAACCGCAGGATAGCACGGCGGCGCAGCAGGTAACGCTGACGGCCGCTGCCAACTGCTACAGTGAAGCAGAGGCGGCGGCAGCTTATGTAACGCGCCTGGTACGTGACTGCGGCCTTCGGTATCGCGATATTCTTCTTGTGTGCAATGATCTTTCGGCGCGGGGAACAGTAATTAAACGAGTTTTTGCTGAATATGGACTGAATATTTTTACGGATGAAAAGAAGGGAATTTTGAGCAATCCGGCAGTGATTTACCTGCTTTCTCTTTTTCATATCGTGGCAAAGGATTATAGAACAGCGGATGTACTGGGACTTTTAAAAACAGGCTTTGCGCCGATAGAGCGAAAAGGTGTGGAAGAGCTTGAAAATTATGCTGTGAAATATAAAATCAGAGGAGGGCTCTGGAAACAGCCGTTTCGCTATGGGAGAAGTGAGTATACGGAAGAGGAATTTTCAGAACTGGAACGGCTGCGGGAAGAACTTGCAGATTTTTTAGGGGAATTTGAGAAAGATTTTAAAGCCAGCAGAAAAGCGTCTGACCGCATAAGTGCGCTGTACCGTTTTCTTAGCGGCCGAGCTGCACTGCCGGAAAAAATCGAAATAAAAGCGGCGGAAAAAGAAGCGCTGGGACTTTCAGAGGCAGCACAGGAATTATCTCAGGTCTGGGAAGCGATTGTTGCAATTTTTGATCAGATTATCAATGTGATCGGAGAGGAAAAGCCGTCGGCGGAGACTCTTTTTGAATTGCTTCTTGCGGGCTTTGAAGCGATAGAGGTTGGGCTTCTGCCGCCGGCATCGGATGGACTTGTGCTGGGAACTATGCAGAGAACGAGAACGGGTAGAGTAAAGGCTCTTATCGTGCTTGGAGCAAGCGATGGCCTTCTTCCGCTGGAGACATTTTCAGAAGGGCTGATTTCAGAGGAAGAAAAAAAGAGCCTTGCAGAGCATGCGTTTGAGGTAAGCGAGCTTGACGAACTGCGTATGCAGGAAGAAAGACTTGCAATTTACCGTACGCTTTCGCGGCCGGAACAATATTTTTATATGAGCTATGCTGCATCTGACCTTGACGGTAGTGAACAAAAGCCGTCCTATATTTTTAATACCGTGAAGCGTATTTTCCCGTCGGTGGAAGTAACGGGGGATCTCGAAGCGCTTAGTGAAAGAGAACCGCTGGCCCTGATGGAAAGCAGGGACGGAGCGCTGAATCATTTGATACGCGTGCTGCGGGAAAGTGGTGGTTTTCCGCAGCAGGAAGAAGCTGATCTGTTTGAAGGTAGCAGATTGTACGGCGAGTGGCAGGATTTGCTGGACTGGTATAAAAAAAATGCGCCCAAAAAGCTGCAAAAGGCGGCGGCGGGCCTGACTTATAAAAATCAGACAGCTCGGCTTTCAGCGGAACTGACGGACAGGCTGTACCGTCGCAGTCCTCATACGGAACTAACGCTCAGTCCGTCGCGGCTGGAGCGTTACAGCCGCTGCCCGTTTGCGCATTTTATTGCTTATGGTCTGCGGCCTAAGGAGCGCCGTATTTTTGAAGCGGGTATGCGTGAAATCGGCGATGTGTATCATGAGTGTTTGATGCGTTTTTCGCAGGAGCTGTCTAAAGAAACTCCGGCAGAAAAGCAAGATGCAGGAAGCAGGCAGAAAAATCTTTGGCATACGATAACCAGAGAGGAGTCCGATCTGCTCGTTTCCGTGCTGATGGAGAAAGAAACTGCGGGCTATAAAGAGGGACTTTTTATTTCCGGCAGCGAGGAAGCGTACCGCCGTGAGCATATGAAAGAGGTGCTGAAAGAGGCGGCGTGGATGCTGGTGCTGCAAAGCCGCGCCGGACGGATCGAAAAAATGTATTTTGAGGAAATATTCGGACATGCAGCTGAAAATCGATTTCCGCCAATTGAACTTGAAACGGCACAGGGAAAAATCTGTGTGGAGGGTAAAATTGACCGTGTTGATATTTTAGAAAATGGGGCTGTAAAAGTCATTGATTATAAATCCGGCCATGAAAAGTTTCAGATTGATGAAGCGCAGGGCGGCTGGAGATTGCAACTTATGCTGTATCTGAAAGCAGCTGTCAGAGAAAAAGAAAAAGAGACAGAGCGAAAGCCAGCCGGTGTTTTTTATTTTACGATTCAGGATGCTGACATCAGCTGTGATGGCGATTCGCAGGAGGAGCTTTCTGAAAAGCTGGCAGAAAGTATAAAAAAGCAGTTTCGGATGAACGGACTTGTGATTGACAGCGCTGATAATGTGGATAGTATTGCAGGAGAATTTTCACGGTATTCCGATATCATCGAAGGATTGCAGAGGATAAAAGTGAAAGACGAAAATTTGGATTCAAAATCTGCGGAAACCGGCAGCACAGACGATGCAGAAAAAGAAAGAAGAGAAGGAGCAGCAGAAGCACGGGCATTTGATTATAAAGGGTGCGTGATGAGTGAGGCAGAATTTTCAGCTCTGTCGGACGCTTTTGATGCAAAAATTACTGAATTGGCAGAGGCGCTTGTATCAGGAGAAATTACGGCGCGGCCGAAACGCGTACAAGAGGAGACAGCCTGCCGCTACTGCCAGTATAAAAGTATTTGTAAATTTGAGATTAGTATTCCTGGATGCCGTTATGAAAAAATAGTGTAACACTTATTCTTCCGACAACATATGCTATACTACAAAACAAAAAATAATTAAGAAGCAGGTGAAAAAATATGTCAAATGGATGTGGTATCCTTAATAGCGAAGGTATTGATACCAGCTTATTATTCTTCTTCCTCTTACTTGTAATTATCTTCTGTAACTGCTACAGCAATTAAAAGAATCAATTAACATAGCAAACATATAGTAAGAAACACTGAAAGAGGGGAGCGGCTAAGGCCGCTCACCTCTTTCAGTATGCAGGAAGAAAAGTTTTAATCAATTTCTGCGAACTTTTGAATCCGCCTCCGCGTGCGGTCTTCACCAAGAATCTGCTGAATTTCCCAGATGTCAGGAGACTGCGCTCTGCCCATGAGCGCAATTCGAATTACCGTGCTTACATCGCCGACATGACCTTTATATAGCTCCGGATTTTTTTTGAAATCTTTAGGTTTTGCTGCATATCCCAGTTTTTCTGCGATTGCTCTTATTTTACCGAACCATTCGGATTGATCATCATCATGGCGGTAACTTGCAAGATATTCACGGAGAATTTCTGCCACATCGCTTTTTGCATTTTCCGGAAGATCGTCTTCAATGCGGAAATAATCGTCAAAGAAGTAGCTGATGAATTCAAATATCTGCCGGGCATAAATGAGATCTTTGCGCGGTTTATCGCCCCCGCGTCCAAGATCAAGAATTTTTTCGATGTATGCGGGGTTCTCTTCAAAATAATGCGCAATTTCAGGTTTGAATTCTTTACTCCAGTCGAGCATAAAGCTGCGCAGTTCACCGGCGGGAATGCGGACAAGCGTATCTTTAGAAACATCATTAAGCTTATTTAGATCAAACAATGCGCCGGAATTACTCATTTTTTCAATGGAAAATTCAAACTCATCTATATCAGCAAGCGGATGTTCTGCACGCCATTCTTCATAGTTGGAATTGAGAATTGTGAGCAGATATTCTCTGACGGCGGCAGGATGATAGCCTTCGTTGCGGTAATAATCAAGAGATAGCTCCGGATCCTTTCGTTTGGAAAGTTTGCGTTTTTGACCGGATTCTTCATCAATTTTCATCAGCTGAGCCGTATGGCAGAACACCGGCATTTCAAAGCCCGTTTTTTCAAACAGCTCTACATGAATCGGCAACGACGGCAACCACTCTGCACCGCGCACGACATGCGTTGTACGCATGAAATGGTCGTCGATAACATGTGCGAAGTGATAGGTAGGAATACCGTTTGCTTTCAGAATGACAACATCCTGATTGTTTTCCGGCATTGAAAGCGTTCCTCGAATACCGTCCTCTATTTCGATATGGCGCATCTCCTCCGGCGGAATTTCAGAGGCTCCGTCTGATTTAAGGCGGATGACATAAGACTGGCCATCTTTAATTTTTGTTTCGATTTCCTCGTAGGAAAGAGTGCGGGAAAGTGCGTACTTACCGTAGATACCGGGATTTTCTTTATTTGCTTCTTGTTTTGTGCGGATTGTTTCAATTTCTTCACTGGTGAGAAAACATGGATATGCGGCCCCTTTTTTGATCAGTTCTTTAGCAAAACACTGATACAGTTCGCCGCGTTCTGACTGAAAGTAAGGCCCGTAGTTGCCGGAAAAACCGTTTTTTGCCGCTCCTTCATCAAACTGAATTCCAAAAAAACGCAGGGAATCGATGATAATGTCGACGGCTCCCTCTACATAGCGTTTGTCGTCGGTGTCCTCAATGCGGAGATAAAAAATACCGCCGGATTGGTGTGCGAGACGCTCGTCGACGAATGCGCCGTAAAGATTTCCAAGATGGATAAATCCGGTTGGGCTTGGACCCAGTCTTGTTACTTTTGCGCCGGGCGGAAGTATTCTTTTTGGATAAAGCGCTTCATAGTCTTCCGGTGTTTTTGTGATATGCGGAAAAAGCAGCTCCGCTAACTGATTATAATCCATGGATGAGACCTCCGATTTTCTATTTTCTTGCTCTGATTCTCTTATTATATAGGAAGCAGAAGCGCTTTACAAGAAATTCCGGACAGCCTAAAGAAGAAAAAGTTAAGGAGGAAAAAGAAAGGGTATATAAATAATTATGATATATGAAATGATATGGTATTTTTTTATTTATGCTTTTTTAGGCTGGTGTACGGAAGTCGTATATAAAGCGGCTACTGCTGGCAAATTTGTCAACCGCGGATTCCTAAACGGTCCGGTTTGTCCGATTTACGGTTTTGGAGTAGTGCTGGTAATCGGGGCACTGTCTCCGTTGTCAGAACATCCGCTGCTTGTGTTTGCGGGTGGGTTTGTGATTACGACTTCTTTGGAGTGGCTGACAGGGTTTGCTCTTGAAAAGCTGTTTCATGCAAAATGGTGGGATTATTCCGGCGAGCCGTTTCAGCTCGGCGGTTATGTTTGTCTAAAGTTTTCTTTGCTGTGGGGTTTGGCGTGCCTTTTGGTGATGGATGTGCTTCATCCGATGGTAGAGGCGTTTGTAGCGCTGATTCCTGTTTTCATCGGCAGGATTTTTCTTGTGCTGTTTCTTTTCCTTTTGTCGGTTGATACGATTTTAACGGTAAATACAGTGTTGAAACTCAATAAACAGCTTCGGCGTTTATCGGAGATCGGAGCAGCAATGCGGAATATTTCTGAGGAAATCGGTGAGAGCCTGTTTGAAAGTGTTGCCGATCTCAGCGAGCGCAATGAGCGTGTCAGGGCAGCTCTTGCTGAGCATTTTCAGGAAGCGGAGGAAACCAGAGAGCGTATTAAAGCACATCTGACAGAAAAAGCAGAGCGGTACGGAGAAGAACTTTCGGAGAGTATTCTTGAAAAATTCAGTGCTTTTGAAGAAATGAAGGCGAAGTATGAAAATCTGGCAAAAGAGCATCATTTTGGATATGCACGAATCGAAAAGGCTTTTCCGAAACTGCGGCATGTCCGGTACGAGGCCGGTTTCGAAAGCGTTCGGAAGCGTCTGAAGGAAAAAGCGAAGAATGCGTCTTCTCTGCGGCAGAATCAAAGAAAGAAAAAGGGATAGTTTTTCAGTATGTAAAAAGATATTTTTAAAAAATAGATATGGACATTTGAAATAAAAAGAGGTATAATGCTTTTGTTCGTATGTCGCCATGGTCAAGTGGTCAAGACGCTAGCCTCTCACGCTGGAATCAGGGGTTCGACTCCCCTTGGCGATACCAAAAAAGAAAAAGACAGGATAGGAAAATCCTGTCTTTTTTTCTGCGAAAAAGGCATAGGAAAGCAGGTCCTGCAAGAAAAACGGCAGGTGAAAAGCGGAAATATGAAATGATGTTTGACAGAATTTTTCCTTGTGCTTGTGCGGCATTTTTGAAAGACTGATGGATAGTGCGGCGCTATGGTCAGGTCAGTGAGAAGACTGCGGAAAAACAGTACTTTTTTCTTTTGAAAAGTAAAAGGAAAAATCGCTTTCAGAAAAATACGAAATTTATGAAACGGGCTACCGCGCAAGCAGAGTTTTTTGAAAAAGCGGCTATTTTATGGGGCTTCGACCCCCTATTTTTTTCGGTTGGATATGTTGACATTCGGTGTCCTAAGTGTTATTCTATATATAATCGACGGAAGTATGTTCAGCACGAGGACATGTTTCTGATTTAAACTTAAAAAAGGAGTGATAAAGTTGAGCAAGTTGCAAATTGAAAAAACACGTTGCAAAGGTTGTGGTTACTGTATCGAAGTTTGTCCGAAAAAGGCACTTTCTTTCTCTGGAGAAATTTCTGATCAGGGATATGACACAGTTAAAGTAGACGATGCACTTTGTATTCAGTGTGGTGCATGCTACAGAGTATGTCCAGATTTTGTATTTGAAATAATTTAAGCGGAGGTTAAAGATGGCAGAAAAAGTTTTAATGAAGGGTAACGAGGCCCTCGCAGAGGCTGCACTTCGCGCTGGCAGCCGTTTTTACAGCGGATATCCTATTACTCCGCAGACAGAAATCTTAGAGTACTTATCAACAAGAATGGCTGAAGTTGGCGGTTTCTTCGTTCAGGCTGAATCAGAGCTTTGCGGTATCAACATGGTATTCGGAGCTGCTGCTGCTGGTGCAAGAGCATTCACAACTTCATCCGGTCCGGGATATTCCCTCAAACAGGAAGGTATTTCCTACCTTGCTGCTAACGATCTTCCGGCTGTTATTATCGATGTTATGCGTATCGGTTCTGGTCTTGGCGATATCTTCATGGGTCAGGGAGACTACTGGCAGCTCACTCGCGGCGGTGGACACGGCGACTACAGAACTATCGTTCTCGCACCGAACTCAGTACAGGAAAATGTAGAAATGGTTCAGAAAGCATTCGATCTTGCTGAGCAGTATCTCCATCCTGTAATTATCGCATCCGATGCTGGTATTGGTCAGATGATGGAGCCTGTTGAGCTTCCTGATTTCAAAGAGCACGATGTAAACAAGTTTGACTGGGCTGTAAGAGGCTGTAAGGAAAACGAAAATCCAAGATATTGCCAGAATATCTACTACAATATGTGGGATGAAGAATATCCACTCGTAAAGGAATACGGCGATTACCCTACTTATCTCACTAAGAAGTATGCCACTATCGAAGAAAACGAGCAGAGATGGGAAAGCTATCAGGTTGAGGATGCTGAGGTTGTTCTCGTAGCATACGGTTCCTCCTCCAGAGTAGCAAAGGACACTGTTGATACGGCTAGAGCACAGGGCTTTAAGCTCGGTCTCATCAGACCTATTACATTATGGCCATTCCCGAAGAAGGCATTTGCTGAAGCTAAGGCTGCAAAGGCATTCTGCACAGTAGAAGTTAACATCCTTGGCCAGATGGGAGATGACGTTAGACTCGCTACAGAAGGCAAGTTCCCTGTAGGATTTGCAGGCAACTTCTTTGCAGTTCCTGACCCTGACGACATCATCGCTACAGCTAAGGCATTACTGAAGTAATAAAGGAGGTCGTAATAAAATGGCAGAAGTTAGATTACCTAAAAGAATTATGAACTCTGGCGGTTGGTGCCAGGGTTGTGGACACGGCGTTGTTGTTAGATTGATTGCTGAAGTTCTTGATGAGCTTGGCGTTGCTGACAAGGCAATCGCTGTAGAAGACGTAGCCTGCGGTTCTATGAGTATGTCCGGCGTTCTGAAGTGCGACGCTATCATGGCTGCTCACGGCCGTCCGATTCCAGTAGCAAACGGTGCAAAAGGAGCAAGACCTGATTCCATCGTTTATGCTCATCTTGGAGACGGATCCGCTTATTCAATCGGCTGTGCAGAACTCGTTCACACAGCTCTCAGAGGCGACAATATGACAGTTATCGTAGTAAATAATACAGTTTACGGAATGACAGGTGGTCAGATGGCTCCTACAACTCTTCCTGGCGAGAAGACAGCTTCTTCCCCGAAGGGTAAGGATGCAGATCGTTACGGCGTTCTTAACGTTGTTGACCTCATCAGTGATCTGAATTGTACTTATCTTGCTCGTGGAGAAATCTATGATGTAGCTTCAACTGCAAAGACAAAAGCTATGATCAAGAAGGCTTTCCAGAACCAGATCGACAACAAGGGATTCTCCCTCGTAGAGGTTCTTGCTCCATGCCCGACAAACCTTCACATGACTCCGGTTCAGTGTAAGGAATTCGTTCACACAGAAGCAACTAAGTACTTCACACTTGGCGAATTCGTAGATAAATAGAGGAGGGCTAAAGAAAATGATAGAAATTAGATTTGCCGGATTCGGCGGACAGGGTATCCTGACTACAGGTATGATCTGTGCAACAGCTGGTATGGATCTTGGTAAGAACGTTACTTGGTATCCTTCATATGGCTCACAGATGAGAGGCGGTACAGCAAACTGTTCCGTTAAGTTTGATGACAAGGCTATCGCTAGCCCTTTCTTAAAGAATGTTGATATTCTCTGCGCTATGAACACTCCTTCCCTCGACATGTTCCAGGCAGAACTTAAGCCGGGTGCTGTAGTATTCGTAGACTCAGGCGTTGTTCCTGAAGATCATCCGATTCGTGAGGATGTTAAGGTTGTAAGAGTACCTGTAAACGAGATTGCTCATAAGGCTGGAAACCCAAGAGGTGCTAACCTTGTAATGCTCGGAGCAATGGCAGCTCATACTGATATTTTCACAGTTGAAGAAATCACAAAGGCTGTTGAAAAGTTTTTCAAGAAGAAGGGTATCGACAATCCAAAGAACCTTGATTGCCTGAAGCTTGGCTCAGAGTGCTAATCACTCCGATTACATTTTGATGAATAATGAGGAATTCTTCGGAATTCCTCATTTCTTTTTAAAAACAGGTTGAAAGAAAGAGCGGCTTTATTATATAATGAATTATTAGATTTGATTTATTTTGGAGGAAAGAGATATGAAATACTGTAAGAACTGCGGAAAAGAAATTGATGATTTGGCGGCAATTTGCCCGCATTGCGGAGTGCCTCAGCAGTCAATGCCGGTTCAGCAGCCAGTTGTCGATAACGGCGGTTTTGGATGGGGTTTGCTGGGTTGCTGCATTCCTCTCGTAGGATTGATTTTATTCCTTGTCTGGAAAGATACTAAGCCAAAGACTTCGAAGGCAGCCGGAATCGGTGCGCTTGTCGGGGTTGGTTGTGCGGTATTATACTACATATTGATTTTTGCATTTGGAATCGGCGCCGGACTCATGGGCTATATGTAGGCGTAGAATTATACCTGTGATAGAGACTCTTTATAAATGGCTTCCAAGAATTTTTGGATGCCACCGGCGGCCGGACAGGTCGTTTTATCTAAAAGGCAGGCAATTTCCTATTTGTGCACGATGTACAGGGGAGCTTGTAGGAATTATTTTGGGCGTTTTGCTTTTCGGTTTTTACAGACCGAAAGTTTTAGTGTTGTGTGTGCTATTGTTGCCGCTAATTATTGATGGTTCTATTCAGCTTACGGCAAAGTACGAGAGTACCAATCTTCGCAGGCTGTTCACAGGAATTTTGTTTGGATATGCACTTGTAACCCTGTTTTTTCTTTCAACTAACTATGTGTTTGAATACGGAAACAGAATTGGGATAAAGTATTTTGCTACAATATAGGGATTTACGGTATGACTTCATGTTTTGAGGCATACCGTTTTTTCATGCAGAATCAAGGTGATAAAGTCACAGAACTTCTTTGGGATTTCGCATATGATAGAAAATAAATAAATCAGAGAGGGGACTGTATGGAAAGAAAAAAGAAAAACGGACGGAAAGCGTTTGTAGATAAAAGGAGCTGCGTAGCGTGCGGTTGCTGCGTCAAGGTATGTCCGATGAATGCGATTGTAATTCAAAAGGGAATCATGGCAAAAGTCGATTTAGAAAAATGTATCGGTTGCGGAAAATGTGCAAAAGAATGTCCCGCATCAGTAATTGAAATCTGTGAGGTGGCAGAATGAAAAGAAGATGGTATGATTATCTGTGGGTGCTGTCCCTTATTTATTTGGCACTGGGCTTTTTCAACATTCTTTTTGCATGGCTGGGACTTATCTGTTTTTTTGTTCCGCTGCTCATTGCAATAGGAGCGGGAAGCAAGGCCTATTGCAACCGCTATTGTGGACGCGGTCAACTGCTGGGTCTCTTAGGCGGCCGCTTTGGTCTGTCACGAAAGAGAGATGTTCCGAAATGGTTAAAGAGTAAATGGTTTCGATATGGGTTTTTAATTTTTTTCTTTGTGATGTTTTTCCAGATGCTGTGGAATACTTATCTTGTATTTGAAGGGACGGAAAATCTCAAACAGGCGATAACCTTGTTCTGGACTTTTAAGCTTCCGTGGAATTGGGCTTATCATGGGAACTTAGTACCTCCGGGCGTGGTACAGTTTGCCTTTGGATTCTACAGTATCATGCTTACTTCTACGCTTCTTGGCATGATAACGATGATTTTCTTTAAACCGCGAAGCTGGTGTGTATATTGCCCTATGGGGACGATGACACAGCTGATCTGTAAAGCAAGAAACGGAAAGAGAGAACTATCTGAGCAGGAAGGGTATTAGCCGGAGATTGTACGAAGCCCTGCGGTGTTTATAATTTCTATTTCTCCGCGGCGAAGCTTTACAATCCCTTCATTTTGAAAATAACGAAGCATTCTAGTAATTACTTCGCGCGCTGTTCCTAAATGATTGGCAATCATTTCGTGCGTGATTTTCAGAGTGCTGCTTTCTTCCAGAACGGCTTCATCCAGCAGGAAAGCTGCCAGCCGCCGGTCAAGGCTTTTCCACAGAATCTGCTCAATCAGCCACATGACTTCGGAAAACCGTGCGGCCATGATTTCATTTGTATAGTTGGAAACAGGGAGGGATTCTTCCATGAGAGCTTTATAGATTTCTGCGGGAATGACCCATAGTTCGGTATCTTTTTCAGCTTCGATCATGATTTCGAACTGAGAGCTTTTTAATATGCAGGAAGCAGAAAAAAGGCATATGTCCCATTCAAAAAGGCGGTAAATTGTAATTTCCCGGCCTTCCTCAGAAAGAATATATGCTCTGAGCTGTCCGCTTTTCAGCAGCAGCAAGCCTGTACAGTCTGTGCCATCACCTGTAATCACGGTGCCTTGCGCGATGGTACGAAAAACTGCACTTGTAGAAATTGTATTTTGCTGCACAGGCGTCAGTTTGTTCCAGACTGGAAAATAGGTTGAAAAATCCATAAGGCTCTCCTTGTATTTTTTACAGTATAAATCTGGCTTTGCTGTATGTCAAATGCTTCTTCTTGGTGTCTGTAAAGAAGTATTGGAAAATAAGAAAGTTTGATTGGTAATATATAAAGATTATGAAAAAACGCGGATTTTTAATCCGCGTTTTGATTTTTCATTTGTACAGCCCGTTTGCCAGCGTTTTGTCTTTTTTTCGTTTAACCGAAATATCTTTTGAGAAGTCCTTCAAACGCTTTGCCGTGCCTTGCTTCGTCCTTTGCCATTTCATGTACTGTATCGTGAATTGCATCAAGATTCTGAGCTTTTGCTCTTGTTGCGATATCTTTTTTGGATTCGCAGGCACCTGCTTCTGCTTCCACTCTCAGTTCAAGGTTTTTCTTAGTGGAATCTGTTACGACTTCACCGAGGAGCTCTGCAAATTTTGCAGCATGTTCTGCCTCTTCCCAAGCAGCCTTTTCCCAGTAAAGGCCGATTTCAGGATAACCCTCTCTGTGAGCAACTCTTGCCATTGCAAGATACATACCAACTTCTGTACATTCACCCATAAAATGATCTCTAAGATCATTTTTGATTGTTTCATCGACATCCTTTGCAACACCTACGACATGCTGATCAGCCCATGTGATATCGCCTGTAGAAGCGATAAACTTGTCCGCAGGAACACCGCACTGAGGACATTTTTCAGGAGCTGTATCTCCTTCGTGAGTGTAGCCGCATACTGAACATACCCATTTCATAATAAAATCCTCCTTATTCATTCATAAATCATCATTAACTTTGTAAATTTTTAAGCCAACTACTATAAATATATCACCATCCGCGGAAAATTAACAGAAAAAATCACGCAAAACAGGAAAATTTTTCATACAGGCAAAAGTATTTGCTTTTTCAGAAATTATTAAAAATTTACGGAAAATTCTGCGAAAATCGCCTGAGAATACACAAAAATAGGTAAATCCGCTTTACTTTACGGGGTAAAAAGAGTATAATAAAAAAGACTTTTTATACTACAACCGGCATTAGAGGGCCGGTAACTTAACAAGGAGGAAAAATGTATGAAAAAGCTATCAATGTTACTTGTACTGGTTATGATTTTTTCAGTTTTTGCATTCGGATGCGGAAATGGAGGAGATGATACTGATACAGAAGTAACAGGAATCGCAGTAGAAGGTGATGTCATTAAGATTGGTGTATTCGAACCAACAACTGGTGAGAACGGCGGCGGCGGAATGCAGGAAGTACTCGGTATCCGTTATGCAAACAGTCTTTATCCGACAGTAGACATCAACGGTACTACATATACAATCGAACTGAAGGAAGTTGACAATCAGTCAGATAAGGCAGCGGCGGTAACAGCTGCACAGTCTCTTATCAGTCAGCAGGTTGTGGCAGTTCTCGGTTCATACGGATCAGGCGTGTCGATTGCAGCCGGTGAAACATTCCTGAATGCAGGTGTTCCGGCAGTTGGTTGTTCCTGTACTAACCCGCAGGTAACGCTCGGAAATGACTTTTATTTCAGAGCTTGCTTCCTTGACCCGTTCCAGGGCACTGTAATGGCAAACTATGCTGTTGATGAGGGTCTTATGACTGCAGCAGTTATCAGCCAGAACGGTGATGACTATTCAACAGGCCTTGCCGGCTTCTTCAAGCAGGCATATGAAGCGCTTGGCGGCACAATTGTTGCGGATGAAACTTATCAGACGAACGAGTCTGATTTTAATGCAATTTTGACCAGCGTAAAGGCTGCTGATCCTGATGTAATCTTTGCTCCGTCTTCAATTAACACAGCAACGCTGATTCTTCCGCAGATTGCAGCAAATGGTATCGATGCACAGGTACTTGCCAGCGACACTTGGGAAAATGCAGCGATTATCTCAAAGGATGCAGTGGGCGTAGTCTTTTCTACTTTCTTTGATGAAAAGGATGAAAGCAATCCGGTAGCGAAGGAATTCGTAGACGGCTTTAAGGCATATCTCAACAGTGATCCGCAGAACATTACTTGGAATGCAAATACAGATACAGTAGCGGCAGTATCCGCACTCGGATATGATGCATATATGGCTGTATATCATGCACTTTCCGCATTGGATGGTACAGACCTTGAGACAATTACATCGGTTGATATCAGAGACGCTCTTGTAGATGTTTCCTTTGACGGTGTAACAGGTGCTATTGCATTTGATGAAAACGGTGATGCAATCAAAGATACAGCTTATCTTAAGACTGTAACAGAAGAATCTGTAATAAGCAAAGAATTTGAATTCGTAAAGACTCAGTCTGTTGCTGATATGGAGTAATCCGGGCAATCAAGAAACGAATTTATCAGAGAAGTGGAAAATGCGGCGGAGGGCTTATAGCCGTCTGCCGCTTTTTATGGCATAAAAAGTGCGTATTTTTGCGCACAGTTCTTTTTGTTTTAAGAATCAGCGTACGAAGACTGACAAAGCCTCGCGCGTCTTTTTCAATCTTTGCAGGTTGATTCAGAAAACTTATTTAGTACAAAAAATCAGGAGGCTCACAAATAATGGATTTTACTACTTTCCTTTCATATTGTTTGGCGGGCATATCAATCGGCGGCATCTATGCGCTCATTGCGATTGGGTATACGATGGTATACGGCATTCTCAGGCTTATCAATTTCGCGCACGGCGATATTTTTATGATGGCAGCGTATTTTATGATTTTCGCTATGGTTGACTTCATGATACCTTGGTATCTTTCGATCGCAGTTGTAGTTCTTTCAACAGTCGTTCTTGGCGTTGTGATCGAAAAAGTGGCATATAAGCCGCTTCGGAGTGCACCGCGTATGTCCATCATGATTTCGGCAATCGGCGTATCTTATTTTTTGCAGAATGTGGCTACCTACTTGTTTTCGGCACTGCCGAAGTCGTATCCGTCGATTCCGTTACTGAATAAAAAAATTGTACTTGGTGATGTATCTACTTCACTTGTTACATTTATTACACCGATTATTACAGTACTTGCGGTAATACTGCTGATGATGCTGATTAAACATACAAAGGTCGGCATGGCCATGCGTGCTGTTTCAAAGGATTTTGAGACAGCTCAGCTGATGGGCATTAAAATTAACAACATTATCAGCGTAACCTTTATCATCGGATGTTCTCTTGCGGCAGTGGGATCGATTTTGTATTTTACGCCGCGTCCGTCAGTATTTCCGCTTGCTGGTTCCTTGCCGGGTCTTAAGTGCTTTATTGCAGCAGTATTCGGCGGTATCGGCAGCATTCCGGGTGCCGTTGTTGGAGGATTCATCATTGGACTTTCTGAAACCTTTATCAAAGCGGCTGGATATTCGGAATTCAGTGATGTGTTTACGTTTGTGCTGCTTGTTGCAGTATTGATGTTCAGGCCGACAGGATTATTCGGCGAAAAGATAGCGGAGAAGGTGTAGATTATGACGAAGAAATCAAAAAATATTTGTTCCGTAATCGCAGCTCTCGTGCTTGTTGTTCTGCTTATATGCAGTTATGAATTTACAAGCAGCTCTTCTATGCTGCGTTCGGTGCTCCAGCTGGGAGCAATTTATGCGCTGGCAGCGGCTTCTATGAATCTGCTGAACGGCGTAACAGGGCTGTTTTCCTTAGGGCAGGCAGGCTTTATGGCGGTTGGCGCGTATACTTTTGCTATTTTTACGATTCCGGTAGAAAAGAAAGCGGGAGTGTACTATCTTTACGGTGTGGCCGATGGCCTTTCCGATATTGCACTTCCGGCGTTTTTCGGACTTTTAATTGCAGGACTTATGGCAGCGCTGCTGGCGGCGATTATCGGCGCACCGGTGCTGCGTCTCAAAAGTGATTATTTTGCTATCGCCACGCTTGGGTTTGCCGAGATTGTGCGGATTCTTGTTGCGAGTTCGCCGTTTAATAGAATCACTAACGGTTCTCTTGGTCTAAAAGCAATTCCGTCTTTTAGTAATTTGTTTGGGGTGATTCCGGCTTATTTTGTACCGTTTATTGTGGTGGCTGTTTGCATTTCGCTGATGGTGCTTTTGATAAAGAGCTCCTACGGCAGGGCGTTTAAGGCGATTCGGGAGGATGAAATTGCGGCGGAAGCGATGGGAATCAACCTTGCGAAACATAAGAGAATGTCGTTTATTATCAGTTCATTTTTTGCAGGAATCAGCGGTGCGCTGCTTGCGCAGTTTCTTGGGGCTGTGCAGTCAACCACTTTTCCACTTTCAATGACCTATAATATTCTTTTGATTGTGGTAATCGGCGGTATGGGCAGCATCACAGGCAGTATTCTTTCGGCGTTTTTGGTAACAGCTGCAAAAGAATGGTGGCTGCGGTTTCTCGATGTGGAACAGTTTATCGGTGATTTTCAGGTTCCGTTTCTGCGTACGGGTTTCCGTATGGTAGTGTTCTCAGTGATTCTTATGGTAGTAGTACTTTTCTGGAGACGGGGCATTATGGGAAACAAGGAATTTTCGTGGGACAGCGTTTATCATTTCTTTACAAAAAAGAAGAAAAAGGCGGCACTTCTGGCGGAAGATGCGGAGGGAGGTGCGGTAAATGAGTAAAGAAAGCGTTCTCAGAGCATGCGATCTGACCATGCAGTTTGGTGGTGTTGTAGCGGTAAACAATCTCAATATGGAAGTGAACCGAGGAGAGATTGTCGGGCTAATTGGTCCGAATGGAGCCGGAAAGACGACAGTGTTCAATATGATTACCGGCGTTTATGCTCCGACCAACGGAGAGATCTACTTGAATGGTAAGTTAATTGTGGAAAATTATCCGCACGGCAGAATGAAAGATATTTATAACGGTCAGAATGCCGGAAAATACAGCAAGGTGCTTGCACCGACACCGGATAGGATTACGAAGATGGGCGTGGCCAGAACCTTTCAGAATATCAGGCTGTTCAAAGAACTTTCGGTATTTGAAAATGTGTTGATTGCCAAGCATATGAATATCAAGTCCAATCTCTTATCTGCGACTCTGATGCTTAATCACAAAGAGGAAAAGCAGATGCGCGAAGAGACGATGGAATTGCTCCGGATTTTGGGACTGGAAAAAAACAAGGATGATATTGCGACTTCACTGCCGTACGGCAAACAGAGACATCTTGAGATTGCAAGGGCGCTAGCCACAAAGCCGCAGCTTCTTCTGCTGGATGAACCGGCAGCCGGCATGAATCCACAGGAATCGGATGATTTAATGCATTTTATCGGCCGTATCCGAAGTGATTTTAATCTTTCGATTTTGATGATAGAGCATCACATGCAGGTTGTCATGGGTGTGTGCGAGCGGATTTATGTACTGGATTACGGAACGCTGATTGCAGAGGGAAGCCCAACGCAAGTGCAGAACAACCCTAAGGTTATTGAAGCGTATCTGGGGGTGGACTAAAATGCTTAAAATTGAAAATTTACATGTATATTATGGTGGAATTCATGCGCTTAGAGGAATCAATATGGAGGTGGCCGACGGCCAGATTATCTCTCTGATCGGCGCTAACGGCGCCGGGAAAAGTACGACGCTGAAAGCGATTATGAGCCTTGTAGCCAAACCGAGCGGTTATATTGAATTTAATGGCGTAGATCTTTCTAAAATGCAGACAAGAGATATCGTGAAGCAGGGGATTGTGCTCTGCCCTGAGGGCCGGCGCGTATTTCCCGATTTGACAGTAGAGGAAAATCTTACGATGGGTGCATATCTTCGAAAGGATAAGGATGAAATCAGAAAAGACAGAGAATGGGTTTATGAGCTTTTTCCTCGTATGAGAGAAAGGACATGGCAGCTTGCCGGCACGCTTTCGGGCGGCGAGCAGCAAATGCTGGCAGTAGGGAGGGCGCTGATGGCGCGACCGAAGCTTTTAATGCTCGACGAGCCTTCGCTTGGTCTTGCACCGCTTATCATTAAAGATATTTTTGCGATTATCAAGGAAATCAATAATGCCGGCGTGAATGTACTTTTGATTGAACAGAATGCAAAAGCGGCGCTTGAGATATCGCATTTTGCTTATGTCATGGAAACAGGGCTGATTACGATGTCCGGCTCGGGAAGGGAGCTTTTAAAAGACGACAGAGTAAGATCGGCATATCTTGGAGAATAGTTTTGATGAAAAAAAGGGGAAGAATTGCGGCGGCATTGCTTGTTTTCCTGACAATTTGTCTTAGCGGCTGCGCGACATACGATGCGTTTTACAGAACTTTCCTTGAACAAGGTGAGGAAAGTTACGAAACAGTAAAGATTGGTATATTTGAACCGCTTTCCGGCAGCGATAAGAAATTCGGGGAGCTGGAAAAGATAGGAATAGAGCTAGCACATGAGCTGCAGCCGACCTGTATGGGAAAGAATGTCGAATTGATTTATGCCGATAATAAATCGGATATCTATGTGGCGGAAGAAGCGATTCAGGAATTGCTTTCGGAAAATCCTGCCATTATTCTTGGAAGTTATGGGAGTGTATATTCTCTAATTGCGGGTAAGTATATAGAAGAAGCGGAGGTACCGGCAATTTCAATTACCAATACAAATCCGCTTGTTACAAGCAATAATTCGTTTTATTTTAGAGTCGGTTTTGTCGATTCCTATCAGGGAATCGCGCTTGCAAAATATGCATTTGAATCGCTTGGCACTACGCAGGCGGCTATTTTGAAGCCACAGAATGATGATGTGGCATCGGCACTCTGCAGCGCTTTTGAGGACAAGCTTGTACAGCTTACGGGAAATAGTTCTGCAATTGCAATAACGCTGGAGTACGCGGCGGGAGATACGGATTTTACGGCGCAGCTTGAAAGCATTAAAAATGCCGGTCTAAGTACAGTCTTTCTGCCGGCAGCAGCCGATGACGGTGCGGCAATTCTCCGCGCGGCAGAGAAGATGGGGCTTCATGCAGTCTTCTTAGGAACGGAGGCATGGGATACAGAAAGTTTTCTGGAGGCGGCCGGAGATGCGGCGAATATGGCGGTATTTTCTACGATTTATGATGCTGATACCAGCGTGAACAGCCAAGCGGAGGAATTCCTTTCGGCCTATCGGGAAAAATACGGCATAGATGCAGTACCGGAACCGGAAGTCGCGCTCGGCTTTGATGCTTATATGATTGCGGTGGAGGCACTGAACCGAATCGGTACGGTGAAGGACGGCGACTTGCTGCGGCGGAGCCTGCTTCTTACTTCACAGTATCCGGGCGCATCCGGCAATATTACCTTTGACTCAAACGGCGATCCGATGAAGTCGGTTGTAATAAAAGGTATAAGAAACGGAGAATCACAGAACATATATACAATGGAGCCCAACTTAGTATAGGAGGAAGGATTCCGGTAAAAGACAGCATTTGTTAATACTTTATAGATAAAAAATGAAACTTGTAAAAAGGAGATATCAAATGGAACAAAAGATTAAAGAAGCACTCGAACAGATCAGACCTTTTCTGCAGAGAGACGGAGGAGATATTGAATTTGTAGAATATACGGATGATCATGTAGTAAATGTAAGACTAAAAGGGCACTGCGCAGGTTGCCCGGGCGCCAGAATGACAATTAAAGGCGTCGTAGAAAGAATCCTGAAAGAAAGCTGTCCTGAGGTTGAAAGCGTAGAAGCGGTGGACTAAGAAATGAACAAAAATAAGCTGATATATATTTTATTAGGCTTAGTGCTGATAGTGGGGGTTTTGATAGCTTTCCCACTATTTTCACCTGGAGGGGAAGGCCAAAACGGACCTGATGCTGATACGGCAGCTTCTGAAAACAGAGGCACGCCGGAAATCGTTACGATTGATATTGCTTGTGTCGGTGATGTGATGGCGCATACAACACAGGTGCAGGCGGCGGCACTGGGGGACGGTACATACAGTTTTGAAAAGAATTTTGAATTCATAAAGGATTATATTACAAAGGCTGATATCGCACTGTGCAATATAGAAACAACTTTCGGCGGGGAGCCGTATAGAGGATATCCTGCATTCAGTTCTCCGGATGTACTGGCAGGAGATCTGGCAGAAGCGGGATTTAATGTTGCGCTGACTGCGAATAATCACATGCATGACCGCGGTGGAGCTGGGATAACGCGCACACTGGAAGTGCTGAAAAAGAACGGTTTTGTAACCACAGGAAGTATGCTTCGGGAGGATGAGCCGCGCTACGCAATGATCAATGTAAAGGGTATTGATGTGGCGGTGATAGCTTATACTTATGAAACCCCTTCGCCGGATGGTGCCGTTTATTTAAACGGTGTGCGGATTGCACCAGAAAACGCGGCGAGGATCAATTCTTTCAGTTATGAAAATATTGACGCGGAGCTGAAAGAAATTGGAAGTGTGGTAGAGGAAGCGCGGGAGAATGGTGCAGAGATCGTTGTGATGTACTATCACTGGGGAGAGGAATATCAGCTTGCCGCCAACAAGTGGCAGCGGTATATTGCGGAAAAAACAGTGGAAACTATGAATGTTGACATTATTTTCGGCTCTCATCCGCATAATTTGCAGGAAGCGGAGTACATTGACGGGGTACCGGTTTTTTTCAGTATGGGCAATTTTATTTCCAATCAGCGGACAGAGACGCTGGGTGCAGAGAAAAGATATACGGAAACAGGCGTAATAGCGCAGGTGAAAATTGATTATAATAAGACCGATAATGAGGTTGTGTCGGCGGCAATGTCGGCAGTTCCGACTTGGGTGGACCGCTACTCAGAAGGCGGCAGAACTGTGTACTCAATCATACCACTTGATAGTGCGCTTGACAGTAATGCCGTGCTTGCAGAATCAGGACACCTGACGAGAGCCAAAGGAGCGCTGGAGGATGCAAATGGATTACTTAAGATTAATTGATGAATACCGCAGTGAGATGGTCCGGACGCTTTCTGAATTGGTACAGATCAGAAGCGTGGAGGAAGATGCTGTTGAGACAGAGGACAAGGGACTTTTGCCGTTTGGATATGGCGTGCAGGAGGCGCTGGAATATTTATTGTATAAAGGCCGTGAGGATGGTTTTGATACAGAGAATATTGATAACTACGGAGGCCATATTGAATTTGGCGGCTGCACACTTTATGAAAGCGGGGAAACTATTTCTGTTTCAGATGAGGTCATGGGAATTCTCGGTCATCTTGATGTAGTGCCGGAAGGAGACGGCTGGGACTTTGAGCCGTACAGCGGCGCTGTTGCGGACGGAAGAGTGTACGGCAGAGGAAGCAGTGATGACAAGGGACCGGTTATTGCCGCGTATTATGCGATGAAAGCATTGAAGGATTCTGGCTTTGTGCCAGAAAAGAAGGTACGCTTGATACTGGGGCTTGACGAAGAAACGAATTGGAAAGGGATGGAATACTATTTTTCTAAAGTAGAGCCGCCGACATTTGGCTTTACACCGGATTCCGATTTTCCGGCTATTCACGGGGAAAAGGGGATCATTGTATTTCAGATTGCTAAAAAATTCGGAAAGAACATGGATAAGGGCCTTGAGCTTCGAAGCATGAGCGGTGGAAATGCGCCGAATATGGTGGCAGATTCTGTAAGAGCAGTGCTGCGGGACAGCAGCGTGCCGTCCGGAGCTTCTTCTGCTTCTTATGAGAAGATAAGAGAACAGGCGGCACTTTACCGGGCGGAGACAGGGCACCGGATTTCTGTCAGAGGAATCGGAAAAAATCTTGAAATCTCAGCAGCGGGCGTTTCGGCGCACGGTGCAACACCGGAAAAGGGAACAAATGCGATTTCGATTTTAATGGACTTTTTAGGGCGTTTTAATTTTGTCAATGAGGATGCAGCTGAGTTTATTGAATTTTATAATCGGTTTATCGGATTTGAGACAGACGGAAAGAGGCTCGGATGCGGTCTTTGGGATGAGCCGTCGGGCGGTACGATTCTCAATGTCGGTCAGATTGAAATGGATACAGAATCAGTAACGCTGACGGTCAATGTCCGTTATCCGGTGACGCTGACGGCAGAGATGGTGTATGACGGAATGATGCCTCTTTTGAATCAGTATAATTTAGGGGTTGTAAAAGGAAAGGACCAAAAGCCAATTTATCTGGCAGCAGACAGTCCGCTTATTACGACACTGATGGATGTATACCGGGAGCGTACGGGAGACTATGAAAGCCGGCCCTTTGTAATCGGAGGCGGTACCTATGCAAGGGCCTGCGACGGGATTGTGGCGTTCGGCGCTATTTTTCCGGGAGATCCGGAGCTGGCTCATCAGAAAAATGAGTTTATTGAAATTGATAAGCTGGTATTGACCGCCAAAATTTATGCGGACGCGATTTACCGGCTGACAAAGCCTGAATAAATGTTTTTTATCTATGCAGCGAAAAATATTTCTGCTGAAAGTTATTTGTTTCTGCAATTGACAATGATAACTACAGAGTATATAATAAAAACTGCATAATCGAATACATGTTTCAGGGCAAGGTGAAATTCCTTACTGGCGGTAAAGCGTGCAAGAATCTTTTAGGTTAAAGTGCTCCGGCAAAGGGCGTAGCGGTTATACAAAAAACGCAAAACTTAAGAGAAAACAGCGCGACAAGTCCGAGGGCTTAAGCCGAAAGAGAAAGCGGCATAAGGTGAAATGAAGAAATGTTTCTTTGTTTCGGCCGGTTTTTCAGAGGCACAAAAGGCAGAACGGGTTCAATCCCCGTACCAACGGTATAGTCCGGATAAAGAGAAACAGAAAGCGTAAGTGATATGAAATAAAAATCAGGCAGCAATCGAATCTTCGATATGAAGACGAGGCACCGGACGCATAGAAGACGGAGAAGCGGAAAGCTTTGAAAATTTTCAGAAGAAAACGGTGAAAAAGAAAGCTGCCGAAGAGTTTTCATCTGACGGTCAAAAGACAGGCAGTTTGACAGATGATAAAAAGTTTAGATATTTACGCGGTTTGCCCTGAAGAAAATTCTTCAGGGCTTTTTTATGAAACAGATTCCTTATGCTGGTTTGAAAAGATATTTTTTAGGAGGAATCAAAAAATGAGTCAACAGAAAAATTCGGTGAAGCTTGCTAAAATGGGAATGCTTGTAGCGATTTCCGTCATACTTGTTTACTTTATTCATTTCCCTATCTTTCCGGTGGTAGCTTTCTTGGAATATGATCCGGCGGATATCCCGATTTTAATCGGAACTTTTGCATTTGGTCCGCTTGCGGGCTTGCTGATTACAGTTGTTGTTTCGCTTGTTCAGGGGCTGACGGTAAGTGCTGCAAGCGGTGCGTACGGCATTATTATGCATATTATTGCAACAGGGACTTTTGTGCTTGTAGCGGGATTCTTATATAGACATAAGAAAACAAGAAAAGAGGCAGTTATTGCACTGGTTGCGGGAACATTGTCGATGGTGGCAGTGATGTACTTTGCTAATCTTATCATTACACCGATGTTTACCGGATGGCCGGTGGAAGCAGTAAAAGAGGTAATGCCATTTATCCTGCTGTTTAATGCAGTAAAGGCTGGACTTAATTCGCTCGTTACTTTTTTCCTTTATAAAAGGATCTCAGGTTGCCTGCACCGGTAGACG
>CALXBT010000123.1 GCA_944386585.1 uncultured Clostridia bacterium | reverse complement strand
TATACCCGTTCAGGAGTTCTCCAATCTTTTCTTCTGCTTTTCCATAAATAAACTCCGCATTAACAAGATGATTGATTACTGCATTTCTGTTGGCATCGATAACAGCACCCTTAACGGCTTCAATTCCATATACACGGCCCATGTTTTCATAATCGTCAAACCCGCATTTCCTGCGTATTTTTTCACGCATTTGGTCTGCAGCAATCAAGCCAATTGTTCCTATGCCGCAATATAGATCAAACACTGTTTCACTGCCTGAAAGAGCGGCATATTCCATCACCTTACTATAAAGTACTTCTGTCTGCACTGTATTGATTTGATAAAAAGCCGCCGGCGAAATTTCAAACTTCAACCCCATACATTCGGAAAAAATCGTTTCTTTTCCTGCAATCGTAATATATTTTTCTCCCGTAATGCACGAAGTTTTCTCCTGATTGATATTGAGTATCACGCTCTCAAGACTATATCCTGCTTCATAAGCTGCATCATCCAGCATTTCAACTAGTTTTTGAACCTGAGGAATTTCCTTTCCGTTAATCACAAGGATCACCATCACTTCACCGGTACTCTCCGCAGTTTTTACAATGAGGTGACGCAGAAGTCCCTGTTTCCGCTTTTCATCCCACGCCGTAATGTGCATTTCTCTCATGAACTGTTTCAGCACCTCTGCTAAAGTAACCGCTACTCTATTCTGCAAAAGGCAGTCGTCAATATCTGTCAGTTCATGGCTGCTCCGTGCATAAAAACCGATATACGGCGTGCCGCATGCCATATCTCTTCCGTCTTTTTCAAGCGGCCTTCCGGCTCTAACCGGAAACTGCGCTTTATTTCGGTATCGCAGCGGTTCTTTCATCCCGATAATCGGCTTCAGATTCGGCTCCTTGATTCCCGAAAGACGCATGAGTTTATCCCGTACCTGCTTTTCTTTCAGTGCAAGTTCTGCTTCATAAGAAATACTGCGAAAAGTACAGCCGCCGCAACTTCCAAAATATTCGCAGTCTGCAGGAATCCGGTCCGGTGAAAGCGCTGTTATTTCTATAAGCCGGCCGATTGCATAGCTCTTTTTTTGTTTTACTATTTCAGCTGAAACAATATCCCCCGGCATCGCTCCCGGTATAAAAACTGCCATACCTTGATAGCGGCCGATTCCCTCTCCTGATTGACTGATATCTTCGATTTGAATTTCCGTCAGAATTTGTCCTTTTTCCATGATCTTCTATCTCTCCGCCTGCAGTGTACTGCAAAACAGAAAATCAGCAAACTCCTTTACCGTTTTAAAATAATAGTCGGAATGCTGTTTCATAAACTCCGCTACCTCAGGAAGCAGACCGTGCGACCAGCCGGCTGCTGCAAACTCTACGCCGCATGCTTTTGCCATATCATAGCCAAGCCTCAGATCATCTACCATAAGGCACTCCTGCGGCAAAAGAGAAAGCCTCTGCAAAATCTGCTCCATTGGATATGGATACGGCTTACGCTGCTCCGGCGGAAGCTCCCATCCATAAACAAGATCAAGTTCAATGCCGTTTTCCCGGTAATGCCGTACAATCTCTGCTTTTTCCGAATGTGAAACAACGCACAGATATCCTCCCTCTTTCTGAAAACGCCTTGCCAAATCCAGAAATCCTTCATAAAAGGCCGGCGTTTTATCCTGAATATAGGCCTTCCAAATCTCATACTCCCTCTGCATTTCCGTTTCTGTAAAGCAAAGTTCCCCTGTGCAGAATTCTGCAAATCCCGGATCGAAGCATTTATGCGTGAATTCCGCCAGACTATATTCCTTGTGCTCCGGCCTCAGTTCCTTCATAATCAGCTGAAAAGAAGGATAATGCAGTTCCGGTGTACTTTTTACCGCCGTATCGTCATGATCAAGTACTAAACATTTATATTTCAATTTCTTCTACTCCTCTAATTTTTCGGCAAGTTCTTCTATTCTGCGAAGCCTGTTGTTCAGCCCTGATTTTTTCAGCGGCGGATCACTCAAATCTGCAAGCTCCTGAAGCGTCGCCTCTGGATTTTCTTTTCTCAGCACTGCTATATCAAAGAGTTTATCCGGCAAAAATGTCAGTCCCCGCAAACGCTCAATTTTATCAATTGCCGCCAGATGCCGCTGTGCTGTATTCATCGTCTTATCAAGATTTGCATTATCGCAGTTTAAAAGACGGTTTGCCTTATTGCGCATTTCTTTTGTCATTTTAATTTCTTCAAAGTCAAAAAATTTCTGATGCGCTCCCATGATGTTTAAAATATCGCCTATCTGCTCTGCTTCTTTTACATATACGATGTAATTTTTTTTTCGCTGTACTGTGCGGGCATTCAGATCGACAAAGCTGTTAATCAGCCTGCGCAGATCTCCCGCCAGAATTTCTGTCGAACAAACAAGTTCAATATGATAAGATTTTTCAGGATCACTCATGGTCCCCGCACCGAGAAAGGCTCCGCGCAAATATGCCTTACGGCAGCATTTTGTCCGAATCAATCCGCCGTAAATGCCATCGCTGATATAGTTCATTCCTTCCCGAATCATCAGGATTCCCGTTTCCCGCAAGATCGGCTCAGCTTTCTGTCCTTCTCTGTCATCAAGCGTCAGTGTATACTGACGGCCCTTTTTCAGAGTACTACCCTCACTGATTTCAAGTGCTGCATCAACATCGAAATAATCTTTGATAAGCTTCTTATAATGGCGCGCAACAGCCGGATTTTCTGTTGCAAGCACCAGCTTCATTTTGCCGCTGCCCACCAGCTTCACACTGCCGCAGACGCGTATAAAACCAGCAATCTCTGCAAGCATACAGCATTTTTTCTCCGGTTCAATGCGGGCAAGCTCACCCTTCGTATCAGATGAAAAACTCATGAAATCCATCCTTTCGCAAAACGGTACAAAATCACTTATACATTTTATCATAAGCTTCTGCGATAGTAAATATTTTTATATTTTCAGGCTTATTTAGACTCCTTTCTATATCTATGCCTCATTTTTCTGTATATCGCTCCGTGTCTTGCGGCAAATGTTGCTGCGCCTGTCACCGAAACGATAAAACGGCCCTGCATCGGGCAGGGCCGTCTATTTGTTTCTGCTTTTCAGCTTATTTTTCCAGCACATACTTCTCCAGTCTGTCGCAGGCCTCTTTTAAAAGTGCCGGCGGAATCGCCACATTAATACGAATATGGCAAGAACCATGAAACGGACGGCCGTCCTGCGTAGAAACACCGTAATCCCACATTTTTTTCTGCAGATCATCAATGCTGATATGATGCTTCTCACAATAATCTGTAGCATCTACATAAAGCAGATAGGTTCCCTGCGGAAGCGTCATCTTAAAGCCGTATCCTTCAAGAAATGCTTTCATCGTGTCAATGTTGCTTGCCAGTACCTGATTGAGCTCATCAACCCATTCATGCCCTTCCGGCTTGTAAGCACCGATGAGTGCATGCTGCGAAAAGACATTGATATCGTTATAGTGTGACAAAGAACCTTCCTTATCAATCCTGTCTCTCAAATACTTGCTGTACACGATGTGGTAGCTTCCGATTAAGCCTGCAAGATTGAATGTTTTCGTTGTCGCATACTGTGCAATTGTGTGCATACGGGCGTATTCTGAAACAAGCTGCGTCGGAATATGCTTATATCCCGGTCTGATAAGATCAGACCAGATTTCGTCAGAAACAACATAAACATGGTGTTTCTCAAAAATTGCCATTGCTTTTTCCAGTTCTTCTTTTTCCCAAACACGGCCGGACGGATTATGTGGAGAGCAGAACACACATACATGGATATTGTTTTCTTTAATTTTCTTTTCCATATCCTCATAATCCATGCGGTAAATATTATTTTCATCCAGCTTCAATTCTGAAAGTACAATATTGTACCCGTTATTCTCCAAACATCCGGTAAATCCGATATATGTAGGGGAATGTACCAAAATGCTGTCGCCTCTCGCAGAAAGAGCATTTACCGCTGCCATTACACCGCCAAGCACACCGTTTTCGTAGCCGAGATGCTTTCTTTCCAGTCCCGTTACACCATTTCTCTTAGTATGCCAGTCAATAATGGAATTCCAATATTCATCAGAAGTACGGAAATACCCAAAGCAAGGATGCTTCACTCTCTCTGCCATAGCCTCCGTAATCGTTGGGCAGGTCGCAAAGCTCATATCTGCAACCCACATCGGAATCACGCTCCATCCTTCTTTCGGTGGAGTAGGGTCATCATAAAGGTCATCTATCGCCCACGCATCATGTCCCTTACGATCGATAATGGATTCAAAATCATACTTCATAATCATTCGTCCTTTCTTAATAAAATTTGGTGATGAATTACTCACAAAATTCTGACTTACTTTGTATACCGTCAGTATATCACAGATTTTGTAAGTGGAAAAGTGAAAAATAATAAACAAAAATAAGCGGAAAGATACAAGAACAGAAAAAAAGCCTGGATTCAGGCTTTTTCTGTAAATACTTTATTATCGATATGGTCGACTTGTCTGTCAGAACCCATGTCCTCCGACTTCTCATGAGCAGTTCTGCCTGCCCTGCTTTTTACCATGTTAAGCTCGTCGAACTGCGCGATGTTCTGCTTAAAGACCTCTGTGTACTTTTCGCTCATCACATTCTTATTTTCTTTATTCTCCATTTTCATCGCCTCCTCAAGACTTATTATGAGCAGGATTTCCGTATTTTATCAAAGGAAAAAACAGGAAAAACAAAGATAATAAAAATTGAAAGACCAGGCCCATAAATTTTTATGCGTTATTTTCGTATCACATCAATACCCGTTTTATGTCCGTTCAGCATGTATTCCTCAAGACCGTTTCGCTCCTCGATCTGAAGCGCCAGCGTTTCTTTCATGATGTAATCCTGATAAGCTTCTACTGCCGATTTGACTTCTTCGTCCGCCGCAAGGTAAATATGAATACGGTCCATCATCTCAAAATCCTTCTGCTTACGCAGCTGCTGCACTTTTGAAATAAGCTCTCTTGCAAGTCCCTCTTTAATCAAATCCTCTGTCAGCGTCGTATCAAGAATCGTAAAAAGATTATTTTCCATTGCAACAGCAAAGCCTTCCTTTGCATCAATTCTTACATCAATGAAATCTTTTGTAATCTCAAATTCTTCCCCGTCTATCCTCATCTT
>CALXBT010000122.1 GCA_944386585.1 uncultured Clostridia bacterium | reverse complement strand
CATGCAAAAAATAATATTTGAATTTTAGTTTTCAATATATCAGCGGTGAGCTCTCATCATTGAACAAGATGATTCTATCTGAAAGGTAGCAGGAATTAATTTATACACAATACAGAGAACAAATTTCTTGCAATAAAATGTAAAATAATGTAAAATAAAGATGAAAAAGGAATTTTGCTTTAATACTGGTATACATTGTTTTTGCTGATTTACAAAGCATGGAGAACTTTTTAAGCAGAGATTAGAGTGAGATTGCAAGGAAAGCATGAGCTTCAGAAAGGTGAAACAAAAATGGATGAAAGAGAAAAATTAGGAAAACTGGGGGAAAAAAGAGCCTGCCTGTATTTACAACGCTGCGGATATAGGATTGTAGAACGCAATTTTCGCTGCCGTTCCGGAGAAGTTGATATTATTGCCATAATAGAAAAGACTCTCTGTTTTATTGAAGTGAAGACGAGGCGGAATTTTAATTACGGACTGCCGTCTGAAGCGGTAAACGAAAGGAAACGGCATCGAATTAGAGCGGCTGCATCTTATTATATGCTGTGTCATAGTGAATATCATGAATATAGAGAGCGTCTTGATGTAATCGAGCTTTTATTCATGAATCAAAAGGTTTATCTTCATCATCTTGAAAATGCTTTTGGAGAGGGGAGATAAGATGCTGTCAAAAGTTCATACGGCGGCTCTTTTTGGTATCGATGCATATCTGGTAACGGTAGAAACGGATTTAACACGCGGACTACCGGCATTTTATATGGTGGGGCTTCCGTCTGCTACAATTCGTGAGTCAAAAGAGCGCGTCCGGTCGGCTATTATTAACTCAGGACGGAATTTTCCCGCCAAGCGCATTACAGTAAATCTGGCACCGGCTGCAAACCGAAAAGAAGGAAGTCATTTTGATCTTCCAATCGCGGTGGGAATTCTTATTTCAAACGGAGAAATATGCAGCAGCGCAGTTTTAGAGACAGGGTTTCTTGGAGAATTATCTTTGGACGGCAGGCTTGTTAAGGTTGAGGGTGCTCTGCCGCTTGTAACGGGTTTCCAGAAAACAGGTATTAAGAAATTGATTTTGCCATCTGCTAATGCTGCAGAAACGGCAATCGCAAAGGGAGTAGAAATTATTCCTGCAGAATCACTGTTTGATGTAATCAAGCATCTGCGTGGAGAAAAGCGAATTCCTATATATAATAAGGAAAGAAAAAAGAGAATATCGGTTTTTTCAGAGATGGATTTTGCTGAGGTACGGGGACAGGAAACTGCAAAGCGTGCTATTCTAATCGCTGTTTCTGGTGGGCATAGTATTTATTTTACCGGACCGCCGGGTACTGGAAAAACAATGCTTGCAAGGAGAATTCCAACAATTATGCCGCCGCTTTCTCAGGAAGAGATGCTGGAGCTTACGAAAATATACAGCATTGCAGGACTATTGACAGAAAAAGAGCCTTTTGTACATGCGCGGCCATTTCGTACGCCGCATCCTACAGTAACAGAGGCAGCACTGGCCGGTGGAGGCAGGATTCCAAAGCCGGGAGAAATGTCATTGGCACATCGAGGTGTACTGTTTCTTGATGAATTTCCGGAATTCGGGAGAAGACAAATAGAGCTTCTGCGTCAGCCGCTTGAGACAGGAGAAATTTCAGTGGAACGGACAGAAAGCAGGGCAGTTTTTCCGGCAGATTTTTTGCTGGTAGCGGCAGGAAATCCCTGTAAATGCGGTTTTTTTGGCGACAGCATGCGTTTATGCACCTGCAGCGGCAATGAAATTCGACTTTATCAAAGTAAGCTGTCCGGACCAATCGCCGACAGAATTGATCTGCAAGTGCGCGTAGAACGGGAAGAAGATACAGAAGATTTTGGAGATGGAGGCCTGATATACAGCTCAAAAACAGAAAAGGCAACTGGTTCACGGGAAATGCGGGAAGCGGTTGCTGTTGCACTTGATATGCAGAAAAGGAGATATCAAAAGGAAACAGAGGGGATACTGACAAATGCCAAGCTTTCAGGAAAGTCGCTTATACTGTACTGCCCGCTTGACCGAAGCTGCCGCAGATTGATGCAGGAGGCCCGCAGGACATTCGCTTTATCGGAAAGAGGCTGCGACAGAGTGCTGAAAGTTGCTCGTACGATTGCCGACCTTGCACAGTCCGAACAGATAAGAGAAGAACATATTGCGGAAGCCTTGCAGTACAGAATGTTTGATCTTTCCCGCCGAAAGAGGAGTGAGATGGGATAAAAGAGAAAAAACTGATGATAAAATGAATGACAGAAAGATGGCAGGAGTTGCCGCAGAAAATATCAGAAACATGAACGGGTAGATAGAATATGAAAATGGAAAGGGTCATATGATTCAAAAGAAACGAGTAGAAAAAAAGCAGGAAAAAGAGGCGGAGCTTCTTCTGGAAAATAATAAAAAGGAACAAAGAGGAGACGGATGCGGCGTGATAGAAGCGGATGATCCGTATTTTCCCGTACTTTTAAAACAGATTGAAAATGTACCGAAAAGACTGTACTATCGCGGTACACTGTCTGCCCTCAAAGAAAGGTGCTTTGCAGTCGTTGGCACCAGAAAACCGACAGAATACGGACGCTGGGCGGCTTATAAACTTGGAAAGCGGCTTTCGGAATCTGGTTTTACAGTTGTTTCAGGAATGGCTGCCGGTATTGATACATTGGCGCATAAAGGTGCACTTTCTGCCGGAGGAAGGACAATCGCCGTGCTTGGATGCGGAATTGATATTTGTTTTCCGGCTGCAAATAAGCTTCTAATGGAAGAAATTGAGGAAAAAGGACTTCTCCTCTCGGAATATCCTCCCGGCTATCCTCCGTCAAAATTTACTTTTCCGAAAAGAAATAGGATTATCAGTGGTCTTTGCGAAGGGATTGTGGTGGTAGAAGCGGGGTTGGCCAGTGGATCGCTTATTACAGCGGAACGGGCAGCAGAGCAGGGCCGCAGTGTTTATGCGCTGCCGGGTAATATTAACAGTGTAATGAGTATCGGAGCAAATAAGCTGATTTGTGACGGTGCACAGCCGATTGCAGTGATTGATGATCTTTTGTGGGATCTTGGCGTGCGTCAAAATCCGGATCAGCAGTTTTACGAAATGCTTTCCGGTAATGAGAAAAAAATAGTAGCTCTGATTACAGAAAAAGGTGAAGTAACGAGCAGTTTTCTGTGTCAGACAATGAAGCTTCCGGCATTAAAGGTGAATGAAATTCTTACTGTGCTTGAAATGAAAGGTATAATTTGTACATACTTCGGTAAAATTTTTATTGCAAAATAAAAAAAGAGGCAATATAATCATGACAGTGCAATTTTTCAGGAGGATGAATTATGGCTACAGCCAAGAAAAATTTAGTAATTGTGGAATCGCCATCAAAGGCGAAAACAATAGGCAAGTTTTTAGGCTCGAAATATAAAGTAGTTGCCTCGGTAGGTCATGTGAGAGACCTGCCGAAGAGCAAGCTTGGAATCAATATAGAAAATGACTTTGATCCGGAATATATTGCGATTCGCGGCAAGGGAGATTTGATCAAAGAGTTAAAAAAAGAAGCAAAAGCGGCGGATAAAATTTATTTGGCAACAGACCCTGACCGGGAGGGCGAGGCGATTTCATGGCATCTTGCATATTTGCTTGGAATTGATGAAAAAGAGCCATGCAGGATTGTATTTAATGAAATTACCAAAAAGGCAATTCAGGAGGCTGTAAAGAATCCGCGCCCTATTGACCTGAAGCTGGTAGACGCGCAGCAGGCGCGGCGTGTGCTGGACCGTCTTGTCGGTTATAAGATCAGCCCGATTCTTTGGCGCAAGGTCAGAAGAGGTCTTTCTGCCGGTAGAGTGCAGTCTGCTGCATTGAAGATTATCTGCGATAGGGAAAATCAGATTAAAGCGTTTATTCCTAAAGAATACTGGACCATACAGGCGCGTTTA
>CALXBT010000121.1 GCA_944386585.1 uncultured Clostridia bacterium | reverse complement strand
GCGACTGCTTTCGGTGCTGTTACGGCAGTATGGCCGGCGTTAGGATTGTCTCTGCTTGGCATCGTGCTGCTTGTTGTGCTTTTGACGAGGCGTGTCTCGGCGGGGTCTGTCTGTGGTGCTGTCATGGCGCCGGTTATTACTTATTTCCTGCTGCCGCAGGCGTTGTGGGGAATTAGCATTATGGCAATTATTGTTATTATAAAACATAGGAGTAATATCAGAAGGCTCGTGCGTGGAGAGGAACCAAAACTGAGCTTTCGGAAAAAGGAATCCGGGAGGAATGAAAAATGAAAAGAATAGGCGTAATCGGAGCAGGAAGCTGGGGAACGGCACTGGCACAGACGCTTGCAGGCAAAGGACATGATGTACATATTTATGATGTTAATAGAGAACATCTTGATGAAATGGAGGAAAAACGCGAAAATGTAAGATATTTGCCTGGTGTAAAACTCAGCAATCATCTTAAGATTGCATATTCTGCTGAAGATGCAGTTTTAGGGTCGGATCTGGTGCTTTTTTCGGCGCCGGCTCAGCACTTCAGGAGCGCGGCGGTAAATGCGCTTCCGTATTTGACAGATGAGATGATTCTTGTGAATGTCGCAAAGGGAATTGAGCTGAAAACATTGAAGCGTATGTCAGAAATTGCAGAAGAAGTATTTTCGGAAAAGCTTTCAAATTACCGCTATGCAGCGCTTTCAGGACCGTCTCATGCAGAGGAGGTTGGCCGCGCAATGCCAACGACAGTTGCGGTTGCTTCGCGAGACTCAAAAACGGCGCTGGAAGTGCAGGAAATTTTTTCGACGAACAGATTTCGTATTTATACGAGTGAAGATGTAACAGGTCTTGAGTTAGGCGGCGCGCTTAAAAATATTATTGCACTCGGCGCGGGAATTTCAGATGGAATGGGATTCGGAGACAATGCGAAAGCAGCGCTGATGACGAGAGGCATTGCGGAGATTACAAGACTGGGTGTGAAACTTGGGGCAGATGTACGCACTTTTAATGGCCTTGCTGGTGTCGGTGATTTGATTGTAACTTGTACCTCTATGCATTCCCGTAATAGGCGCTGCGGAATTTTAATCGGAGAGGGCATGAAACCTGATGAGGCGATAAAGCAGGTTGGCATGGTCGTGGAAGGAATGTATACGACAGAGGCCGCATATGAACTGGCGAAAAAGGTCGGTGCAGAGATGCCGATTACAGAGGCGATTTATGAAGTTATCAACGGCAGACTGAAAGCAAGCGATGCTGTTGAAATGCTGTTTTCGCGCGCACCGAGACCGGAAGCGGAGGAACATTGAAATGAATAAAAGCTATCATATCACAACCTTCGGATGTCAGATGAACGAGCATGATTCGGAAATCATTTCCGGAATGCTTTCGGAGCTTGGCTATGAAGAAAGTAAAGAGAGAAAGAATGCAGGGATTGTCATTATCAATACTTGCAGTGTACGGGAAAATGCAGATAAGCGTTTTTTCGGCACGCTGGGACAACTAAAACGCCGAAAGGAAGAAGGCGATGATTTTCTGATGTGTGTCTGCGGATGTATGATGCAGCAGCAGCATATTATCGATACGATTAAGCAGAAATATCCGTGGGTCGATATTATTTTTGGTACACATAATATTCATGAATTTCCCAAGCTAGTAGAAAATGTTGTGGCAGAAAAGAAAAAGATTACAGATGTCTGGGAAGAAGGCGGAGAGATTATCGAGGGGCTTCCGGCAAGGCGTCTCCACAAGCATAAAGCTTTTGTAAATATCATGTACGGATGTAATAATTTCTGTACCTATTGTATTGTGCCTTATACCCGCGGCCGTGAACGCAGCAGAAAGCCGGAGGAAATCGTACGGGAGATTCAGGCGCTTGCGGAAGACGGCGTAAAAGAGGTTATGCTGCTTGGGCAAAATGTCAATTCATACAGAGGTTTGCGTGAGAGTGACGGCAGTATAGCAGATTTTACGGATTTGCTTTATATGATTAACGAAATCGAAGGGATTGAACGGATTCGCTTTATGACTTCGCATCCAAAGGATCTTTCAGAGAAGCTCATCGAGGCGTTTGTGCAGTGCCGCAAGCTGTGCAAGTCTCTGCATCTGCCGGTGCAGTCAGGAAGCAGCGAGGTACTGCGGCGTATGAACCGCAGATATACAAAGGAAGATTATCTTGCATTGGTATCGAAGCTGCGGCAGGCGGTGCCGGAAATTGCACTGACAACGGATATTATTGTAGGATTTCCGGGAGAGAGTGAAGAAGATTTTGCCGAAACGCTTGATCTCTGTCAGAAAGTACAGTATGATTCCGCGTTTACTTTCCTGTATTCAATTCGCAGAGGAACGCCGGCGGAAAAATATGAAGATCAGATTCCAGAAGAAATCAAGCATTGCCGTTTCAACAGGCTGGTAGAGGTCGTGAATGCTTCTTCAGCCCAGAAGAATGCCGCTTATGTTGGACGGGTCGTGCGCGTTTTAGTGGACGGCGAAAGTAAGCGGGAGCGGGGATACGGCGGTGAGAAGCCGGGATCTGGCATGACAGCGTTAGCAGGCCGTACAGACACATTTAAGCTTGTTAATTTTATTGGCGCAAAAGAGCTGATTGGCAGTTTTGTTGAAGTGGAAATTACGGCGGCCAACACTTTCAGCCTGACAGGAAAGATAGTGGGAAAAGAGAATTTTTCGGTCGCGGACAAAAAGTAGAGAAATATGGTATAAAATGAAAAACCTCTAAGTATACTGTAGTACTTATAGTATATGGGAGGTTTTTATTTTGAATATAAATGAGAAGACCAGTATATATGAAAGCATTGCGGAGAGAACGCAGGGAAATATCTATTTAGGCGTGGTAGGCCCTGTCAGGAGCGGCAAATCCACTTTTATTAAGAGATTTATGGATCTTCTCGTAATGCCGAATCTGACAAATGAATATGAAAAGCAGAGATTGACGGATGAGCTGCCGCAGAGCGGAGCCGGCAAGACAATCATGACGGCAGAGCCCAAGTTTATTCCGGCTGATGCTGTTTCCGTAACGCTGCCGGGTAATGTCAGCATGAAACTTCGTATGGTAGACTGTGTCGGTTATATTGTGCCGGGTGTAATCGGCCACATGGAAGGCAATAAAATGCGCATGGTTTCTACACCGTGGCAGGAAGAAAAAATTCCGTTTGCGGAGGCGGCTGAGCTTGGCACACGCAAAGTAATCCGCGATCATTCGACAATTGGGATTGTAGTAACGACGGATGGAAGCATTGGGGATTTGCCACGAGAAAGCTATGAATCGGCGGAGGAACGCACGGTGAACGAGCTGAAAGAGATTGGCAAGCCGTTTGTGGTAGTGCTTAATACGGCGGCGCCGGAAAGCGAGCTAAGCAAAGGATTGGCAGAGGAACTCAGGATAAAATACGGAGTACCTGTGCTTCCGACAGACTGTACGCATATGAGTGCAGATACGCTGAATACGATTCTCGGAGAAGCACTCAATCAGTTTCCAGTTAGCCAGATCAACTTCTATCTGCCGGGTTTTACAGAGGGATTGGAAGAAGAGCACTGGATAAAGGCGACGATTATATCAGCGTTGCAGGAATGGGCCGGTGAGTTCAGCAGCATTGATGATGTGAAAAGCAGTATTGAATCGCTGGCAGACGGAGAAATTATTGAAAGCATTGAAGTAGAAAATATCGATCTTGCAACAGGCAATATTGATGTGAATGTCAATATGGTGCAGGGATTGTTTTATCAGGTAGTGGAAGAATTGATGGAACATGAAGTGAAAAATGATTCTCAGTTTTTCACACTGCTGCGTGAATTTGCTGCTGCCAAGAAAGCATATGACAAGCTGGAGAGCGCCATGCATCAGGTTGAAGAAACGGGATACGGTATCGTACAGCCTCGCCTTTCAGAAATGACGCTCGAGCAACCGGAAATCTTCAAACAAGGAAATAAGTACGGCGTGCGTCTGAAAGCAAAGGCACCGAGCATGCATATTATCAGGACGGATATTACGACAGAAATTTCACCGGTAGTAGGAACAGAAAAACAATCAGAGGATCTTATTAATCATCTGGTGGCGGAGTTTGAGCAGGAGCCGGACCGCATTTGGGAAACAAACTTGTTTGGAAAATCGCTCTATGAAATGGTAGAAGAACAGATGGAAAGCAAATTGACGAGTGTGCCGGAGGGAATCCGCGTGAAAGTACAGCGTTCGCTGCAAAAGATCAGTGATGAAGGAAAGGATTACTTTATTTGTATTATTATATAAAAAGACCGGCCGAACGGGATGCTGAAATGCCCTATGAAAAATCGGGCGAAGCGAGAAGGCATGCCCTAAAAATCCCGGACTCCTGCAGGAGTCCGGGATTTTTAGAGCGATGATATCAAGTATTTTAAAAAAGGACAGTATAAAGTGTATTCAATAGGAAGCACAGTAAAATTCCGATGATTGTCGGAAGCAGAAAAGCCAGTGCCGTCCATTTGAGGCTGCCTGTTTCTTTCTTGATAGTCAGGCAGGTCGTGCCGCAAGGAAAATGGAATAGACAAAGAAGTACTGTGCAGACGGCGGTCATTGTCGTCCAGCCGTTGGCGGTCAGAATCGTCTGCAGCTCTGCGAGGCTTCCGTAATCAGTCAGGGTTCCCTGCGCCATATAGGCCATTAGCATAATAGGAATTACGATTTCGTTGGCTGGAAAACCGAGAATAAAGGCCATTAGAATTACTCCGTCTACACCGATAGCGCGGCCGAAAGGATCGAGGGCTTCAGTGCAGTAGGATAAAATAGACTGTTCGCTGATATCACAGTTGGCAGTAAACCAAATGATGAGGCCTGCCGGTGCAGCAACGGAGACAGCTCTTGCAAGTACAAAGAGGGTGCGGTCCAGGACGGAGCGTATAATTACATCACCGATTTTAGGAACGCGATAAGGAGGAAGCTCCAGAATAAAGGAGGAAGGAACTCCTTTCAGCACTGTCATTGAAAGCATTTTCGATACAAAAAGCGTCATGAGAATCCCAAGTACAATCACGCCGGTCAGAATGACAGCGGAGAGCAGGGAGGAGCCGCTTCCAAAAGAAAAAAACATTGTGATGACAGCGATAAGCGTTGGAAAGCGCCCATTGCAGGGAACAAAGCTGTTTGTAAGAATCGCAATCAATTTTTCCCGCGGAGAATCAATAATGCGGCATCCCGTTACGCCGCAGGCATTGCAGCCGAAGCCCATCATCATTGTAAGACACTGCTTGCCGCAGGCATTTGCGCGGCGAAAGGCGCGGTCCATATTGAAAGCAATACGCGGCAGATATCCGAAATCTTCCAGCAGTGTGAAAAGCGGAAAGAAAATCGCCATCGGCGGCAGCATAACAGAAATAACACAAGTCAGTGTATGATAAACGCCGTTCATCAGCGCATCATGCAGGGCAGGCGGAAGATCTGCGGAAAGAAAGAAAGCATCAAGCTTTGAGCCGAGCTGTGAAAAACAGTCGGAAAGAATCTGGGACGGATAATTGGCGCCTTTGATTGTCAGAAAAAAGATAAGACCCCAAAGCAGAAGCATAATGGGAAAGCCGAAAAGACGCGATGTTACGATACTGTCGATACGGCGGTCGCGAAGATGACTGTCTTCATACTGCTCTGTAACGCAGGCGCGGAAAATTCGGCCGGCCTCTGTGATAAACTGCTGCGGCTCGGAGTTCTTTATGCTTTCGCTGCGTTCTTCCGGTGAGGATACAGGCTGCGTACGATAATTGAAATCAGCGATACAGGTGCAAAGTTCCTTTAATCCGCGCTTTGAGCGGGCTGCGGTGCCTACAACGGGAATATCAAGCATTTGAGACAGTTTTTTTAAATCGACAGAGATTTTTTTCTTTTTTGCTTCATCAAGCAGATTGACGCATAAGACCATATTGGGAGTAATGCTTCTAATTTGGAGAATCAGGGCCAGATTACGTTCCAGACAGCAGGCGTCTGCTACGGCAACGGTGAGATCCGGAGCATCGGAGCAGA
>CALXBT010000120.1 GCA_944386585.1 uncultured Clostridia bacterium | reverse complement strand
CATCTTCGTAGAAGAAAGGTCCCATAGAAAAACCGTGCGCGGATACAGCATCTGCAAGCCGCTGATAACTGGCGGCAGCTGTGCTGTATCCGCCTTTGTGATAGAGGACGGCGTATAGCCCAGCTGGTTTTACGAAAATTTCAGTAAGGCTACGGATGCGGCTGATATCGCCGGTGATGCGAGCATAAAGATGACTGTAGGTATATTCCTCTCCAAGCGGCAGTGCCGATGAAGAAATGGTTCCGCCCAGTGAAGCAGCGCTGTACATGCCAAGACTGCTGTAATAATTGCGGTTTTTGACGGTAGCGGCAGCAATATCACGGGCGGAACCGCTGCCTTTATATTCGGTCATAATGAGATATTCCTCCGGCTGATTGCAAAAGAGAACAGTTTCTGTTTCTGCATGTACAGCTTCTGTCGTTATTGTCAGCTTTGACTTGACATATTCTTTAAGAGCTGTAAGTTCTGTAATTTTTTGTTCAATTGCATGAAGCTGCTCTGTTATCAGGGAAAGAAATGCCTTTGGACTACGATGGTCGAGATACTGTTTGATTTCTTTGAGAGGCATATTCATTTCTTTGAGCATGGAAATTACAGAAAATATTTCAAGCTGGCGGTAAGAATAATAGCGATAACCATTCTGAGCAAGAATTTCCGGAGAAAGAATTCCGATGGCATCGTAATGAAAAAGCGTTTGTTTTTTTACATTGCACAGCTTTGCAAATTCTCCGGTAGTGAAAAAATCAGAGTGTTTTTTGATTTGATTCATAATGAGAATATCCTTTCTGAATTTGATAGTCCGGTTTTCTTTGATAATGAAAGCCATGAAAACTATATGCTATCTGTATTGTTTACAGTGTATCATAATCAGCATGCACAAATAAAGAAAATTCTTATAGAACACTGCTTACTATTCAGTTGCACAGAAAAAAGAAATAGAGTAATATATATCTGTATGTTTTTTATCAAAGACAGCAGCCGGAGAAAGGAAAGCGAGAAACAAATGAAATATATCGAATTTACTGTACTGGTGGAAGATTCTGCGCAGCTGGAAATGATTGAGGCAATTCTTTTAATGATGGGAATTACAGACAGCGTAGTAAATGATCCGCAGGATATACGGGAACTTCTGGAGAAGAAAAATTCCTATGACTGGGATTATGTTGATGCGTCGGTACAGGAACTTGCGCATATGCGGCCGTCCATAACGATTTACAGAAAAACTACGGAGAAAGACAGTATACTTCTGACCCAGCTCTCGCGGAGGTTGAAAGAACAGTTTCCTCTTTGCGAGATTAAAAAAACGATTGTCTGCGATGAGGATTGGAAAGATAAGTGGAAAGATTATTTTAAACCGGTGAAGGTAACGGATCATCTTGTCGTAAAACCAACTTGGGAGTCATATAAAAGCGCAGAGGGAGAGCTTGTGATCGAAATTGACCCAGGAATGGCTTTCGGTACAGGAACACATGAGACAACGAGTCTTTGTATGGAGCTTTTAGAAAAATACATGAAGAAAGCGGACTCTGTACTGGATGTGGGATGCGGATCCGGAATTTTAGCAATTGCGGCGGGGCTTCTTGGCGCAGAAAAAGTGCTTGGTATTGAAATTGACCCTGTTGCGGTAGAAATCGGAAAGAGTAATGTAACACGCAATGGACTTGATGAAACAGTACAGGTCATTTACGGAGATTTAACAAAGGGTGTTGACTTTCAAGCTGATATTGTCGTTGCTAATCTTATGGCTGATCTTGTAAAAATTCTTTCAAAAGATGTGGCCAGACATCTTAAACCAGGCGGAATTTATCTTTCGTCAGGGATTCTTTCCGAGCTTGCAGAAGAAGTAAGCTGTGCAATAGAGGAATGCGGCTTTCAGATTGCTGAAGTACGCGTTAAAGGCGAGTGGTGCGCTATTGCTGCGCGGCCGAAAAGAGCGAAGTTCGTTTAGAAAAGAGAGGAAAGCGGTATGGCACGGCTATTTGTAGATCGGGAAATGTTTAGAGACGGGTTTGTTACCATTACTGATAAAGGAGATATACATCATATTGCGCGCGTACTGCGGCTTAATACGGGAGATATTCTTGAAATTTCCGATAAAACAAAATATGAATATCACTGCGAGATTACTTCACTGATGGCTGATAGGATAGAGGCAAGAGTGCTTTCAAAAGAGGCTTTTTCCTGTGAACCGCAGATTCAGGTAACGCTGTTTCAGGGAATTCCGAAGGCTGGTAAAATGGAAGGAATCGTTCAGAAATGTACGGAACTTGGCATACATGAAATCGTGCCGCTTTGGACAGAACGGACAGTTGTTGCAGATAAAGGTAATTTTGCAAGGAAGATTGATCGCTGGCAGAAGGTAGCAGATGAGGCGGTGAAACAGTGCCGGCGCGGAAAAATTCCGTCTGTCATGAAAGACTGTAGTCTTTTTGATGCGGCCGGAAGCTTTTCTGCCTACGATCTTGTGATGCTGGCTTATGAAAAAGAGGAAGGTTTTACTGTGAAAACATGTCTTGAATCTTTTGCGGAAAAACCTGAAAAAATTGCGCTGGTCATTGGACCGGAGGGTGGTTTTTCAGAAAAAGAAGTAAATTTTCTTGTTCAGTCAGGAGCAGAATCTGTATCGCTTGGAAAGACAATTTTGCGGACGGAGACGGCAGGACCGGCGATGCTGGCAATGGTGTTTTATGCACTGGAGCTTTGATATTTTAAAGGAAGCAGGAGAAAAGGAGGTTTTTGAGACAGCATGCAAAATCGGACAAATACAAAAACATTTGGAATTATTATTACGCTGATTGCAGGAATTTGCTGGGGTTTTTCCGGCGCCTGCGGACA
>CALXBT010000119.1 GCA_944386585.1 uncultured Clostridia bacterium | reverse complement strand
TTTGTTATGATTCTTACGATTGTAGCTTCGATTGCAGTTGCTTATTTGGTAGGAAAGAGAAAGGACGCTTCTTCAAAAGAAGACATACAGGAGGATACGGGAGCGTAAAAGATTTTTATCTCTTCAGCAGCAAAATAAAAAACGAGACCGGACATCGATTGATGTCCGGTTCGTTTTTTATCGGAATCGAGTATTTTATGACAGGTGAGCGCGCCTATTTAGCAAGGTGGGTCTCCTGATATTTCTTCTTAGTTGCATTGCCGCCGCGGATATGGCGTTCGGCTTTGTTGTTGTCGAGGATAATTTTAACTTCTGCTGCGAGTGCCGGATTGATTTCAAGCAACCGTTCGGTGATATCTTTGTGCACCGTTGATTTACTGACTCTGAATTTTTGGGCTGCACTTCTTACAGTGGCCTTTGTTTCCAATATATACCGGGCAAGCTCCAGCACTCTCTCCTCTATGTAGTCCTTCATTTTTTAATATTTCACCGCCCTCACATTGATATTTGAATGGAATTAAACCGGATTGGGTTATACTGCAATATATGAGGCAGGAAGGCGGGATATGCTTGTTAAAATACACTTGAGCACAAGAAAAAATTGTCATAATTTGTATTGGTATTTTTGAGAGAATATATTATAATAGTTGTATGAATAATGATACAAAAGAGAATAGATAAAATAAGGAGATACAAACTATGGGTTTTACGGACGAAGTTGGCATCGATTTAGGAACGGCAAATGTCTTGGTATATATAAAAGGGAAAGGCGTCGTGCTGAACGAGCCGTCGGTTGTTGCAATCAATAAGGATACGAATGAAATACTGGCAGTGGGAGAGGAAGCAAGACTGATGCTGGGGAGAACGCCGGCGAATATTGTGGCGGTTAGACCGCTGCAGGACGGCGTGATTTCTGATTATGACATTACAGAGAGAATGCTTAAGCATTTTATTAAAAAATCCTGCAAAAGCAGTAAATTTTTTAAACCGAGAATTATGGTCTGCGTGCCGTCCGGTGTAACGGAAGTAGAAAAAAGGGCGGTAAAGGAAGCGGCGGTGCAGGCGGGCGGAAAGGCTGTTTATCTGATGGAGGAACCGGTAGCTGCTGCTATTGGTGCCGGACTTGATATTTCAAAGCCGGACGGCGTTATGGTAATCGATATCGGAGGCGGCACGACAGACGTCGCAGTTATTTCGCTTGGCGGAATCGTAGCCAGCGCTTCTGTCAAGATTGCGGGTGATAAGTTTGACGAAGCAATTATTAAATATATGCGAAAAGAGTTCAAGCTTTATATCGGAGAAAGAACAGCTGAGGAGCTCAAAATGTCCATTGGCATTGCGTATCCGACTGACGAAATTCTGACGAAGGAATGCAGAGGAAGAGACCTTGTAACAGGTCTTCCAAAGACAATTGAAATTACATCAAAGGATATGCTGGAGGCACTGGATGAGCCGCTGCAGACGATTTGTGAAGCAGTGCACAGCGTGCTTGAGCGGACGCCGCCGGAGCTGGCAGCGGATATCAGCAATCTTGGAATTATTATTACAGGCGGCGGCGCGCTGCTAAAGGGAATCGACAAGCGCATTGAAAACAGGACAGGAATCAATGTCATGATTGCAGAGGATCCAAAGTCCTGCGTAGCAATCGGAACGGGGAAAGCTCTCGACCAGCTTGAGAGTATCGAGAATAATTCCATGAACAGAAGAAAGCCATATCTTTAAAAATCGAAGAAAAAGACAAGGTTTTTAAACGAATAAGGCGCAAGAAGGATAGAATAGGAGAAGGGTTGCGGTGAACAACCCTTCTGTCTTTTCTGTATGGATGCGGCGCAGGCCGGCAAGAGGAATTAACATAAATGAAATTGGAATTGATTGCGACTGCAACCTTTGGACTTGAAGCAGTGGTAAAAAGAGAAATAGAACAGCTGGGATACAGGATTCTTAAATCGGAGGATGCCAAAATTACTTTTTTGGGGGATGAACGCGCGGTTGTGCGCAGCAATCTTTGGCTGCGCAGCGCAGACAGGGTACTCCTTAAAATGGCAGAATTTCAAGCACTGGAATTTGAGGAGCTATTTCAGCAAGTAAAAGGGATTGCTTGGGAGGAGTGGATTCCGCCCGATGGGAAATTTACAGTAAACGGAACTTCTGTAAAATCGAAGCTGCACAGTGTACCAGCCTGTCAAAGTATCGTAAAAAAGGCGATTGTGGCGCGTCTGTCGGATGCGTACGGAATGGATGCATTTCCGGAATCCGGCGCAGCTTATACCGTTAAGGTAACGCTGCTTCGTGATAGAGCAACGATTACGCTTGATACGACAGGAAAAGGGCTGCATAAGCGAGGCTATCGTGTTGCTGATGTGGCTGCACCGATGAAAGAAACCCTTGCTGCGGCGATGGTGCTGCTTTCATTTTGGCGCACCGGGCGTATTCTTGCAGACCCTTGTTGCGGCTCCGGCACGATTCCGATTGAAGCGGCGCTGATCGGACGCAATATTGCGCCGGGTATCAGCAGGAGCTTTGCGTCGGAAGAATGGGAAGCAATTCCAAAGAATCTCTGGAAAGAGGAGCGCAAAGCAGCATATGCGGCGATTGACTATGATACGGAGCTTATGATTTTTGGCTCTGATATTGACGGAAAAGCGGTAGCTGCATCACGGGAAAATGCGGAAGCGGCCGGTGTGGATGACTGTATTTCTTTTCGCAGGCTTGATGTCAGAGATTTTAAAGCGGCCGGTCCGTCAGGCATCATTATTACCAATCCGCCTTATGGCGAACGAATCGGCGAAGCACAGGCAATCCGAGCGATTTACAGCGCTTACCGAGTGTTTTTTAAAGAAAATCCTACTTGGTCGCTGTTTTTAGTTACAACGGATAAAACGGTGGAGCAGCAAATTTTTGAGCGCGAGGCGGACAGGCGGCGAAAGCTGTATAATGGTCGGCTGGAAGTGTGTTATTACCAGTTTCACGGACAGAGGCTTTCGCATGATGGCTTGAAATTTTAAAAAATACTGAAAAAAGAACGGTAGATTGAATTTTAAAAATTAAAGGCTATGTCACAACAAACAGTTGATAAATAGCCATTTTTATAGGGGAGTATCAGAACTCCCCTACAAACTGTTATTTGCAGTTATCTATACTCATTTGGAATTTCGATATGAAGTGTCTCAC
>CALXBT010000118.1 GCA_944386585.1 uncultured Clostridia bacterium | reverse complement strand
AAATCGGGACTATCAAGGCAAAGGCGCTTGTCAGCAGGATTGTTAACGAAACGATTCGTGAAAAATTTGGGGATGAAGCATCTGTTCGCAATCTTTTACTTACAGAGACAGACGGCGAGGGAAATATTGAAATGGTGCAGTCCAATACAGCGGCAATCAATCATTTGATTTCCGAACTATCAGTAGAGCTGCAAAATCGCTATCGGAGCAGTGAAATTGAAAGTAAGAGTACGGTTCCTCTGGGCTCGCTGTTTGGCAGTCAAATTCTTTCTCAAAGCGGACCGGATATTGAAATTACAATCATACCGGCAGCCGTTTCTAAAATTGACTTTATTACTGAATTTGAAACAGCCGGCATCAATCAGACGAAATATAAAGTGTATGTTGTGCTGAATACAGAGGTCAGAGTACTGGCGCCGTTTTCGATGAAACAGGTAGAAGTGAGCAGTACAGTTCTTGTAGCAGAAGCAGTTATACTCGGTAAGGTTCCGCAGAGCTATGTAGAAGTACCAAAGGATGATATTTTAGATGTTACATAATTTAATGCCGAAATAGGAAAAATGAAACAGGATGGAAAGACGGTTTGAATGTGCTGGAAGTTTATGTTACAATGAGATGAAAAAATTTATCTCTGCGGATAAAATAAAAGAAAAGGGAAACGGGAGAGATTCTGTCTGATGATACAATTTGATGAAAACAATGAAGTGATAACGGAAAGAGAGTACCGTGCAATTCTGGTCGGGCTTGAATTTGGAGAAGATATTTCTTATTCACTGGAAGAACTTGCGCGGCTGGCGGAAGCTGCCGGCTGTATGGTGCTCGGAAAAATGGTACAGAGCGCAGAACGGAGAAATAATGCTACCTATATTGGCTCGGGCAAGACGGCAGAGCTGGCAGAGATGTGCGAAAGCATGAACGCTGACACAGTCATTGTTAATGAGGAATTATCAGGTATACAGCTAAGAAATCTTGAAGATGCACTAAAGGTACGCGTAATTGACAGGACAATTTTGATTCTTGATATTTTTGCGGCGCGTGCAGTTTCCGGAGAAGGAAAACTGCAGGTAGAGCTTGCACAGCTGCAATACCGGTTGCCGCGCTTGATCGGATTTGGCAGATCATTGTCAAGGCAGGGCGGAGGAATCGGCACGCGCGGGCCAGGCGAAAAAAAGCTTGAAACGGACAGGAGGCATATCGAGCGTCGGATCGACGATATTAAGGCGGAAATAAAGCGTTTGACAGGAACACGGAATGTACAGCGAGCGCGCCGTGAAAAAAATGAAATTCCGGTGGTAGCGCTTGTGGGATATACAAATTCGGGAAAATCCGCGCTGATGAACCGTCTCCTTTCTCTGTCGGAAAAAGAGGATAAGTTTGTTATGGAGAAGGACATGCTGTTTGCAACACTGGACACAGCACAGCGTGGCATTAGGCTCAGCTCTAATCATGAGTTTGTCTTGATTGATACAGTGGGCTTTGTAAGCAAACTGCCCCACTCACTTGTAAAGGCTTTTCAGGCAACACTGGAAGAAGTTCGTTATGCGGATTTACTGCTTCATGTGGTAGACGCTTCTCAGGAAGACAGAGAATTTCATATTGATATAACAAAAAGCGTTCTTTCTGAGATTGGAGCGGGAAGCAAGGAACAGGTGCTTGTATACAATAAGGTGGACCTGCTGGATAGCGAGCCGGAGACTGTAAAGATGCTTTTGCGATCTGGCAGCTATGAAACAGTGTGTGTTTCTGCCCGGCGCGGCGATGGAATGGAGGCACTTGCAGAACTGATTCAGCGCAAGGTTTTTGGAGACCGTATTACGGTAAAACTTTTGATTCCATATGATAGAGGAGATATTGTATCTTATCTCTGCGAAAAGGCGGTAGTGACAGAAAAAGAATACACAGAACAGGGAACGCTTTTAACGGCGGAAATGTCAGCGGCGGATGCAGGCAAGTACCGAATGTATCAAGCGGATTAAAAGGAGGAAATGTTTTTGTTTTTATACAAAACAGTGAAGCAGCAGGCAGAAGCTGAGCAGATTATTGAAAAATCGAGATTTATCTCTTATATCAAGCCTGTTATGAGCAAGGAAGAAGCCGATAGATTTATTGCGCAGATCAGAGCAATGAATCATGCGGCAACACATAATGTGCCTGCTTTTGTCATCGGCGATAAAATGCAGCTGCAGTGGGCATCGGACGACGGCGAACCGCAGGGTACAGCAGGTGCGCCCATCGTGCAGATGCTGGTAAAGGAAGGAATCACGAATGTTGCAGTTGTCATTACCCGCTATTTTGGAGGTATTAAACTTGGAACGGGAGGCCTTGTGCGTGCTTATACAAGCAGCGCAAAATTGGCGCTTTTAGCCGCAGGAAGTGCAGAAGTGCGGGAAATGACGATGCTTGAAGTGCAGATAGAATATTCTCATCTTGCAAAAATACAGAAAGCGGCAGGCGGTCTGTTTCGGATCGAGGAGATTAGTTATCGGGAGACTGTTATCCTGTGCGTTTCTGCCGAACCTGAAGTTATCGGAAAGGTAAAGGCAATGCTTGCTGATTTAACAGGAGGAACGGCTTCCATTATTTCAGAGAAATTAGTACTGGCAAAGAGCATGTAATTTTAAAAAATTAACAATTTTGCATTGACATTGGACGGGCAGTATGCTAACATAATAGTCGGCTCATCTTTCAGAAAAGAGAGTCATATTCCAAGGTAGCTCAATGGTGGAGCACTCGGCTGTTAACCGATAGGCTGTGGGTTCGAGCCCCACCCTTGGAGCCATTGAAAATAAAAATGTTTTCTTGAAAATAAAAAAGATAGTTGACATTTTTCCATAAATAGAGTATACTAAATAACTGTGTCGGGTAAGTTTTCCGATAAAACGGGCGCTTAGCTCAGCTGGGAGAGCACCTGCCTTACAAGCAGGGGGTCATAGGTTCGAGCCCTATAGCGCCCACCACTTACAATATGGTCCGGTAGTTCAGTTGGTTAGAATGCCAGCCTGTCACGCTGGAGGTCGACGGTTCGAGCCCGTTCCGGATCGCCAACTTTTCAAAAAAACTAACCAATTTATATATGTTGTGCTCGCTGGTGTGGCTCAACGGTAGAGCAGCTGATGTGTAATCAGCAGGTTGGGGGTTCGATTCCCTCCACCAGCTCCAATCTATATTTACATTGCATATATATGTAAGGTTTGGTACAATATAAAAAATGATTTCGAGGGATTCCCGAGTGGCCAAAGGGGGCGGACTGTAAATCCGTTAGCTGAGCTTTCGATGGTTCGAATCCATCTCCCTCGACCAATAAATATGCGGAAGTGGCTCAGGGGTAGAGCATCGCCTTGCCAAGGCGAGGGTCGCGAGTTCGAATCTCGTCTTCCGCTCCAATTTTGCGGATGTAGTTCAATGGTAGAACTTCAGCCTTCCAAGCTGATAGCGTGAGTTCGATTCTCATCATCCGCTCCATTAAAAAATGCGGGCCCATAGCTCAGCTGGATAGAGCAACGGCCTTCTAAGCCGTGTGTCCGGGGTTCGAATCCCTGTGGGCTCGCCAATTTTTTTAGAGGATTTGAGAATGGGGTATAGCCAAGCCGGTGAAGGCAACGGACTTTGACTCCGTCATTCGTAGGTTCGAGTCCTGCTACCCCAGCCATACGACCCATTAGCTCAG
>CALXBT010000117.1 GCA_944386585.1 uncultured Clostridia bacterium | reverse complement strand
CTGGGAGCGGCGGGGAGAACGCACAGTGCTGGAGAAGATTCTTCTTCATAACAGCGACGATGTGATGCAGCTGACCAAGCTGATTCCGATTGTACGGAAGGCGGATGTACATAGGGCAATGTCGAATATCGGCTTCCCTGTAAATCATTTAACGGTGAATGGAATTCGCATTGAACTGACAGGAAATGATTCTTCCCGTGCAGCCTTTGGCGGCCGGATGTTGATTTCCGGTATACAGAGGCATAGACCGCAGCGTTATTATTCGTATGCGCTGGGAGAGCATGACTGTGATATCGCTTTTGATGATAAGAGTGCAGAGTTTTACTGCGCAGTGCCGCTGCGGCGTGCCGGCAGCCTTGTAGTACTGGATCTTGACAGACTTCTGCCCGAACATGAGGAGCTTTTAGCTTCTCCGTTTTATGAAAGCGGATTTTTGGTTATCAAGCAGGAGGAGCATTACCAATATGCGGAAATCAATCATTTTATCAGATTATTTTTAAAGAGGATATTGGAGGAATTTTAGCATGCGCACAGTAAGCCGGCTTGATAAGGTTTATGAAAAAGCACATCGTGTACCGTTTGACGATTCGTCAAAATTTGTGTTTTTTAGCGATACGCATAGAGGTGATGACGGACTTTCTGATGATTTTGGAAGAAATAAGCACATTTATAACTTTGCGCTGACCGATTATTATAAAAAAGGCTATACTTATGTGGAGGTAGGAGACGGTGATGAGCTTTTAGAACGCCCTAAGTTTGAGCATATCAGAAATGCGCATGCAGTAACCTTTAATCGGCTGAAAAAGTTTTATGATGATGGACGGTTTTACATGCTGTTTGGAAATCATAATATTAAATTTGCCGATTCTAAAAATGTGGAAAAAAATTTATATCGGGTATATGATGAATACGAAGGAAAAGAAATGGACTTGTTTCCGGGAATCACGGTATATGAGGCGCTCCTTCTTGTGCATAGCAAGACAGGACAAAAGATTTTTGTTGTTCATGGTCATCAGGGAGATCTTTGGAATGATCAGCTGGCGCCTCTCACACATTTTGGAATCAGATTTTTTTGGCGGTTTATGCATCTTGTAGGTTTTCGCTATGCGGCAAGTCCTGCGCGCAGCCGCCGTAAACGGCATAAGGTAGAAAAGAACTACACAAAATGGAACCGAGACAACAGTGAAATTATTATTTGCGGACATACGCACAGACCGCGCTTTCCGCGCCCAAGCGAGGGTTCTTATTTTAATACAGGCTGCTGCATGCATCCGCGGGGGATCACCTGTATTGAACTTGAAGGCGGCAGGCTGTCTTTAGTGGCATGGCGCGTGCATACGAAAGAGGACGGCATGATGTATATCAGAAAAACTGTGCTGATGGGACCGACGGAGATACGAGAATATAATAAAATGGAGGCAGAAAAGAATGGATTACAGAGAAACAGCAAGAGCGATTAAAGCAGACAGCACGAAGCTCGGCGCGCTATCGGGAGAAACGAGAAATGAGGCGCTTGGGGCAATACGGCAGGCTTTGATTACGAATAAGGAAAAGATTTTCAGCGCTAATCGGGAAGATATGGCGCAGGCGGAAGCAGAACAGCTTGCGGCGCCGATTCTAGGGCGGTTAAAGTTTGATGAGCACAAGCTTGCGGATGTGACAGATGGTATTGAAAGTCTTGTTAAGATTCCTGACCCTATTTCACAGACGGTATTTCGCCGTATGCTGGATGATGGCCTGCTTCTTGAAAAGGTAACCTGCCCGATCGGCGTAATCGGTGTGATTTTTGAATCGCGTCCGGATGCGCTGGTACAGATTTCAGCACTTTGTATTAAAAGCGGTAATTGTGCTATTTTAAAAGGCGGAAGTGAGGCAGCCAGAACAAACAGAGCGCTGTTTGATGTGATTCGTGAAGCCGGCCTTGCCGCAGGGCTGCCAGAAGGGTTTATAAATTTGATTGAGGACCGCTCTGGTATTGACGCACTGCTGATGTGCGACGATGCAGTTGATTTGATTATTCCGCGCGGAAGCAACGCTTTTGTCAGATATATCATGGATCATTCGCGCATTCCAGTTATGGGACATGCGGACGGCATTTGTCATATTTATGTGGATCAGGATGCGGATGCAGAAAAAGCAGTGAGAATTATTCTCGATGCGAAGATGCAGTATGCTGCTGCCTGCAATGCGGTAGAAACGCTGCTGATACATAAGGATGCGGCAGAAAGAGTGCTTCCGCTCCTGCAGAGTATGGCTTCTGATAAAATTGTATTTAAAGGATTTGGCGATGTACAGAAGATGATTTCATGCGATCCTGCAACAGAAGATGATTTCTCCGCAGAATATCTTGATTTTATTTTGACGATAAAGATTGTTAACAGCATTGAAGAAGCGATTCAGCATATCAACCGCTACGGCTCGCATCATACGGATTGTATCATCACAGAAAATGATGCGGCAGCAGAGCAGTTTATGACTTATGTAGACAGTGCCGGTGTATACAGAAACTGTTCTACGCGTTTTGCTGACGGATTTCGTTATGGCTTTGGAGCAGAGGTTGGTATTAGTACCGGAAAGCTTCATGCACGGGGACCGGTTGGAGTAGAAGGGCTTGTTACTTATAAGTATAAGCTTTACGGTGATGGTCATATCGTCGGAGATTATGCGGAAGGTAGGCGTGCTTTTCAGTTTCGTGATCTGTAATTTGTATGTTTATTTTGGTCCTAAAGCAGGCAGAAATTGCCGGATGTCAATTTCATCAGCAGGATGAATCTGCAAGATAACGCTTAATTTCTGCCACTGCGTTATCGATATGACTGCCGAGCGGGAGATCATTGATACTGACAACATGAATATGACAGCGGTTAATAGGAAGAAGGACCTTGTAGGCACTGCTGTTGCCAATAGCGGCAGCCATGCTTGGCGTTAACTCGCCCATCATGGAGTTTGCATTGAGAATTCCGATGACACCGCAGATAATGTCGACACGGGGAACATTATGAAGAATGGCGTTTTCACCGGTTGCGCCGTCGTCAGCACCGGCTTTCAGCATTTGACCTGTAGCAACTGCGTTTGTACCCAGCGCAATGATGCGGTGATCCGGCAGTGCGGTTTTTATTTTTTCAACGATAGCCCGGCCAATGCCGCCGCCCTGTCCGTCAATAACTGCGATAATCATAGTAATAAACTCCTTTTTAAACTGATTGTTTTTTGCATGAAAAATAAAATTCCTTTTTTATAATATATCATTTTTGAAATTAGTGCAAAGGAATTTCAGCATGACGGATATAAAATAAAGCAAAATTTTTGTTGATACAGATTAAGAATAGAACAAAACAGACTGCAGGGGAGCAGTCTGTTTTGTTCAAAAGGGGTATTGGGATTAGAGATTAATGAGGTTATCAGGGGGATAACCACAATGTCATTCTACCAAACTTACTTAAAAATTGCAAGTATTTGTCGAAAAAAAACTAAAATAAGATTTTTTTGACGAGCGAATGGTGGTGTAAACTTCCAAAAAGGTACTATATAATATTATTCGTAAATCAGAAACCTTTGCATGAGGTAGTTAAACAAGCATTGAAAGGGGAAATTAAAATGGAAGTATTGAAAGTATCGGCGAAGTCAAGTCCGAATTCAGTGGCAGGCGCACTTGCAGGAGTATTGAGAGAAAGAGGCGGCGCAGAAATTCAGGCAATCGGAGCAGGCGCTCTAAACCAGGCGATTAAGGCAGTGGCGATTGCGAGAGGATTTGTAGCGCCGAGCGGAATAGATGTAGTTTGTGTACCGGCGTTCACCGATATTCAGATCGAAGGGGAGGAAAGAACGGCAATCAAGCTGATTGTTGAACAGAGGTAATTGCTGTATCGATACATAAACAAAAAATTAGACTGGAAAGAAAGGCCGCCTGCTGTGCAGAAGCGGTCTTTTTTTGCTTTTTATATGGCGTGCGGTCTTTTCTTGATGTATAATATAACATAATTCATTTTTTGAGGTAAAGACGGATGAGCAATATAAGCGAAGTAATAAGCAAATCAAGAAAAATCGTATTGAAGATTGGCAGCAATGTACTGTCTGACGATCATGGCACCGTAAATAAAGCGATTTTGCACAATATTGTAGAGCAGGTCAGTAAGCTGATGGCGATGGGCAAGCAGGTGATTATCGTATCTTCCGGCGCCGGAATCTGCGGTGTCGGCGCAATCAACAAATGGAGCCGGCGAGGGGATATCAACTATAAGCAGGCGCTCTGTGCAATTGGGCAGGTAGAACTGATGATGGCCTATAAAGAATATTTTGCTGATTATGGGATTCATGTGGGGCAGATCCTTTTGACGGGTGAAGATTTTGGAGATCATAATAGGACACTGCACATTAGAAACGCACTTTTTACGCTGGTGGATGAGGGCGTTGTTCCGATTATCAATGAAAATGACAGTGTTTGTGTCGATGAGATCAGAATTGGCGATAACGATACGCTTTCGGCGCTGACTGCGAATCTTTGGGCGGCTGATGCGCTGGTTATTCTGAGTGATATTGACGGGGTTTTTGACAAGGATCCGAAAACACATCCGGACGCAGAACTGATTGCGGAAATTAACGATATTGATGAAACGATGTGTCAGATTGAAACGGAAGGAAAGAGTAGTTTTGGAACCGGAGGAGTATCCTGTAAGATAGAAGCAGCCCGTACGGTAAATGAATATGGGATCCCGATGGTATTGCTGAATGGGAAAAAACAAGATATTGTTTTGGAAGCATTGTCGGGAAACGGCAGGGGAACTTTGTTTTCCAGATAGAGGAAGAAAAGCCGGCAGCAGCGAATCTCAAATAGAGGATTGAAAAAGGAGAGAAAATAACGATGAAATATGGATTTATCGGAGCAGGGAACATGGGCGGTGCGATTTTGCGCCGTGCGCTTTCCGACGGAGCAATCGGGGCTTCTGAGACGGCGGTGTTTGGCGTGCAGCGGGAAAAGCTGGCGCGCACGGCATCAGAGCTTGGGATTACTCCATATACAGATGTAAAGCAGATTGCAGACGACTGTGAAATTTTAATTTTTGGTTTTAAGCCTCAGAAATTTGCTGAAGTGCTGCCGCAGATCGCAGCTTCCTATACGGCGGAGAAAGTCGTTGTATCAATGGCGGCCGGAATCAGTATTTCGTACATAGAAACATATTTGGGCAGCAGTGCAAAAGTTGTGCGCATTATGCCTAATACGCCGGCGCTGGTAGGCGCCGGAATGACATCTGTTTCTCGCAATGAAAATGTAACAGATGCAGAGCTTAACAGTGTGAAAGCAATTTTTGAAGCGCTCGGAAAAGTGTCAGAGGTGCCGGAGAATATGATTCATACGGTAATCGGCGTTTCTGGAAGCAGCCCGGCTTTTACCTATATGTATATTGACGCGCTGGCAAAAGAGGCAGAGCGCGGTGGTATGGGCAGAGAACAGGCGCTGGAATTTGCGGCGCAGGCAGTGCTGGGTGCGGCAAAGATGGTGCTTGAGACAGGACAGTCTCCGGAGCAGCTTCGTATAAATGTGTGTTCGCCGGGAGGGACAACGATCGAAGGAGTAGAGGCGCTGCAGTCTCTCAACTTTGAGGAGGTTGTAGCAGCCGGCGCGCGGGCAGCAGTACTGAAATCTAAAAAGATGACGAAATAGCGGGGAGAAAAGGGCATGATATTTGAAGAAAAGACGCTTAAGAGTGAAATGGTGTACAGGGGAAAAGTTCTGAATCTCAGACGGGACGAAGTCATGACTGTCAGTGGAAAGCCTTCTATCCGTGAAATTGTAGAGCACGGAGGCGGCGTAGCGCTGGTTGCGGTAACGGATAAAGGAAAAGTGATTATGGAACGGCAGTTTCGTAAGCCGCTGGAGCGTGTAGTGCTTGAAATTCCAGCTGGAAAGCTGGAGAATGGAGAAGATCCGCTTTCTGCAGCGGGTCGTGAACTTGCGGAAGAAACGGGCTATCGGGCAGAAAAGATTGAGTATCTGACGAAGTATTATCCGTCTGTGGGTTACTGCCAGGAAGCCCTGTATATGTATTTATGCACGGGACTTACGAAAGGTCAGACAGATCTTGATGAGGATGAGGCAATCGATATTTATGAATACAGCTTTGAAGAATTGTATGACATGATTGATCACGGAGAACTTGAGGACGGCAAAACGATGGCAGCTCTTCTTGCCGCGCAGATTAGGCTCGCAAAAAAGGAAAAATAAAAGCTTCGAGCAGACAGGCAGCGAGGACTAAAACTGCAAGAATAAGATATACGGCAAGATAACGGTCTAGACCGACAGCATCGGGACGGCCGTTTTTTTTATACCTCTTATCACGGTGAGAGAGCCCGGAGAGGCCATAATTTTGTGCCGCCGAAGCGGCAAGGATAAATGCGGGAATCAGCAGCAGATTCTGAGGTACCATTGAGACAAGGATTGTAGCTATGCCGCTTATAGCAAAGTTCTCTAAGATAAGGCCGGCGGAGAAGCCGAGCGCCATTCCTTTATAAATTATGATAAGATATGCTGCTGGAAAGCCAATTGTAGACAAGCCAGAAAGCATCATCAGAATAAGAAGAAAAAGATTTGCACCAGTACTGGAGAAAAAAGGGTTTCCATAGTCGATGCCGGAGGCATCGTTTACATATAGATACTGATTAAGAAACTGCGCTGCATGCATTTTGTCTGCGCTGTCCATAGAAAGTTCTAAAAAGACACCGGCAGAAATTCCAATTAAAAAAAGAAAGGCGGAGAGAAAAATTGCCTTTTGATTTCCCAGTGCTAAGCTGCTCACCTGCTGTATCTTGTATTTTTTCATTCTGTACCTCTCAATGTCATAGATTATGTAAATTGATTTGTACAAGTATATGCTAAGGACTTTGAATTTAGGACCATTTCAAAAAATAACATTTTTCGACAAATAATTATTGTAAACCTATTGTTTTTTTGATATACTCATAATTACTGAAACTGGAGGCTTTCATAAAATGTATAAAGAAGAATATAAACAGTATTTAATACAGGTAAAAAAGACTTCGGAAAACACGCTTGCCGCTTATATGAGTGATCTTGCAGAGTTTGATGCTTTTTTGCAAAAGAGCGGCGTTTCACCGCTTACTGAAGCTCGTAATACTGAAATGGTTTCCTATCTTCTGCAAATGCGCAGAGACGGTAAGTCAGCAGCGACGATCAATAGAAAAATTGCATCGATCAGAATGTTTTATAAATATCTGCTTGAACAGAAAATAATTTCTGAAAATCCGGTAAGCGGAATCAAGTCGCTCAAAATAGAGAAAAAAGGGATAGAATATCTTACAATAGAAGAAATTGACCGACTACTTTCCCTGCCTGATGATTCTGTGAAGGGAAAGCGTGACAAAGCGATCCTTGAAGTGTTGTATGCAACAGGAATTCGCGTGAGCGAGCTTGTTGAAGTGAAACTTTCTGATGTCAATATCAGAATGGGCTTTATTTCCTGCATGGGCATACACAGCAAGGCACGGGTTATTCCGCTTGGGAGGCCGGCCCGTGCGGCTTTAGAGGAATATATTTACGATATTCGAAAGGTACTGGTGCGCGGTAATACCGAAGAAAAAGCCCTGTTTGTCAACTATCACGGACAACAGCTAACACGGCAGGGATTGTGGAAAATTATTCGGGAATATGCCAAAAAAGCAAACATTGAAAATCGCATTACGCCGCAGACACTTCGCAATTCTTTTGCAGTACATATGGTGCAGAATGGAGCAGATCTTAAATCTCTTCAAGAACTGCTGGGCCATGAGGATATCTCTGCTATGCAGATCTATTTGTCAGAAACCAAAAATCGTATTAAAGATGTATATGATAAGACACATCCGCGTGCATAAAGACAGAAAGAGCTTTGGCGCAGACGGCATCGTTCTCAGGGATTATAGAATGGATGTGTGATTTGCAGACTAAAGTGCCGGTCTTTTTTTGTCTATACGAGAAAGAAAAATTCTGCAGCAGTTTCTGAGGAGAACCTGCAAAATGAAAAACTATGGCGGAAACAGAAAAATCATGTAAAAAGTGCTTGAAAAGTGCTGTTTCTCATGCTAAAATATATGAGATTATTACGGGCGGTCCTCTGGGCGCAGTTTGCGTAGTCAGTTTGAACCATGAACGCCTTTGTAAGAGAGGAGGAAATAGGATGAACATTTTAGATGCAATCACGGAAGAATATAAAAAAAGTGATGTTCCTGCTTTCAGTGTTGGTGATACGGTAAAAGTGTCTATCAAGATTAAGGAAGGTCAGAGAGAAAGAGTTCAAATTTTCGAGGGCTTTGTGCTTAAGAAGCAGAACGGCGGTATCGCGGAAACTTTCACAGTCAGAAGAATTGCGTCCGGTGTAGGAGTAGAAAAGACTTTTCCGGTACACTCCCCGCTGGTTGAAAAGATTGAAGTAGTAAGACGCGGCGATGTAAGAAGAGCAAAACTCAATTACATGCGTGAAAGAACAGGTAAGGCAGCGAAGATTAAGAGCAAAGAATTATAACTGCAGTTAAAAGGAAACCGTGTACGGTTTCCTTTTGTCATTTTATATAGTTTGCTTGCCAGCTTTCACGATTTTATTTTTTGCGGTAGCTAAAATAAGACAAAAGGAGATAAGGATGATCGAGAATATCAATTGGTATCCGGGTCATATGAAGAAGACCAGAGAACTGATTCAGGAAAATTTAAAACTGGTCGATGCGGTAATAGAGGTCATTGATGCGCGAATTCCGCTTTCGAGCAGAAATCCTGTGATAGACGAAATTATAAAAAATAAGAAGCGTATCGTAATTTTGAATAAGAGTGATATGGCAGATGAGATACAGAATAAAAAATGGTGCGATTTTTTCCGCAAAGGAGACAATCTGGCTCTTTCGATGAACTGCGTGAACGGCGAGGGAACAAAGGAATTGTATCGTATGCTGGGAGGACTGCAGGCGGAAAAAAATAAAGGCAGCCTGCGGCAGAAGCCGCTGCGTATGATGATTGTAGGAGTACCGAATGTCGGCAAATCATCGCTGATCAATCGGATGACGGGCAAAAGAAGTGCGAAAACAGGTGACAGACCGGGTGTGACTCGGGGAAAACAGTGGCTGAATCTTGAAAATAATATGCAGTTATTGGATACACCAGGAATTCTTTGGCCCAAATTTGAGGACCCGAAAGCAGGGCTTAATCTTGCATTCTGCGGTTCGATTCGTGATGAGATTCTTGATACAGCATCTCTGGCGCTGGAACTTCTTACGGTTTTATCATGTGAATATCCTGAGATGATAGAGGCACGGTATAAGGTTAAGGTGCTGCAGAGACCGGAAAACAGGCTTGAAAAGGAGACGGAGCTGTATGATGAGGATGGATTTCCTATCAGCCCGCAGCTTGCGCTGATGAATGAAATCTGCCGAAAACGAGGGTGGATTCTAGCAGGAAAGAAAGTTGATTATGAACGGGCTGGCAGAACAATTCTTGATGAGTTTCGAAGCGGTCTTATCGGGCGCATTACACTGGAACAGATATAAAAGAAAGAGCAGGAAAAGAAGCCTTGAAGTGCAGCTGCCGAAAGAAAGGAGCCTGAAATGAGAAAAGAAGAACGAGAAGCAAAGCTGAAAGAGAGACTGCAGGAGATGAAGCAGTATGAAAACTATATTTGGGCACAGGGAATTCCTTATATCGCGGGCATCGATGAAGTCGGACGAGGGCCTTTGGCAGGTCCAGTTGTAGCGGCAGCTGTAGTACTGCCTTCAGATTTTGAGGTGCTTGGGGTAGATGATTCTAAAAAACTTTCGGAAAAAAAGCGAGAGGAACTGTTTGAGCCAATAAAACAGACAGCACTGGCTGTCGGAATCGGCATGCGCGATTCTGAGCGTATTGATGAAATCAATATCTTGGAAGCAACGAAAGAGGCAATGACAGATGCGCTTTTATCGGCACAGAAAATGTTAAAACTGAGATGCGGAGACAGTGTACAAATCGGGCATGTGCTGTTTGACGCTATGAAGATTGAAGCGGTCAAGTTGCCGCAGACTTCCCTGATAAAAGGAGATACAAAATCGGTTTCAATTGCTGCTGCTTCTATTATTGCAAAGGTTACGAGAGACCGCATTATGCGGGAATATGCAAAGAAGTATCCGCAGTATGCCTTTGAGAGCAACAAAGGATATGGTACAAAGGCGCATTATGAAGGACTTGCACAGGTGGGAATATGTCCGATTCACCGGCGGACCTTTTTAAAGAATCTTACTGATATATAAGAAATTATTGCAGTGGTTTTGAATCGATTTGAGAATGTTTTGCACAGCTGGTTTTAAAAAGTGCAGTTTGACAGAAAACCGGCGCCTATATATAATGAAGAAAAGAAAACAGGGAGAAAAAGGAGGAGCAGATGAATTTTAAGAGTGATATTGAGATTGCACAGGCAACGGAAATGAAGAATATCATGGATGTAGCAAAAGAAGCCGGAATAGATGAGAAATATATTGAGCAGTACGGTAAGTATAAAGCCAAAATTGACTATAACTTGCTTTATGACAGAAAGGAAAGGCCGGACGGAAAGCTGATACTTGTAACGGCGATTTCTCCAACACCCGCAGGTGAAGGTAAGACGACAACGACAGTGGGACTTGCTGATGGCCTTAGAAGAATCGGTAAAAATGTTTTTGTTGCTTTGCGTGAGCCCTCTTTAGGACCTGTTTTCGGAGTAAAGGGCGGCGCTGCCGGCGGCGGATATGCACAGGTCGTGCCGATGGAAGATATCAATCTGCATTTTACAGGGGATTTTCATGCGATCGGCGCAGCAAACAATTTAATTGCAGCGATGCTGGATAACCATATTCAGCAGGGCAACGCGCTTGGAATTGATCCGCGGAAAATTACTTGGAAAAGATGTATGGATATGAATGACAGGCAGCTGCGCTTTATCGTGGACGGACTCGGCGGCAAGCCAAACGGCACACCGCGCGAGGATGGATTTGATATTACAGTAGCAAGTGAAATTATGGCTATTCTTTGTCTAGCAAAGGATATTCCGGATTTGAAAGAACGGCTTGCAAGCATTATTGTCGGATATACTTACGAAGATAAACCGGTAACGGCCGGTCAGCTCAACGCACAGGGTGCAGCGGCTGCACTTTTGAAAGATGCGCTGAAACCAAACCTTGTACAGACGCTGGAGGGAACGCCCGCTTTTATTCACGGAGGACCTTTTGCAAATATTGCGCATGGATGCAATTCGATGATTGCGACAAAGATGGCCAGAAAAATGGCGGATTATGTGGTGACAGAAGCCGGATTTGGTGCTGATCTTGGTGCAGAGAAGTTTCTTGACATCAAATGCAGGATGGGGAACATGAAACCAGACGCCGTGGTTGTGGTAGCAACGGTGAGAGCTCTTAAGCATCACGGTGGTGTAAAAAAAGAGGAACTCGGAAAAGAAAATTTAACGGCACTTGAAAAGGGTCTGCCAAATCTTCTGCAACATGTGGAAAATATTACAAAAGTGTACGGGCTTCCGGCTGTTGTGGCAGTCAATGCATTTCCGACGGATACGAAAGCAGAGCTTGACTTAGTAGAGGCAAAATGCAGGGAGCTTGGCGTTCATGCAGCACTTTCTGAGGTTTGGGCCAGAGGCGGTGTGGGCGGCACGGAGCTGGCAAATGAAGTTGTAAGGCTTTGCGAAGAAAAAAGTGATTTTCATTTTGCTTATGAGGATACTCTCAGTATTGAAGAGAAGATTGAGGCGATTGCAACAAAGATTTACCGAGCCGATGGGATCAATGTTTTGCCGGCAGCAAAGAAGCAGATTGAAAGGCTTGAGGAATTAGGATTCGGTCATATGCCGGTTTGTATGGCAAAAACGCAGTACAGCTTTTCGGATGATGCGATGCTGCTCGGTGCTCCGCGTGGATTTACGGTAACAATCAGAAACATTAAGGTTTCGGCCGGTGCCGGATTTATTGTAGCTTTAACAGGTGATATCATGACAATGCCGGGCCTTCCGAAAGTACCGGCGGCGGAGCGTATTGATGTGGATGCAGACGGAAGAATTAAAGGCCTGTTTTAAATGGAGAAGTGCAGCCGGACTGACGACAAAGAGAAAGAGGTTACAGAAGCGATGGATAATGCACATTTAAAAAAATTGCTTGCGGAAGTAGCAGCAGGAACAGTATCGCCTGCGGAGGCGGAAAAAGCGTTGCAGATGCTGCCGTTTGAAGATCTTGATTTTGTGAATATTGACAATCACCGCAGTCTGCGGACAGGCTATCCGGAAGTGGTCTTTTGTCAAGGAAAGACCTGTGAACAAGTTGGCATTATTATGGCAAGGCTATCGCTTAGTAATAATGCAATACTCGGTACACGGGCAACGCGTGAGCAGTATGACGAGGTGTGCCGCCGGCTTGACGGCGGTGGTGCAGCTGATGCCGAAGCAGTTTATCATCAAGCGGCGCGCATGATTGTCGTACAGCGTCCGCTTGATGAAGAGGAGATTGCGGCAATAAGAAAGCGCAGAACGATTGCAGTTGTAACGGCTGGAACAGCAGATATTCCAGTGGCCGAAGAAGCAGCTATTACAGCAGAGACACTGGGAAATGTGGTAGAACGGGTATATGATGTAGGCGTTGCCGGAATTCACCGATTGTTTGCAAAGCTGGAAATTATTCGCGCGGCAAACGTTGTGATTGTGGTAGCGGGCATGGAAGGCGCTTTGGCCAGCGTGGTTGGCGGCCTGATTGATAAACCTGTGATCGCAGTGCCGACCAGCATTGGCTACGGCGCTAATCTAGGTGGACTCTCCGCGCTGCTTTCGATGCTGAACAGCTGTGCAAACGGCGTTGGGATTGTGAATATCGATAATGGCTTTGGAGCGGGCTATCTGGCCTCGTCAATCAACAGGATCAATACGGAGGGATGAAAATGAAAACGCTATATATTGACTGCACGAGTGGTGTCTGTGCAGACATGCTTTTGTCGGGCTTTCGGGCACTTGGAGCTGAGGTTGAAACGGGGTTTGAGGAAGAAATGAGGCGGTTGATTCATACAGTAACAGAGCACTGCCAAGACGGACACTGCCATTTGCATGCACATGATCATGGTGATGCGCATGATAAAGAGCATGTGCATGATCATACACATGCTCACGGAGCTTCGTATGCAGCAGTTAGAGAAGTACTTCGTCTTGCGCCGCTTTCAGAAAATGCCAGAAACACGGCGCGGCGGATTTATGAAACAATTGCACTTGCTGAGGCAAAAGTGCATGGAGAAACATTGGAAACTGTACATTTTCATGAGGTGGGAAGGATGCAGGCAATTCTCAATGTTGCTTCGGTTGCGGTTATGATTGATATGATGGGTGTTGACCGGATTGTATGTTCAGAGATTCATGACGGGCAGGGAACGATTCAATGCAGTCATGGCATAATTCCGGTACCGGTGCCTGCTGTAAAAGCAATGATGGATACCTGCAGCTATGTGTTTAAAACGATTCCGATTGATACCGAATTAGTAACACCAAGCGGACTTGCCATACTGATTGGCATGGGAGCGGAGTATGGTGCACGCCCGCAGGGAGGCGTACTGGCAAAAGGCATCGGTTACGGCGATCGCAGTACAGGGCGCAGCGGCATGGAAATTTATCTGATTGAAGAAGAGTAAATTTCCAGAGATGCAACCGGGTGAAAAGACGTATCTCTTTTCTTTTTTACAGATTATATTTTTCATAATTATGTACCGTGTTTTTTCTTGACGGCCTGCATAATATCATGTAAACTAAAATGTAAGTGATTTTGGATTAACAGGACAGTAGAACTGCC
>CALXBT010000116.1 GCA_944386585.1 uncultured Clostridia bacterium | reverse complement strand
GATAATGTTCCTACAAACCTAAGCTGTTCAACTCCTGTTGCCTCACCAGCTGTGGCTGCGAAACTCATCGAAAACGATGATAAGATAAGTGTTAGAATACAAACTGTGATAATTGCTTTTCTCATTGGAAAAACCTCCTTTTTCTTTTTCTATACACTAATACTGAAAAAAGGAGGTTTTGTTACACATTTTTTTAAAATTTTTTTAAAACTATGTTTCAAATTATAATAAATACTTCATAAGCTAACTATTCCACATATTTCATCCCTTCGACGATTGAAAGAATAGTATCGCTATCTTGTAAAGTAGAAGAATGCATCTGTATCACCGAATTATCCGTTAGCCATATTGCATAACTTGTATTTTCTATTTCATCATGAAAAACATATACTGCATATTCACCAACATATAATTCCTCATACATATTGGTATTGATATCCACAGCTGTTGACGCATCTTCATTAACCTGATAGATTCTTAAGGATTCTTCATTTGCAGAGTCGAATAACATACGTGAATCCGGTCCATTCTGTTCTGCCGCAAGCAAATAATACCCCTCCGGCAAATATGTAGGATACCAATAATCCGTCCAACCCTCTAAAATCTCTGCATCAGTATTGGTTCGAAAAACAACTGCACCATCTTCCGAATTTTCAAACAGACCGAAGATTCGCATTCGAAATGCTTCTGACGCGCTCATGCCAATGCCTCCCATGATTACCATAAACACGAGAAAGACCGATGCAACACGCATTGCCTTTCTGTATAAAGCATGCCGCTTTCTGATTCTGATATCATGATCGCACTGGCGGGCCATTTCCAGCATCGCCATATCGTGTTCATAGGGAATTTCTACATCCATACTCTCATATCTGGCAATTTCTGCGGTGAATTCCTCGTCAATGATGGCAGCAATTTTTCGCATAATATCATCCGAGAGAATATCGCCCGTATAAATATCGTCTTGTTGTCGTTTCTTCTTTTTCTTCATACTTGACTTTTGCTCCTCCTTATTCTTCGTCTTCCTTTTTCAGCCGCAGAATTTCACGCCTTAGCTTTCGTAGGATTCTAAGCTGCCTTACTCTAATTGTACCTTCAGGTATTTCCATAATTCCTGCTATATCTTTTGTGCTCATCTGGTAGAAAAATTTCATTTGAATCAATTCTTTTTCTTCCTGTTTTAATTCATTGCAGGCATCCTCTAAATACTGATCAACGCTGGATGAAAAGAACTCTTCCTCAATTGTATCATATGACATGCTTATTTCATACTCAGAAATCCTTTCCGATAAAAATTCTCTTTCGCGTTTCAACTCTTCAAAATAATCAAAAGCTGCGTTTCTTACCATAACCCGTATATAATTTTTTGTCCATTTAGGTCCCATTTTTAGAAAAAGTGAATTCTTTTCAAAAATCCTGACCCAAATAATCGAAGCTAAATCATCCTTCAAGAGAGGGTCATCAATATAGTCATTTAAAAATGCGTAAACAAGTTTATGATTATCAAGATATAATTCTTCAATCGTGGTATATTGTTTAATGTATATGTTCATAATTCACACCTACATCTTTTCTCCTTCATTAATTTTTGTTTTTGTTCTTTATATTCTCATTAGATAAGTCCATTTTTGTTATAATAATATTATTGTATAAATAAAATAAGGGAGGGATTTACATATGAAACACCAAAATACCGCCTGAACAGTTTCCAGCGGTTTTGCTGCGCATTTTAAAACGAGCGATGAAACAATCCTGTTATGATTCTGACTTGATTTCAATCTTTATTGTTCTTGCAAAGAATACGGTAACATTACGATACTGATTGTGTTTCCTTTACGAAAAGGGCGTACTTCCTGTATTTGCTTTGCAATTTTCATCAGCCCATGTTGCAGTACTTGCACTCATCAGTCTCATCCCTTTTTAGAGCTTAGAGTTCCTTTATTAAGGCATTCATCCGTTTCCTAATGATTTGGGGACTATCTTGTATAACTTTTCTCCCTCTTAAATTATTCTCCGGCTGCGTCGCATCGGCAGCATAGCTACCAATCCAAAACTCATCTGCTCAAGCCATAGAGCTGTCAAAGATAGTGCAGTAAATATGCGATAAGGTTTCAGTATTAAAATTTTGGTAGTTTCTATAACGAATGCTGCCTGCTCATGATTTTACAAAACAGTCGTATCGACTCAAGCTTCACCAAAAATCTGCGCAAAATTTTTGTTGTTTTTCTGATAGTTTTTCAACTTTCGCGTCAATTAAATACCGTTTGCAACACTTTTAAAAGCAGTCAGTGTATCTGCAACTCCTGCACAGCATCGGCGCTCTTGCAGGAATGAGGCTATCCATCCCCGAAACGAGTCCCAAACTCATAAACAGCCTTTGTGTATCTTGCCCCAGTAGGCGTGCTGCTTGTTTCAGGTCTCCGATTCTGGCAGTAATGACCGAAACTCTGCTTATCTTTTTTTCGGAAATATAGCCTTGAATAAGTTTTGGCATTTCTGATTCAATTTCAAGTTTGCGCTTTCATAATGCCTCATATTCTAGATATTATTGCATCTACCATAACCCACTCCTTATTCAATAACAAATTATACTATATTCCCTTTTGCATATCAAATATTTTTCAAAATTGTAGGTTAACTTTTCATTAAAAATTTTTTAAAATACAAAAAACAATAATAGGGACAGCTTTTCCTGTCCCTATTGTCAGATTCACATTCAAAATTTATTGATTACTCCTATTTGAGCGCGTCTATAAAGCTTTGCGGCACCATTGTTTTTCCGTTTTCAAGCTTTGTTGGCATCGCAAGCTTCTCCATTTTGTCAAGCGGCTGCAAATCTCTTGTCATATGCGTATAAGTAAATTCATCACTGCCAATCGTCACTTCTGCTGTAATATCATCTTTCGTTATTGTAATAGGTGCTTTATGAGATGTCCATGTTACTTTATACCCCTTTGCCTCAGCACCTTCTCGCAGTTCTGTATAAACATCGGCTGTGTCTTCATCCGTTTCCGGTGCAAACTTGGCATAATATGTCTCAAAATCAATGTCTGTATCCTTCTCTGCTGCTATAATAACCAGCGCTCCTGAGGTCTGTGGCGGCAGACTCAGTGTCGTCGGAGCTTTTCCTGCGATTAAAGCATATACATACATTCCTTCTTTCAGTTCACTCTGCTGCAGCTCTTTCTGAGTCTCGTAGTCAATGACAGCTATATCCTCTTTCAGAATCAGAACAATACCGTCTTCATTTCCGCCTACTGTTAGTCTTACATATCCCGTATCAGTACTAACAGATGTAATCTCGCCTTCCTTTACAACATATTCAGGAAGTTCGGCACTGATCAGCACTGCGCTTTTTTCCTCTGAAGACGACTCTGCCGCAAACACCATACCTGACATGGCCATTACCATACATAGTAGACAAATTATAACTTTAAACATTCCTTTCATTTTTATATCTCCTCTCAATTTTTCAGCATTTAAGCGTGCTCTTGGCCCGCTCATGTTATGAGACGGACATGTCAAAAAGAAAGTTCCATATTCTTTTTATTTTTATTCCAGAAAAGGAACATCTAAGCGTTTCAAAATCGCTTTAAATTCCGGTATAATCTTTCTGTTGTTTTTCAGCTCAAGAAATTCCACATTCCTCGAAGCAAGCTGGTTTTTCGTTTGTCTGCTCAAAGTATCTGCGATTAATAAATCGGTATCTCTTGCAACAGTGGCATCAGCGCTTTCTGGATTTTCCTTGCCCATCAATTTTACCTCTACGCGGTAAGGCTTTTTATCTCTGCTGTATATCTTATAATCTACTTCACGATCGAAATCAAGGGTTCCGTCTTTTTTAAAAACGGAAGCATCTATGTATTCTTTCGGCACTTTACAAAGCCTGCACAGCTTGGTAACAAGAGGTTTTTCTACCTTCTTGCCGATAGAGCTCCATGCACCGCCGCGAATGGCAATTTTTTTCGTTGCAAGGGCGTTCATCACTAAAAGACTTTCAGTAAAGGAAAGACTAACTGGACCATTCTGATCTTGAATCTGCACTGTAATTCCAAATTCTTCTGAATCGTTTTGCTCTAAAGAGCCGATTAGCCCTGCTAAATAATTAAAATTCGTATTGGCAACATCAACTACTGTTTCCTTCCCTGCCGTTCCGTAAATATTTGTAATCGTTTTTTTGTTCATACCAGAAAAAATTGCAATTTCATCAGTCTTAAGCCTGCTGTTGTTGATGAATGCCTTTTTATACCATTCGAGATCTGTGCTGTCCGCATCCCGCTTTGCTTGGGCGATGCGCTGCAAAAATTCAAGGGAAAAATCGAGAAAACTAATATTGATTGCATTCACCACTTCTTCCCGGTAATCTTCACCTTTAAGCAGTTTTTCTACAGTGCTATTGATAATTTCCCTTTCAAATGACATCATATCCTTCATCACCTAACCCTTTTACATATTGTTCATTTAATTCACATAAAACAGGAATTCTCTCCATTTTCTGCGCCACTTTGCCGAAAGTTCCGGAGCCGGCAAACGGATCCAGCACGACATCCCCCGCATAAGAATAATATTTCAGCACTTTTCTGCAGAGTTCTTCCGGAAACACTGCCGGATGATTGCGGTTACTTTTAGGTGCAATATACCAACAGTTTGAAGTATCAAACGGCTCGTTTTTTTCCTCCTCACTCGGTACAAAATCATACTGCTTTATATTTTCGTCTAAAAGAAACGGCGCTGTTTTTCTATACACCATCAGACTTTCTGTGATGCAGTTGGGTTTATACGACAAAGGCTTACGGGTCTGGCGATATCCTCCTACCCTGTCTTTCACGGAACTCTCGGGTTTAATCCAGATAATTTCGTCTACAAAATAAAAGCCCGTCTGCTGTAAAATGCTGTGAAAATCAAAATGAATTGGATAGCGTACACTTTCAAACTCCCGTCCCGGCCGTTTGGTAATAACCGGAGAAACATTGATGATGATAAAACGCCCGTCCTCCAGCACACGGCTGCATTCCCGCAGCACATTTTTCATCTTGTCCAAATAAACCTGATATGAAGTATAGTCCGAATATTCTCTGGCATTATAATACGGGGGTGATGTAAAGATAAGCTGTACTTCACCGTCGTTTATCCTGCTGAGGGTGCTTTCACTATCGCCCACAAGCAGCGTCGGCTTTGAAATCAAATGCTCGGGCGGTTTCGGTTTCTTTCTTTTATTTTCATAATAATATTTCATTTTGCGCAGAACCTCATTATCATAATGCTCCATAATACGCTCTGAAAGCTCACGAAACCGCTCGTCTTTAGAATGGTAGAGCGTTGTCCGGAACATCTGATAAATAAATTCCATATAAGTTTTCTCAAAAGCTCTTTCAGAGATAAACTGATAAATGCGTTCTTTGTTCTTTTGCCTTCCGATAGAAGATACTACCTCCCGTTTAATCGGAATCGCAAGTTCGCTGTTGTACAATTCCAGCAGTCGGTCAAAATTTTCTTCGCTTTTCTCTTTTCCCAGAGCCTTGACTTTTTCAATTGTAATAGATTCTGTGCTGTCTGCTTTCTTCACCTTTTCCATTCTCCCTTTGGTGGTTTAATTATTCTATTATACCATCTTCCTCAGCGTTGTTACAACTGATTCCATTGCTACATTCTTTTTTCGAGCTGATTGCTTATTGCAATCACAATAAACGGCTGAACGAAAACAATAACGCCCGTAATGACTGCCGGAATCCGATAATCCAAAGCAATAAAGGCAACCGTCGCACATGCCATCAGTATCATATTAATCATATTGCTGATATTTCCTGCTTTTTCTCTCATCATAAGGTTTCGCTCGTCTGTCGCATCAACCGCATAGCCAGAATCCTTCGCTAAAAGTTTCTCATGCGCCGCCATCACATGGCTGACTGAAAAAACAGCTGCCAAAACCCCACCAAGCAAAATATCTGTAAACTGCGAAAAATCCGTTACAAATATGATAATTCCAATCACTGCAGCGAAAATATATCCTAAATACCAAAATTTTTTCTTTCTGTTCTTTCTGCTCATCTTGTTTTTCTTGTTCCTTTCCTGATTTCTTCCTTCTCGCTGTTTTCTTTTAAGCAGCACAGATCTTCCACTGTCGTTCCAAAAAGTACAGCTATATGGTATGCGAGCATTAAAGACGGACTGTACCGCTCTTTTTCAATTGAAATAATCGTCCTGCTTGAAACATGTACCAGCTCTGCAAGCTGCTGTTGTGTAAGTCCTTTTGCCATTCTGAACTCTCTGATTCTTGTCTTCATTCCTTCTCTCCTGCTGTCTTTTATGAAGTTGACTTCTTGTGAAGTATGCTTCATATTATCAAAAATAGAAAAAACCGTCAAGCAAAATGACAAGTCTCTTTTCTATTTTCCTTTATTTCTTTTTCATGTATACAATCTAATTTTTTAATACAATAATTTCATAAATTTCTTTATAACACAATATTTTTCAAAAGTTACAAAATTTATTATTTTCTAAACAATTTCAAGTTTTTAATAATACAGACTGCTTTTGACGATGTTTTTTGTAACATATCGAAACAAGAACATTATAATTTTTCTTATGACTATCGATAATTCTATATTTTTTCTTGCCGCATTTTCTCTGATAAAGACTCTCCCCTAAGCTGCCTTTTTCTGTTTCCTTGACTAAATTGTACTAAGAGGAATCAGAAAAAGGCCGTTCCTTTTACGGAACGGCCTTCTTATCCTTTATTTTCTGTTTAGCTGCGAATAATCGCTGTATTCTTTACCGCTAAATCATTCCTTCTTCAGCCATATCTACAATAACAGCATCCTCTGGTATCGTAAGATCAGGCTTAGTGCTGGTCTTTGTAATCTTTTCCGTTGTATTGATAAGAATCTCAAACCAATCAGAAGCCGCAATGCTTACCTCCACTTTTGCATTATAAAGATCTCCGCTTTCCTTTACGGTCAAAGCTCCGATACCATCTGCTTCAATGTAAAAGTCCATCGTGAAATCAACAAGAGCATCATTTCTTTCTCTGATTGTAAGCGAAAGGCCAAAGTCAACACCTTCCTCTTTAAAAGCATCAAGCAGTTCCTTTGCCGCCTCTTCTTCTCCTAAAACGCCCGCAATTTCACTAATTGCCGCTGCATCAAATACCATTGTGTGGATTTTCGTACTGCCGGAAGTCCTCGTTGTAAATGCACTGTCTCCCATCACCTCGTTCAAAACCGCACCCAGTACCTGTATTGTGTAATAGGTATCAATCGTCATTTCACTTTCACAGAGATGTACCATCAGTCTTAGGAATCCCTCAAAATCTTCTGCTGTTTCAATCTCCGAGATCATTGCTGCAAGATCAATGCCCATTGCTTCATATACTGAAAAGACTGTTTCCAGAGGCATCTTGTACCATGTCTCCTGAGCCGGTGTACCCGACGCTGTTTTGCCGCCGGTGCTGTCGATAAAATAGTCAAGCATTGGCATATTGAGATAAATATTTTCTTCGTCCATCTTGATTTCCATAGACAAATTGGAAAGCACAGTCTTTAATATTTCTCCGTCCGCTGTGCCCGCAAGCTCCAGTGCGTTCATCAGATCTTCCAGGTCTATTTCGACAGCCATTTCCATCTCCGCTGTCATTCCCTGTGAAATTCCGTCAAATTTTCCGTCAATTCCAAATTCCAGAGCCTTTGCATCATTCTTTCCTGTCAGTGCTTTCATGGCATCGGCACCAATTGTAATATCCATTGCAAGATCGCCCGTTGTCTTATAAGGCACTGTCATGTCCATGTTCTGGTTGTCAAACATCAGTCCCAGAATAGAAAATTTCTCTGCTGCTTCCTTCACAATCGGCTCAAAGTCAATAATAACTACTGTTTTGTTAGCATGATCCCAAGCTACCGAATATCCAAAAGCTTCCGCTACAAATCTTGAAGACACATATGTACGCTTTGTATATCCGTCAATGAACGGAAGTACATCCATTTCAACAGTATCCGTCTTTTCACCCTCTGTGATTACAAGCTCACTTTTGCCGGCGTAAAATGAAATTTCCTTTTCTCCAAGCACCGCGCTGATTTCCTTTGATTCTGTATCATATTCTACAGCTGCGCCCATTGCTTCAAGAATCGCCCGAAATGGTACCATTACTCTTCCGTTAATATTGGCAGGAGCAGCATCTGAAAATGCAACATATTCTCCGTTCAGCATCACTGCTGGTTTCGTCTCCGGTGCTTCCGGAAGAACAAGCGTTGAAAGCTCCGAAATATCAATGATAGCAGCCTCTTTCTCGTTTACTGCCTCACTTTCTGCAAACACAGTTACGCCGCTTGAAAGTACCATCATCACTGCAAGCATAAACGCCATCCATTTCTTACTGAAATACTTCCTCATAAATAACCTCCTTTTGGCAATTATCCTTCTTAAATAGACCAATTTAATTTTAATTCGGTAAATATAATTATATACCTTTTTTTTAATTATTCAAGAAGGCAATTATTGACTACCCCCCCCCAAGAAAAATTTGAACAAATTGATATAGACATTCAGCGCTGCAAAACAGCCTTCATGGACAAATTCGTTTTTTCATGATACG
>CALXBT010000115.1 GCA_944386585.1 uncultured Clostridia bacterium | reverse complement strand
AAAGACCGTTGCTTTCATCATAAATATATTTGTCCATTAAAAATCCTCCGTTATAATATATTCGCACATATGTCACAGTTCTCCGATTGCCACACTTTGTTATATCTTGTTATCAGATTTTCTTGCCCTTGAATTTGCCCTTATAAGCAATCAGGGAAAGAGTAAACTTGTGTGAAATCATATAAAGGGATAAGGCGAACACATTGCGATAAATCCTTTGTTTTCAAGGCTTTTGGAGGATTTTATTGATAACCTATAATCTCTGTTAAGAGGTCATAATTTGTTGTAATTCAAACTGGAATTTGATGCAGCTTCTCAGTGAGCGGTTTACATTTAAGAAAGAAATTGAGCGGTATAATGCGGAATTAACAGGTGAAATTAAAGAAATCAGCTATGATGCTTTGGTAAAGGATCTTTATGTATCTCCGGCAAATAAGCGGGCAATCTGGCAGACGATTCAGATTGTGGAAGAAATCCGAAAAATTATGGGAAATGCCCCTAAAAGAATTTTTGTGGAAATGGCGCGGGGAGAACAAAAAGAAAAAAAGAGAACAAAGTCGAGAAAAGCGCATCTCTTGGAACTGTATGCCGCCTGTGAAAAGGAAACGAGAGACTGGAGCCGAGAAATTGAAGCGCACGAGGAAAGAGATTTCAGCAGTATTAAACTGTATCTTTACTATACGCAGATGGGGCGATGCATGTATACAGGGCAGGCAATTGATTTTGACGAATTGATGTCGGCAAATTCTCAATGGGATAGAGATCATATTTATCCGCAGTCAAAAATAAAGGATGACAGCTTAGATAATTTAGTTCTTGTGAATAAGGTCTATAATGCGAAAAAGAACAGTGGCATCATTTCGCCGGAAATTCAAAAAAAACAGAAAGAATGGTGGGCAGAGCTGCTGGAAAAAAATTTTATCAGCAAGAAAAAGTATGACCGGCTGACTAGAACAGGAGAGTTTTCGGAGGATGAGCTTGCAGGATTTATCAGCAGGCAGCTTGTTGAAACACGGCAGTCTTCAAAAGTGGTAGCGGAACTCTTAGGAAGGATGTATCAGGGCGCGAAGGTCATCTATGTAAAATCCGCGCTTGTTTCGCAGCTTCGGCAGGAACTTCATGTTTTTAAATCGAGACGCGCTAACGATTATCATCATGCGAAAGATGCTTATTTAAATATTGTGGCGGGAGATGTTTATGATGCGAAGTTCACTTCAAATCCGAGAACTTGGCTAAAAGAAAATCCTGAAGCAAAGTATCATATGAATCGTATTTTTGATTTTGATGTCTACCGGGGAAAAACGCGTATTTGGGAAGGTTTGGAATTAGACGAAAAGAAAAAAGCAAGAAGAAATGAAGAAAATAAAAAATTCGGAGGAACGATGGACCGAATTCGCGCAACGGTAAAGAAAAATGATATACAATATACAGAATATACATATTGCGATAATGGCAAGCTGTTTGAAGAAACAATTGTAAAAAAGACGGATAGAGCTAAAATACGGCTGAAAGCAGATTTAGATCCGCAGAAATACGGTGGATATACAAGTGCAGAGTCTTCTTATTTTTCTCTGATTGAATTTGACGAAAAACAGGGTAAGCGTATTAGAAATATCATGGAGGTACCGATTTATGTGGCGAATATGCTGAAACATAATCCGAATGCTTATCTCGACTATTTAACAGAAATAAAAGGATTAAAAAATGTAGTAATTTTACGGGCGTGCATCAAGAAAAATGCACTACTTAGTATTAATGGATTTCCAATGCGGATTCGTGGGGTAGATGAAAAGAATTTGACATTAAAAAATAATCTCCAGCCTATTTTCGGCGAACAGGAAGAGACAATTCGGCGCATTGAAAAGTTTCTGGAAAAGGATAACTCCTTTGAAATTGATGAAAAGAGAGATGGACTGAATGAAGAAAGATTGATTGAGCTATATGATACTTTGACGAAAAAACTGCTCACCATTTATCAAAAGAGGCCGTCCAATAAAGGAGAGTTTTTGGCAGAAAAAAGAGAGGAGTTCGAGGCTCTTTCATTAAGAGAAAAAGCAAAGGTGCTTGATCAAATTGTAACGATGCTGCGCTGTGATATTAAGTCAGAAGCAGATTTGAGAGCGATTGGAGGCGGACCGTGTCTTGGGGAAATTAAGAAGAATAAAAATACTGTTGGAAAAGAAAAGCTTGTGTTGATTAATCAATCGGTAACAGGTCTTTTTGAAAATAGAATCGAGCTTTAAAATGAGTTGGCGGACAGTAGTAGTTACAGGCTGTGCAAAGCTTGATTATAAAATGGATTATTTAGTTGTCCGCAAGCAGGATCAGGTGAGCCGTGTGCATTTGAGCGAAATTGGGCTTTTAATGATTGAGTCAACGGCTGTGTCTTTGACTGCGGCATTATTATGTGAATTGATGAAGAAAAAAGTCAAGGTGATTTTTTGTGATGAACAGCATAATCCGCATTCAGAGCTTTTGCCGTATTACGGAAGCCATGATACCAGCATCAAGCTGAAAAAGCAGATTCACTGGAAAGATAGTATAAAAGAAACGGTCTGGACAGAAATTATAGCTGAAAAAATAAGAAAACAGGCGCAGCATTTAGCGGAAAAGAAATATACTGCACAAGCAGACATGCTTGTGCAGTACGGAAAGGAACTGGAGGCCGCTGATGCGACCAATCGGGAAGGACATGCGGCAAAAGTCTATTTCAACGCGTTATTTGGGATGAATTTTACACGAAGCGAAGGAAATTCAATCAATGCGGCCCTAAATTACGGATATGGAATCATTCTTTCGTGCTTTAATCGGGAGATTGTAGCAAGCGGTTATATGACGCAGCTTGGTCTATTTCATGATAATATGTTTAATCAGTTTAATTTTGCATCTGATTTAATGGAGCCTTTTCGAGTTTTGGTGGACCGGAAAGTAGTGGATATGATGCCTGCTAAATTTGAACGCGAAGAAAGGATGGAGCTGATATATCTTTTGCAAGACAGGGTTGAAATTGAAGGAAAGAGCAATTTTGTCAATAATGCCGTTAAAATTTATTGCCGAAGTGTTTTTGACGCTCTGAATGAGGGAGATATTTCTCTTCTTAAATTTTATAAAAACAAATAGAAATGAGCTATCGATATATGAGAATAATTGTATTCTTTGATTTGCCGACAGAAACATTGGAAAATAAAAAAGATTACCGGAACTTTCGAAAATTCCTTATCAAAAAAGGATTTTTAATGTTGCAGGAAAGCGTCTATTGTAAATTGGCTTTAAATATGACTGCAGCGAGCGCAGTCGTAAATGCTGTAAAAAATAATAAGCCAAAGGAAGGACTTGTACAGCTTTTAGTGATTACAGAAAAGCAGTATTCCAAGATGGAAATGCTGGTCGGCACAAAGAACAGCACTGTAATTGATTCAGATGACAGGACGGTGATTTTATGAGATTGGTATATCAGGAATTGAATTTTTCAATGGAAATAAAAAAAGGCATGACAACTTCGTTAGTTTTAGAAAATCCTGCAGTATTTGAATCGTTTTTAATCAACCTGTATCGGCAGCTGAGCAAAGAAAAAAGCTGTTTTATACTTTATGACGAAGAAAATGAAAAAGATTTGTCCAGAAATTGCGCGCTGATTACAACTCCGCTAGATCTCAATTATGAGAAAAAAGAAATTCAAAAAAATTTGTTTGCGGAATTAGAGGAAATCATTGTAGAAAAAGAACTTATTAATGATTTGGGAGAGGCGCATGGGAAAATATTAGAGATATTTGACACTATAAGATTTATATCTTCTTATGAAATTGAATATAAAGAGGACTTCGATATTTCTTATCTTTTAAAAAATTATAATATTCATATCGGCAGCCCAAAAGGAACCTTTGCAGAAAAACTAATTGAATATATAAACAATTTGAAAAACTTACTTGGAAAAGATTTGTTTTTTGTTATAAACTGTGATGCTTATCTAAAAAGAGAAGATTATTTTTACATTGAGCAGTGCGCGGCCTATAATGATATTTGTATTCTTTTTGTAAGAGATGAGCAAATAGAATTGATAAAAGCGAAAAAAGAATATATAATAGACGAAGATTTATGTGAGATACAATAAATTTTATATTTACCTATGAAATTCGGGTGTGTAGTGGCACTTTGCTTGAAATTGAGGTTTGAGAGTAGTGTAATTTCATATGGTAGTAAAACGAAGATTTTGACCCGTTGTTAATAGACCGGGTTTGAGAGTAGTGTAATTTCATATGGTAGTAAAACTACTATCACGCAATATTCTACGATAGTACTGTTTGAGAGTAGTGTAATTTCATATGGTAGTAAAACCACGCCCGTCGTCTGCGAAAGGCGGCAGTGTTTGAGAGTAGTGTAATTTCATATAACGAAAAGCTTATAAAAAAATCCAACGCAATTAAATAGTTTGAGGGTAGTGTGAATTTATATTTAATAAACAGCGATGCTTTTGCTATTGCTTTTTATTTGAAATTGATTTGAGGAAGAATAATATTTATCTAGAAAAAGTTCTAGGAAAAAGGAACAAGTGCGGAAACGAGACGGAAGACCGTCTCGTTTTTATTATTAAAATATAAAAGGCTTAAAATTAAAAAGGCATTAACATAAGTAAGACAGAAAACCAATTTGCTTTTTTTAATTAGCAAATTTTTAAAGTTTGCTAAAAATATATGGCACAAAAACAGCATTTTATGATATTATTGTGAAGTAAAATAACTAATTTGCTGCCTTGCATAGGACAAAAATGACTGGCATACATATATTGAATAAGAAAATATATGAAAGGCACAGAATATGAAAAAGGCGGCATTCAAAGAAAAGATAAAGGTACTGCTGTTTTTAGCTGCTATTATGTTGGTAACAGCTTCAGTACCAACCGGAAGCAGTATTTTGACAGGGGTAAGCAATCTTATCAATAGAGATGTTATTGTACTTGATCCTGGACACGGTGGATTTGACGGCGGTGCTGAAAGCGCATCCGGCATCTGTGAAAAAGATATCAATCTGGCGATTGCACTGCATATTAAAGAGCTTGCGGAAAAAGACGGGATTAAGGTAATTATGACAAGAGAAAAGGACACGGCACTTGGAGATGGTGAAAAAGGCAGTATCAGAAGCAAAAAAACAGCGGACTTAATCGCGCGGAAAAAAATTATGGATGAATCAGATGCGGCGATTTGCGTCAGCATTCATTTAAACAGTTTTAAGGAGGACCGAAGTGTCAGAGGCGCACAGGTCTTTTATCCAAAAGGTGATGAGGAAAACGAAATCATTGCAGCCAGTAAATTACTTGCAGAATCGGTACATGAGGCAATGATGACGGGGATGAATGACGGCACAGATAGGCCAGTCCTTGCGAAAGGAGATGTGAGAATTTTAAAAAATGTTGTGGTGCCGACAATTTTGGTAGAATGTGGTTTTTTGTCGAATTCTGCCGAAGCAGAGTTGCTGGAAAGTGAGGAATACCAAGCACTTCTGGCGAAATGTATTTATGAGGGAATGATTGCGACAAACAGTTTAAATAAGACTCAAACACATGTGGAAAAAGTGGTTGACAGTATATGACAAAATTAATAAAACCGTTGAAAAATCAACAGTTTAGTATTAAAAACTTATCCACAGGGAGCTGTTAATAAGTTTGCATACAATTTTTGAAAAGTTGTGGAAAAATCCAGAAATCGTGCAAATTCAACCTCTTACAGTGTGTTGAAAAATGTTTGCAGAGAAAAGAACGGAAGTTTACATAATGCGGAGGAACGAATGAAGAAGGAGACAATTTTATGGAAAGAGGATTTGCCGGTAAATGTGCTTGCAGCAGATGTGCGAGAATGGCCGATTCATTTTCACGAAGATTTGGAGCTGATTTATCTTTTAAAAGGAAAACTTACCATTAAGAGCGGCGGTTATACGCATCTTCTCTCTGGCGGTGATGTATTCATTGTAAATAGCAATGAGATTCACAGCATCGAATCGCAGTCGGAAGAAAATATGGTAATGTTTTTTTATTTAAAAGAAAAATATTTTGCGGAATATCATCCTGAACTAAGGCAGCATTTTTTTGTGCTGAATACGAAAGAAAAGAAGGAAAAGCATGCAGCGTATCTAAGAGATCATATGGGGCGCATTATGCTTGAAATTTTGGAAAAAGGATATCAGTATCGTGAAAAAGCGGAGGAAGAAGCACATAACATTATTGGATGCCTTCTTGCCCATTTTGCATGCTCTTATCAAAATGCAGAAGGAAATGAGTCTGACGGCAGTAAAATTTTGACCCGGCGGCTGGCGCGAATCATGAATTATATCTGTGAAAATTACAGCAGGAAGCTTACCCTTCAGGAAATCGCCGAAAGAGAGGACCTCAGCATTTATTATCTATCCCATGTGATGAAGGAGTGTACTTCTCTTTCATTTCAGGATTTTCTTAATTACATTCGCTCTTATGAATCGATACCGCTGCTGCTGGAAACGAATAAAAAAGTGGCGGCAATCTCTGAAGAGATGGGCTTTTCGGCAGTGCGTTACTATATCAAGCATTTTAAAAATTGGTATGGCATGACACCGAAAGAATACCGGGAAACGCATACTGCGTTTGAGATAAAACCTGAAAACTGCGGTGTGTATACAAGACTGAGACCGGAAGAAATTAAGGAGGCGCTGAAGCTTTATTCTGAAGAAATGTGCCGAGAGGTACTCTTTGGAAAGGACAATTTGCCTGTGATTATTGATATTGATCTTTCAGCTTCTGAAAGCGTTATAGAAGCGGCAAAAACGGAACACGGCAGAAATGGGACGGCGGCTTCTACATATGAAAAAGCGGGTGTAGCTTGGGATAAGCCTTTTGCTTTTCCGAGCCGGCTTTTAGCGGCGGAAATTATGAAACCGCTTGCAAGACCATATAATCTTATGCGGAGTCTGCATGAGCCGCTGCTGAAAAATGGGACAAACTACATGATTACCGCTACAGCTTCTGCGGGAAAAACGGAAAGCATCAGTATTCTCCTCTATAATCTAAATGAAGAGATCTGCGCTGACCTGCAGAGAGCAGCATATGACAGAATGGAAATACTGCGGTACATTGAGAAGGTAGATATCAATACAAATTTTCTGGTAAAGCTGACAGGGCTTAGCGGAGAATATGAAATCAGCCGCTATAAGATGAACCGTGAGAATGCAATTATAGCCTATGAAGATGCTATCAATAAACAAAACTTCATAGGTAGGCGGCAAATGATTTTAAATAATTGGCATACGCTCCCGCAGATTGACTCTGAGCGTGTCAGTGCATGTTCTGCGCTTAATCTGGTGAGCAGGCTTTCGGGTTTTGCTGCCGAACTGATTTTAATTGACAGAGTAAAGGAATAAACAAAACTTAGCCGTCATCCTTGATGTATTCCAAAAATTCGTTGAAATCATCAAAATCACTTTGAATGAAATCATAGAGAATAGGTTCTTTAAATTCATATTTTGCCGTTGGAAAAGCGCTGCCGGCGATTGGGCTTCTGCGAATATTACTCTCAAGACGATGAATTCCTGGTAGACTGTAGGAGACAGCAAGAAGCTGACCTGCTTCGGAAATATAAAGAAGTCCGCTGATATCTTCGCTCAGCAGAAAGACGCGGTTTTTTACATGGTCGTTATTTCTGTTGAATATCATATACATTTTCCCATTGTCATGGGAGGAAACCATTGCCTCGTCAACAAGGCTTCCGCAGCGGGTTTCAAATTCGGCAGCATCAAAAAGTAGCGTGTAAATTGTCATGAATTCTGGCTTTGCAAGCTGCATGGCAGCTTCGGCCGTTGTGACACGGAAGGTGCTTACACGCTCAAAGGTACAGATGCGGCCGCGCTCGTCGATTTCTATTCGGGAGATTGCCATCATATAGGTACTATCAAGCTCTAAAAGCGATTCGCAGATATAAGCTTCACAAGCATCGGTATACGGGCGGGCAGAAATGCTCTGGTCCGGGTCAATCGTATTTTTACAAAGTGTAGCTGCATTGAGATCGCTGTACAGATGAAGGTTAATCTCAGAAGAAGAAAGAAAAGCAGCAGCTCTTAGGTCCTTTCCAAAAATTCTCATCAAAAAATAGTGAATAAGTTGATATTCACCCGTAATCGGTGTGCAGATTTTTTTCATAAGCGCATTTCGCTCGTGACGATCCGGTGCTTTGCACGGTTCCAGCAAAAAAGAATATTCTTCATATCCGTCAGGGAAGGGCTGCCGGTATCGTTCATTCAGCTCGGCGAATTCTAAAAGAAGCAGACGGCATTCACGCTCAGTCAGCGGAATCCGCTCTCCGCCGAGACCTCCAATAAGAGTGCTTTCAACCTTGTGGATTTCTTCTGGATTGTTTCCGCGTACGCTGCGATAATTTTCAATGGCATATTCTTCTGCGTCGAGATAAAAAAATTGATAAAAATCATCAGCAATCTCGTTTTTTTCAATTTCCCAGTGAATACAGACTCCCAGCACACCCATGAGACGCGTATCGGTAGCATATGCGGTGCAGAAGCTTCGTTTATCTATTTCAGGCGGCAGGTCGATTCCGCCTCTGATAACAGTAAATTTTTTATCGGTCAAGTGATTACCTCCGGTTTTTCATAATTAGAGTATACCCGAAAAGGAGAAAATTACAAGTATCTTCAAAGATATTCCTGAGAGAGCTTAAAAAAGCTGTTGAAATGCGTGAAACAGCGTTGACAAAAAACAGAGCGGGTATATAATATATAGATATGATAAAATAAAAAAGACCTTATCAAGAGAGACCGAGGGAATAGGCCCTATGACGTCCGGCAACCGAGGATTTTATGAAGATTATAAAAACCAACGGTGCTAATTCCTACAGAATGTATATTCTGAAAGATGAGGAAAGATAACTTTGAAAACCCCCCTCGTCTTAAAGCGGTTTGCCTTTGACGAGGGTTTGTTGTTTTACCGTGTGGATGATTCGGATGAAATAAAAAACGCGGTTGATTGGAAAAAGGAGAGATAGAATGATGAAGAAGCTTTTTACATCGGAATCGGTAACAGAAGGGCATCCGGATAAAATCTGCGACCAGATTTCGGATGCGATTCTGGATGCCATTTTGGAGCAGGATCCGAATGGCAGAGTTGCCGCTGAGACAACAACAAATACAGGTTATGCGATGATTATGGGAGAAATCAGCACAAATGCAAATATCGATATTGCCGGAATTGCGAGAAAAGTTATTTTAGAAATCGGGTATGACAGAAGTGAATATGGCTTTGACGGCAATGCATGTGCGATCATGACTTCTCTTGACGAGCAGTCTGGAGATATTGCGATGGGTGTTGATAAGGCTTTGGAATATAAAGAAGGGACGCTTAATGACAGAATCGAAATGATCGGTGCGGGAGACCAAGGCATTATGTTTGGATTTGCCTGTAATGAAACGCCGGAGCTGATGCCGATGCCTATTTCACTGGCGCATCGGCTGGCAAAACGGCTTGCGGAGATAAGAAAAGACGGTACGCTTGCGTATCTTCGTCCGGACGGAAAAACGCAGGTAACCGTAGAGTACGACGGAAACCAGGTAAAGAGAGTCGATACAGTTCTCATTTCAACACAGCATGATCCTGATGTATCGATAGAGCAGATTAAAGAAGATATGCTGCAGTATGTCATTCGTCCGATTATTCCAGCGCAGCTGCTGGATGAAGAAACGAGGTATTTTGTAAATCCGACTGGACGCTTTGTAATCGGGGGACCGCATGGTGATTCGGGGCTGACAGGCCGCAAAATCATTGTTGATACATACGGCGGGTATGCGCGGCACGGCGGCGGCGCTTTTTCCGGCAAAGACCCGACAAAAGTAGACCGCTCGGCAACCTATGCGGCAAGATATGTAGCAAAGAATGTTGTTGCTTCCGGACTAGCGGAAAAATGTGAAATTCAGCTTGCATACGCAATTGGCGTAGCGCAGCCGGTTTCGATTATGGTCGATACTTACGGTACAGGAAAACTCAGCGAAGAAAAGCTTGTCGCTTTGATTGAAAAGAACTTCGACCTTAGGCCCGCAGCGATTATTCGCGATCTTGATTTGCGGAGGCCGATTTACCGGCAGATAGCAGCTTACGGGCATTTTGGCAGAACGGATATTGATGTGCCGTGGGAAAGGACGGATAAAGCAGCGCTGCTTGCAAAGGAGGCGGGAATATGAGAAACATCACACCTAAAGAAGCATGGGATTTATTGAATGAATATAATAAAGGAGAATTTCATCTTAAGCATGGCCGTATTGTGGGCGATGTAATGCGCTGGTATGCGGAACAGCTGGGCTATGGTGATGAAGCGGATTTCTGGGAAACGGTAGGCATTCTGCATGATCTTGATTTTGAGCTGTATCCTGATGAACACTGCATAAAATCGCAGGAAATCATGCGGGAGCATAATCTGGATGAAAGACTGATTCGTGCAACGGCAAGTCACGGATATGGTCTTTGTGTCGATATTGAACCAGAGCATGAAATGGAAAAGGTTTTGTTTGCTGCCGATGAGCTTACTGGTCTCATTGGTGCGGTTGCTGTGATGAGACCTTCTAAGAGTGTGGATGATCTTGAAGTTAGTTCTGTCAAAAAAAAGTTTAAGGATAAAAAATTTGCTGCCGGCTGTTCACGTGATGTAATCCGGCAGGGAGCGGAAATGCTGGGCTGGGAGCTTGAAAAGTTGATTGAACAGACGATTTTGGCGATGCGAGCGTCAAGTGCGGTAGACTGAATGAGCTGTTTTTGCATTTTGCATCTCAGTAAATCTGTAAATTTTATAGAAATGGTAAGATACGTCTCCTTGTTTCGCTGTCAGACGAAGCAAGGAGACGCTTTTTTACAGATAGACTGATCTGGTTGCCAAGCTCTC
>CALXBT010000114.1 GCA_944386585.1 uncultured Clostridia bacterium | reverse complement strand
CAAACGGTAATGGCAGCATTGGTTCAACTGGCGTAGATAATCAGCATAAGACTTCGGATGGAGCATTAACAAACGATATGCGTTAAGATCAATAAAAGCGGATACGGCAAAGGGGCGGCGGATGGCTGCTCTTTTGCATTGGAGGAAAATGCATTCACTATGAGATGCAGAAAATGTATGGGGCTGCAGAGAAAGGTGTAAAGGATAAGAAACGAAAGAAAGAAAAGGTCTGGTAGCTAGAAAATGAAAGCTCTTGAGACAATATGGGAAAAATGGTACAATGAGCAAAGCCGAGTAAGCAGCAGCTCTTTGAAAGGGAATTCTTGCTGCATACATCGAATACAGAAGTAAAGCACAGGAAATCAAAAACGAGAAAGAAGAAACGGATGGCAGACAGAAAAAAAGAAATGACAGAGAAGGCACGGCAGGGAATCAGAAGGACAAAAAACAAGCACGGAAAAACTGGGAAGGAAGAGAAACACGGAAGCAGACGAAGAAAGTATGGAAAAAGTGCGGAAAGAAGCAGAGATAAAGCGGGAATCACAGTGAGAGGAGTTTTCCATAAATTTAAAAAAGGGTTTGGATTTATTGAAATGGCGGAGCAGTCGGAGCAGTATTTTGCGGACGGAGATGAGAGAGATATCTATGTGGCGGCTTCTGATACAAACGGTGCGATGGACGGAGATACGGTAGAAGCCGTTATTCTTCCGCAGTATTTTTGGCGTGGTACGCGTCCGGAGGCACAGATCAGAAGAGTAATTGTCCATAGTATGACAGAGGCTGCCGGTGTTTTCTGCGAAAGAGGTCATTTTGGATTTGTATCTGTAAAGGGGCCGAAAAAATGCAGTGATATTTTTATTGCAGGGAAGAATTTCGGCGGTGCAAGGAACGGAGATAGCGTGGTCTGTGAAATTACAGTATATCCGACGCGGGAGAAAAACGCAGAAGGCAGAATTACGGAAATCATTGCACGCAGGAATGAAGCAGGAGCTGATATTAAAACGCTGATTCGTGCGTATGGATATAGAAAGGATTTTCCGGCATCCGTACGCCGGCAGGCAGAGGAGATTGCAATGAGAGGCGTTGTTCAGGAAAAGGAGCGGCGTGATCTGCGCGGCAAAAAGATTATCACCATTGACGGTGCCGATTCAAAAGACTTTGATGATGCTGTTTCAGTTGAAATTTTAGAAAACGGAAATTATCTTTTAGGCGTTCATATTGCAGATGTCAGCAGCTATGTGACGGAAGACAGTCCGCTTGATAAGGAGGCTTTTCAGCGAGGAACGAGTATCTACCTGATTGATCAGGTAGTACCGATGCTTCCGGAGCAGCTTTCGAATAATCTTTGTAGTCTGCGTCCGCAGGAGGATCGCCTGACGCTTTCGGTTGAAATGGAAATCTCAGAAAACGGAGAAGTGGTTAATTATGAGATTTATGAGAGTGTAATCTGCTCTGCCGCACGAATGGTATATGATGATGTTTCTGATTTTATTGAAGGAAAATCGAATCCGCTTGCAGAAAAGTATGCGTATCTTTATGAGGATATTATGAATATGGCAAAGCTTGCTGCAATTCTGAGTAAAAAGCGGCGCAGGCGCGGCAGCCTTGATTTTGATTTTGATGAAGCAAGTATTACGCTTAGTCAGGAGGGAATTCCGATTAGCGTTGAAATTGCAGAGAGAAGAACGGCAAATCGTCTGATTGAAGAATTTATGCTGACAGCAAATGAGACAGTTGCAAAGCATTTTTCTTTTTTACAGGTACCGTTTGTTTACCGCATTCATGAAAAGCCGGACATTGCTAAGATAGAAGAGTTAAAAAGTTTTTTGCGGGGCTTTGGCATCAGTCTGCGCGGCAATTCCGACAGCATCCATCCGAAGGCACTTTCCGGTATTTTGGAGGAGGTCAAGGGTAAGACCTATGAAAATGTAGTAAGTACAGTAATGCTGAGAGCGATGAAAAAGGCGGCATATGATACGGACTGTCTCGGACATTTCGGGCTGTCCTTACAGTTTTACTGCCATTTTACTTCTCCGATCCGGAGGTATCCTGATTTGATAATTCACAGGATTATAAAAGAGGTTCTTCAGCAATTTCCAAGTGCCGAACGCCTAAAAAAATTAAGTGAAAAAGTAAGTGCAGCAGCTGTGCAGTCTTCTGTAAGTGAGCGGCGGGCGGTGGAACTGGAGCGCGATGTAGAAAAGCTTAAAAAGGCTGAGTATCTTTCCTATCATATCGGAGAAATTTTCAGCGGTATCATCAGCGGCGTCACAAGCTATGGAATTTTTGTGCAGCTTGCAAATACTATTGAAGGAATGGTGCGGCTGGAAGCGATGACGGATGATTTTTATGATTATGAACCTGAAAGATACAGAGTAATCGGCCGTCAAAATGGCCGCATTTATGCATTGGGTGAGCAGGTAACAGTTAAAGTCGGGCAAGTAAATATCGAGGAGCGGGAGATTGATTTTATTATGATGACGGGGCAAAAAAACCGAATTAGAAGAAAAAACG
>CALXBT010000113.1 GCA_944386585.1 uncultured Clostridia bacterium | reverse complement strand
AGTTATCGGGAAGGCTCGCTGGCGCTTGGTGCCGGTAAGTGGTATATGATACGCACGGTCGTGCTGCCGTCGTCTGTCGATGGAATCGTAACAGGATGTATTCTTGCGGTCGGAAGAATCGTAGGAGAAAGCGCGGCGCTTCTTTTTACGGCTGGAATGGCCAATGAGATTATCGGGATTACCGAAGCTGCGGCGCCGGGCAGCGCAGGTTCGACACTGACAGTGGCGCTTTATATGTATGCAAAAGAGCGAGGAGAATTTGATACCGCTTTTGCTATTGCAGTTATTTTGCTGGCAGTAACACTAACCGTAAATATTCTAGCTAAAATTGCAGGCAAAGTATTGAACAAGGAAAGGAATAAGTGATGACGGATATTATAAGAGCAGAGGCCTTGAATCTCTGGTATGATACAAACCATGCACTGAAAGAAATCAATCTTGCGATTCCTGAAAAGCAGATTACAGCGCTGATTGGTCCGTCGGGCTGCGGAAAATCGACTTTCCTTAAAACGCTGAACCGCATGAATGATTTGATTGAAGGATGCAGGATCGAAGGACTTGTAGCGCTTGATGGGATAGATATTTATAAAGATATTGATGTAAATATTCTGCGAAGACGCGTTGGCATGGTGTTTCAAAAGCCAAATCCGTTTCCGATGAGCATTTATGATAACATTGCATACGGTCCGAGAATTCACGGAATCAAGTCAAAAGTAAAACTGGATGAGATTGTAGAGCGTTCACTTCGGCAGGCCGCGATCTGGGAAGAGTGCAAGGATAGACTGAAAAAGAGTGCGCTCAGTATGAGCGGAGGGCAGCAGCAGCGTCTTTGTATTGCAAGAGCGCTTGCCGTAGAGCCGGAAGTGCTTTTAATGGATGAGCCGACTTCGGCGCTTGACCCCATCTCTACCTCTAAAATAGAGGATTTAGCGATTGAGCTGAAGGAAAATTATACGATTATTATGGTAACACATAATATGCAGCAGGCAGTGCGTATTGCCGATAAGACAGCATTTTTCCTGCTGGGAGAGGTTGTTGAATTCGACGATACACAAAGGATGTTCTCGACGCCTTCAGACAAGAGGACGGAAGATTATATTACAGGGAGGTTCGGATGATGAGAAACCGTTTTGATGAACAGCTTGCGCAGCTGAATACCGAGCTGATTACAATGGGTGCGCTGTGTGAAGAAGCAATCGGAGGAGCTTCGTGCTGCCTGCTGAGCAGCGAAGAAGATGGAGCTGGAAATGAGGCAGAGGTATTTGCGATAGATCGTCAGATAGATCAGAAAGAGCGTGATATTGAAAATCTGTGCATGCGTTTGCTTCTGCAGCAGCAGCCGGTTGCAAGAGACTTGCGTATGATTTCTTCGGCACTCAAAATTATTTCGGATATGGAGCGTATTGGCGATCAGGCAGCTGATATTGCGGAAATTACTGTTTTTATACGGGGAAACAGAATCGGCAGCAGCCTTCATCTTGCGGACATGGCGAAAGCGACGATTAAAATGGTGACAGACAGTGTAGATTCCTTTGTAAAGAAAGATATTGAACTGGCACGCAGGGTGATTGAATACGATGACAATGTTGACGCTTTGTTCCTTAAAGTAAAGAGAGAGCTGATCGATGGTGTGAGAGCTGAGCAGAATGACGACGATGCGGAAGCATTGATCGATATGCTGATGATTGCGAAATATTTTGAAAGGATTGGTGATCATGCGGAGAATATTGCGGAATGGGTAATCTATTCCATCACAGGCGAGCATGTATCAGAAGGCGACGGATTTTAAGGCTGTGCCCGGTTTTTTCATTGAAGCAAATACATTTTCATGATATAACTGTAGTATAAAAAGTTTAACGGAAGTTAAGGCAGGTGATACAAAATGATTTACTTGGTGGAGGATGATGACAATATCAGAAAGCTTGTCAGCTATGCACTGTCTAAGGAAGGGTATGAAACTGCGGGCTTTTCCCGTCCCAGTGAATTTTGGCATGCGGTTTCGGAAAAGACTCCGGAACTTGTAATGCTGGATATCATGCTGCCTGAGGAGGATGGGCTTTCAATTCTGACAAAATTAAGAGCCGATCATGCAACAAAGGATTTGCCAATCATCATGGTAACGGCAAAGGAAAGTGAATACGATAAGGTAACGGGCCTTGATATGGGTGCTGATGACTACATTGCTAAGCCGTTTGGCATGACGGAATTGATTTCTCGTGTAAAAGCATTGCTTCGCCGTGCCGGAAGAGAAAAAAAGAAAGAAACAACCTATTATATCGACGGACTTTATGTAAATCCGGAAAAACATATTATTCAGGTTGACGGAGAAGATGTGGCGCTGTCATATAAAGAATACAGCCTGCTTTTAGTGCTGCTTGCGGCGGAGGGGAATGTTGTGAGCAGAAACGAGCTTTTAAACAGAGTTTGGGGTGAATTTTACGACGAGTCGAGAACACTGGATGTACATATCAGAAGACTGCGCACTAAACTTGGAACGGCGGGAATACTGATTAAAACCGTAAAGAATATCGGCTACAAGATCGGAGGGAATGTAGGTGAATGAATGAGAAAATATTTCGCTCAACTTTTTTAACAGCAGTCGTTACCCTGCTGGCGAGCGCAGCGCTGATTCTATGGGTGTTGTTTGGCTCCTTTGAGAATCAGATACAAAAGGAGCTTCAAAGTGAGGCAAATTATATTGTCCATGCAGTCCGTAATGAAGGAATAGGCTTTTTTGAAGAATTTCCGGGTACGGAGACACGCGCAACGCTGATTGCCAGTGATGGTACGGTGCTGGCTGATACCGAAGTAGAGAAAGAAGAACTTGATAATCATACAGACAGGGAGGAAGTAAGAGAAGCGCTGGAGACTGGAACAGGCAGCAGCAGCCGCTATTCTGATACGCTGACGGAAAAGACGGTATATTATGCAGTCCGCATGGAAGACGGAAATATACTGCGTGTATCTACGACGCAGTATACAGCCGTCAGTATTTTGATGGATATTCTGCGGCCTTTCATTGTGGTGCTGGGATTGGCACTGATTGTATCGCTTCTGCTGTCGCTGCGGGTGTCAAAAAGCATTATCAGTCCGATCAACGAGCTTGATCTTGATGAGCCGGCAAACAATGATACTTATGAGGAACTGACCCCTCTTTTGCGCCGGATTGCACAGCAGAAAGCGACAATTACAAGACAGCTAAACGAAGCCTATCAGAAACAGAAAGAATTTAGACTGATTACAGAAAATATGAGTGAAGGCGTGCTTGTGATTGACCGTCAGATGAATCTTTTATCGTATAATGCAGCGGCTCTTACGCTTCTGGGAACGGAGGCGGAAGTAACAGGCAGCGTGCTTGCACTCAATCGTTCAAGAGTATTTCGCTCTGTGATAGAAGAAGCACTTTTGGGGAAACGGGCAGAAAGCATCATGGAACAGAACGGCCGCAGTTACAGTCTGATAGTCAATCCGGTTTTTGAAGAAGAAAAAGTAATCGGGGCGGTGGCAATGATTCTTGATGTAACGGAAGATATAAAGCGAGAAGCGCTGCGGAGAGAATTTACGGCTAATGTTTCTCACGAGCTGAAAACGCCGCTCACTTCAATTTCGGGTTTTGCGGAGCTGATGAAAGACGGCTGCCTGCCGGAGGAGACCGTAAAAGATTTTTCACAGTCGATTTATGAAGAAGCACAGCGGATGATTTCATTGGTTTCTGACATTATTAAAATTTCCGAATTGGATGAGGGACAGACAACTTTTGAGTGGGAGACAGTTGATTTATGTGAACTTGCAGCAAGTACGGCTGCAAGCCTCAAACCGGCAGCGGAAAAGCGCGGTATAACGATCAGCCTGACCGGTGCGGCGCATGCTTATATATACGGTGCACGCAGGATCTTAGACGAGATGATTTATAATCTCTGTGACAATGCTATTAAATACAACAAAGAAAACGGAACTGTCGATATTCATATTGAAGAATTTGGAGAAACAGTAAAAATTGCAGTCAGCGACAGCGGAATTGGGATTCCGGTCGGCGACCAGAAAAGAGTCTTTGAGCGGTTTTATCGCGTGGATAAAAGCCGTACCAGAGAAGAAGGCGGCACGGGGCTTGGTCTTTCCATTGTAAAACACGGAGCGCTGTACCACAACGCAGAAATTGTGCTGGAAAGCAATGTGGGCAGCGGAACGACAGTAACGATACTTTTTCCGTCTGGGGCTGCAAAAAAGGAAAACTCCGAAAAATCATAAGAAAACGGTTGTTTTTCAAGAAACGGAGCGTTCAAAAAGACCAAAGAGCTGATTTTTGCTGTTTGGTCTTTTTTGATATAGCTTTTTTTAAATGAGCATTTTATTTCTAAACAAAATATTGCGAAAGTCCGTCCAGATATTCTTTTCTTTCTGCATCGGTGATTTTATCAGCACCGCCGAGATTGCTCCACTTAGCATGATAAAAACCGACAGCGCGGAAAGTTCCGTTGATAATCGTGCCGTTTACAGGGTCTCCAAACAAATTGACAAGATTGTCGGTACTAGTGCTGGAAGTTGTCAGAATCAAGGTTTCATTTATTTTTCTAAGGCCATGAAGCCCTTCATTATCGCTGGTATAGGCTGAATTTTTCAGCATTACTTTATCAAAGAAACCGCGAAGAATAGCCGGCATATCATACCACCAGATTGGGAAAATGAAGATGATTTTGGAAGTCTGGTCTAAAATTTGATTATACCGCTCAACAAGTTTGTCCGTACTTTTTCCCTTGCTGTAAAGAGCTAGGTCCTGTTCTGACATGACCGGGTCAAAACCGTCCTTATAAAGATCAATTAGAGTAATGTTTTCACCTTTTTCTTCCAGCAAAGAAATCGTTCGTGTAAGTACAGCATGATTAAAACTTTCGTTCCATGGATGCGCATAAACAATTGTAACAGACATAATATCATTCTCCTTTTTTATTCGGTCGCAGGTTTAAAGAAATTTTTTGACCTGCCTATATATTGATGTTAAAAAATTCATCTCTATTATAACATTGCTTTTATAGACCGAAAAGGCAGAAAATAAGAATTTTCCTGCAAATTTTGCTTATCTATGCTGGAAAAGGGAATATATTTAAATAATAAATCAGAATTTTGAAAGAAATCAGTCGTACATTCTGTAGTGTGTACGGCAAAGAGGGCGGGTTATATGATATATCATAATATTTTAGAAGCAATGGGAAATACTCCGATTATTAAGCTGCAGCATATGGGTGATCCTGCGGGTGCAGAAATTCTCGTAAAATTTGAGGGCCTAAATGTCGGAGGCTCTATTAAAACGCGGACCGCATACAATATGATTATTGATGCGGAGCGGCGCGGTTTGATTGGAAAGGATACGGTTATTGTGGAGCCGACCAGCGGAAACCAAGGTATTGGTCTTGCACTGGTGGGAGCAGTGCGCGGCTATCGGACGCGGATTATCATGCCGGATTCAGTCAGTGAGGAACGGCGCAAGCTCATGCGGCACTATGGAGCAGAGGTAATTCTCATTCATGATGCAGGAAACATCGGGCAGTGCATTGAAGAATGTCTTGCGACCGCACTCAAGATGAGGGAGGAGGATCCGAATGTTTTTGTTCCGCAACAGTTTGAAAATCCGGCGAACAGCGAAGTACAGCGAAACTGCACAGGAGCCGAGATTTTAGAGCAGGTCGGAAAGCCAATACATGGTTTCTGTTCTGGTGTAGGAACAGGCGGTACGATTACCGGAATTGGAGAGGCGCTGAAAGCAGAAAATCCGCATATCGTGATCTGGGCAGCAGAACCGGAGCATGCGGCGACGCTTTCGGGAGGTTCAATCGGAACGCATCTTCAGATGGGAATCGGCGACGGAATCATTCCTCCGATTCTCAACCAGAGCATTTACGATGATATCTGTATTATTACGGATGAAGAAGCTATCAGTACGGCAAAGGAGCTTGGATACAAGGAAGGAATCGCGTGCGGAATCAGCAGCGGCACGAATGTTGCTTCTGCGATTCGGCTGGCGCGCGTATTGGGAAAGGGAAAGACTGTTGTAACGGTACTTCCTGATACTGCAGAGCGTTACTTTTCAACACCACTGTTTGAATAAAAAAAGATTGCATTTTTTCTTAAAACAGCATATAATTTTATCTGCAAGGGAGTCCTCGCATAAGAGGGCTGAGAGGAGGGTGATTCCCTCGACCTCACCTGATTTGGATCATGCCAACGTAGGGATGCAGACCGAGAAACTGAACTTGATAAAAAGTACAGCAGAGCATTCCGCATTGGGATTGCTCTGCTTTTATTTTCGGCTTCGATCGAATCGGACTCTGATGCAGAATTCTATAAAAAGGAAGAGTAGGAGGAAATATTTATGATGAAAACTACAGAACATCTGTACGAGGCGGCGAAGCCTGTCTGGGAGCGGTGCCTTAATCATCCGTTTGTAACGGGAATCGGAGACGGCAGCTTGCCGGTAGAAAAGTTTCGTTTTTTTATGCTACAGGATTATTTATATTTGTTTGATTATGCAAAGGTCTTTGCACTGGGAGTCGTGAAGGCGCGGGATCCGGAACTGATGCGTACTTTTGCGAAAAATGTGGATGAAATTTTGGATGGCGAGATGAAAATTCACCGCGCGTATATGAAAAAACTCGGGATTACCGAAGAACAGGTCTTTGCTGTAAAACCATCGCTTGACAATCTTTCTTATACGAATTACATGCTGGCAGTAGCAAATGCAGGAGGACCGATGGAAATTGTAGCATCAATTCTTGCATGTTCGTGGAGCTATGCTGAGATTGGACAGTCTTTAAGCCGGATTCCAGGTGCAGCGGAGCATCCTTTTTACGGTGAATGGATCAAAAGTTATGCTTCCAAAGAATACAGCGAGGTAAATGAAGCGCTGATTGGGCTGATGGACTTGCTGGCGGAAAACGCAGATGAGGAGCAGCTCTCTCATCTGACGGATATCTTTGTGAATTGCAGCCGCTATGAGCTGGGATTTTGGGATATGTCATGGGAGCTGCGCCAATGAGTCTGCTTCAGTTTGAAAGAGTTTCCTATCAGTATGATTCGGAAGATTATAATATTATTGACGAGCTCAGTTTTTCAGTGAAGCCGGGTGCCTTTCATGCCATTATCGGGGTGAGCAAAAGAAAAAAAAGTACCATTTTTCGATTGATCAACGGGCTTCTGACGCCGAAAGTGGGCGAGATTCAAGTAGGCGGCAGAACAATTGCAGGGCAGAAAAATTACTGCGGGTATATGCCGCAAAAAGATATGCTGTTTCCGTGGCGGACAGTAGGAGAAAATCTGGCGCTGCCGCTTGAAATTAAAGGTGGATTTTCAAAAGCCGAACGGCGGGAGATGGTAAGAAGTGCACTTGCGGATGTAGGCCTTTTTGGTTGTGAAGAAAAACGGCCCGAAGAACTTTCGGGAGGTATGCGTCAGAGAGCAGCGTTTGCTCGTACAATGCTGACAGGAAGCGAGCTTTTGCTGCTGGATGAACCGTTTTCCGCACTCGATTTTCTAACGCGCATTTCGATGCAGGAATGGCTGCTCATGCAGCATCAAAAACATAAAAAAACGATTTTATTTATTACGCATGATGTGGAAGAAGCGATTTTTCTTTCGGACAGCGTGCTGGCAGTAACGAGTACTCCAAGCCGCACGTTGAGCGAAATTAAGGTTCCGGCAGAACATCCGCGCACGCGGGAATGTCTGACGCGTCCAGAAATGGTGATGCTTCGGGAAAAGCTCATCGACATGCTGAGAAAGCAGGTGATGTCATGAGAAAACAGGCAAATCGGGGTAATCTGCCGGCGCTGCTCTTTCTGTTTTTGCTTCTCATTTTATGGCAGCTTGGTGCGATGAAGATAAATGCTGCTTATATTCTGCCGACGCCGACTCAGATTCTTCAAAAACTCTGGGAGCTGCGGGAGCCGCTTTTTACAGTGCATTTACCAGCGACGATGACAGTAACGGGAATCGGCCTTTTGATTTCTATCGGACTGGGGCTTTTTTTGGCAACAGCGATGGATTTCAGTCCGCTCCTGCAAAAATGCCTGTATCCTGTGGTTGTGGCATCGCAAACGATTCCAACAACAGCGATTGCGCCGCTTTTCGTACTGTGGTTTGGATATACGATTTGGAGCAAGGTATTGGTAACTATATTGATTACTTTTTTTCCGATTACCATTACCGTGTACGACGGCTTTCGAGCGGCTAAGGTGGAAATGGGAGAACTACTTCAAACTTACGGTGCTACCCGATGGGATATTTTTGTGAAGATTAAAATTCCATGCGCGCTGCCGTATTTTTTCTCGGCGGTAAAAATGGCGATTCCGATGAGTATTATCGGTGCGGCGATTGGTGAATGGCTTGGTTCTCAAAGCGGACTTGGATATTTTTCACGCCGAATGATGACGCAGCTGGATGGTGCAGGTGTTTTTGCACCGATCGTGCTGCTTTCAGCCGCAGCGATGCTGATTGTGGCGCTTGTCGGAATTGTGGAAAATAAAGTTGTAAAATGGCGTGGTGAATCTTAGTGTGATGTGCGCTTGAATCAAAGAAAGTAGAGGTAAAATGATATGATGAAACAAAGAAAAAAGATTGCAGCATTGCTGCTGGTTGTCATGGTGCTGATTTCGGTACTGGCAGGATGCCGCATGGAGAATGCGGACGGAGGAGATTTAAAGGAAGTTGATGTAGTGCTGGACTGGTATCCGAACGCACTGCACTCGTTTCTCTATGTTGCGATAGAAAAGGGATATTACGAGGAAGAAGGGCTTTCGGTAAATATTCGTTTTCCGTCCAATGCCAACGATGCGATTTCGATGGTGGCGGCAGGGCAGGCTGATATCGGGCTGTATTATCAGCAGGATGTGATTCAGGCACGGGCAGAACAGAATGTTCCTGTAAAGTCTATCGGAGCTGTCGTGCAGGGACCTTTGAATATCGTGCTGTCTTTGAAAGAAGAGAACATTACAAAACCGGAGGACTTAGTCGGAAAAACAATCGGTTATGCCGGAACAGAGCTTTCAGAGGCGCTTATCCGCAGTATTATGGAATATGTTGATGCTGATTACAGCGATGTAACAATGATTGATGTAGGATTTGATCTCATGAGCGCTATGACAACGGGAAATGTTGATGCTACGATTGGCTGTCTTGTAAATCATGAAGTACCGCAGATGGAAGAAGAAGGCTTTGCGGTTAATTGGTTTGACCTTGACGATTACGGCGTACCGACTTACTATGAAGGGATTTTTCTGGCAAGCGATGATGCGATTGAAAATGACAGTGATACACTGACAAAATTCCTGCGCGCATCAGCAAAGGGATTTGCCGATATGAAGGCTAATCCGGAGGAAGCGCTTCGGATTCTGCTTGACAATCAGAATGAAGAAAACTTTCCGTTATCGGAAACAGTAGAGAGAAAAAGCATGGAGACGCTGCTGCCGATGATGGAGACAGCAGATGCGGAATTTCTTTCACAGTCCGATGAATGCTGGCAGGAGAATATTGACTGGATGCTTTCACAGGGATTGATTAAAGATGCGGTTGCGCTTGATGAAGTAAGAGTAAATCTGGAATTCTAACAATTGTCGAAACATAGTACAGAAGCTTTTGCTTGCAGCCTTTTGCAGGATTCGGT
>CALXBT010000112.1 GCA_944386585.1 uncultured Clostridia bacterium | reverse complement strand
CAACCCCCATCATACCGTATTCTGTTTCAAATACAGTACTGCTGTCCCCCGGTGTCAGTACTTCCGATTCCATGAACTTAATCTTGCCAGGCACATTGATATCAAAAAGATGTGCTTTGCTGTGCTTTGCAATAATCTTTCCTTCTCTATCGAAAACATAGCAAGTATTATAAACCTTTCCGCTCTCTCTCTTTTCCGGAATAGAACCTCCGATCAGATAAATACCATGCTTCTTCGCCCAACTGCTCATCAGCTTTACTGTTTTTCCGTCCTCCGGCTCCGAATACGGCTCAAAGCATTTGTTTGTATACGGACAATTCCAAATTTCTGGAAGCACAATCATCTGTGCGCCAGATTCAGCGGCCTCTGCAACAAGTCCCTCTGCAATCGACCAGTTTTCAGCTTTATTTTCCTCCATCGTTTTCTTTCTTGAACATAACATCTGGCAAAGTGCTATTTTTAACATAATCATGACCTCCCATCATTTCTTAGGTACATTTTATCACAACAGTTCTGATTTTAAAATAAAAATTATGTGGTATAAAATATTATATAGCAATCACCTTAATAAAGAAAGAAAGGAACCTATTCCATGAAAATTTCATTGAATCCGGATGGAGAAATTGTAAAGACTGTCAAAGACGGGCTTGAACGCACCGGCGGATACTGTCCTTGCCGACTCGAAAAAAATGAGGACAATAAATGTATGTGTAAAGAATTCAGAGAACAGATTGCCGATCCTACTTTTGAAGGATACTGTCACTGCATGCTTTATTATAAATCAATAGAATAAAGCATTTCCCCGCACAACATAAAAATACTCTATATAGAAAAAATTTTTTATAAAAAAAGAAACAAGAGAAAAGAACCAAAGAAAGGAATTACTATCATGAAAGAAATTACCCTTACAGCTTTTAATTTTGAAGAAGAAGTGCTAAAATCGGATATTCCGGTACTCGTTGATTTTTGGGCTTCCTGGTGCGGACCATGTAAAATGCTGTCGCCTGTTATCACCGAAATTGCAGAAGAATACGATGGAAAAATCAAAGTTGGAAAAGTTAATGTTGACGAAGAACCGGCACTGGCAATGAAATACAGCGTTATGAGCATTCCGATGGTCGTGCTGTTTGAGAAAGGCGAGGCCGCCGGCACTGCAATCGGCTACCGTCCGAAAGAGGATCTTGTCAGCACGCTGCTTGCTTCTGTAGACGCCCTTTAAATTTTGCAATTTTTCTTCCAAAAAACGAAATTGATTTTCAGTCTGACAGTACCCTTTTCCCGTAGCCGGGTCAAAGGGTACTTTTTATTTCAGATTGCGTCCTTATTCTTTTTAAAACATCCTCCTATATCTTCTGGTTTTCAAAAAGATACTGTTTCAGACAAAAAACTGCTTTCCGGTAGCCTTCAAAGCCAAGCCCTGCATAAGTCGTGATACAAGCACCGCTGACATAGGAAATTCGGCGAAATTCCTCGCGATTTTCAACATCGGACAAATGTACCTCCACAGCAGGCAGAGAAACTGCTTTAAGCGCATCTAAAATAGCAATACTGGTATGTGTATAAGCCGCTGGATTGATAATGATTCCGTCATAAATACCATATGCTTTCTGAATGCAGTCTACAATATCTCCTTCATGGTTGGATTGATAAAAGGAAACCTCTATTCCTTCTTTTTCACAGACGCTTTGTACAAACGAAACCAACGCCTCATAACTGCTATTTCCGTAAATATCGGGTTCACGCAGACCAAGCAAGTTCAAATTCGGCCCGTTTATAACAAGTATTTTCATTGCCCGCTCTCCTTTCTATTTTCAGCACTTGTCACTTTTTTTAAAAAAATCTTCAAAAATTTTTTGAATCTGACTGGAAGTATCAAGGATACTTCCATTATTTTCAACTGCAAAATCGGAAAATTCTGCATACAATGACGCTCTTTTCCGATACATTTCCCCAAGGCTGCTTTTCTGTGAAAGCGGACGGCCTTCCTGGGCAAGACGGCTTATCTCGCGTCGTATCCAAAAAATGAGACTGTTCTGATGAAGGAGCGGATAATTTTCCTTTCGCGTAACACAGCCGCCACCGGTTGCAATCACCGCACCAGACTTTTTGCCCAGTTCCTGAAGGACTTCTGTTTCATAATTCCGAAAACGCTCTTCTCCATAGCGCTCAAAAATCTCCGGAATAGAGATCCCTGCATTTTTCACAATCAATGCATCAGCATCAAAAAACGGCCGTTTCAGCAATTCAGCCAGCATTGTACCCACCGTACTTTTACCGCAGCCCGGCATTCCAATTAATACAATATTCTGCATAGAACATGAAAGACCCGCTTCAATTTTTCCGATGAATTCATCGCAGATTAGTTTCCCAGTAAACAGCTCGCTGCTCCGTTTTGCTTGTGCAACCAGCATGTAAAGGCCTCCCGCATATGGAATCTGAAGCTCCTCCGCCGCAAGAAGCAGCGCTGTTCTTGCCGGGTTATATACAATATCAAGCACCCCTTCGCAGCATGGAAAAAAGCGAAGGTCAATTGGCGCGCTTCCGTTTTTCGGATACATTCCGACCGGCGTTGTATTCACAATAATCTGTGCATCTTTATGCCGAGCTAAATTCCCATAGTTATCACGGCCGTTTCGTGAAATAACAACCACCTCAGAAGCGCCAAGCATTGCAAGCACACTGACTGCCGTACGGGAAGCGCCGCCGCTTCCCAGCACAAGCACTTTTTTTCCGCACACCGAAATTCCGCTTACACGAATCATCTCAGAAAATCCGTAGGCATCCGTATTGTCTCCAAAAAGGCTGCCGTCTGCACGGCGCACCAAAGTGTTTACACTGCCAATGCTGCGCGCTGCTTCTGACAATTCGCTGCAGTACGGAATTACTGCCGTTTTATATGGTATGGTTACATTTAAACCTTGCCAAATTCCATTTTGCAGAAAATCCCGAAGCTCTTCCGGGCTTTTCTCGTAGAGACGGTACTCATAATCGCCCAGTGCAGCATGAATTTCCGGAGAATAGCTGTGCGACAGTGTTTCTCCTAACAGCCCAAAGCCTTCCATCATAACACCTCGCTGTAGCTTCCCAGATAAGAAAATTCTTCACTCATTGTCTGAAGCTCTCCAATCAGCTGAATAAATTGAGGCGAATAAATCGAAGTTTCAATATCAAAATAAAACATAAATTCAAAATCACGGTCTGGCATCGGGCGGCTCTCCAGTTTATTGAGATTGATCCCAAGTGCATAAAACCGGGAAAGTACTTTGTAAAGCGAGCCTGGCTCGTGCGAAACAACCATCATCAGGCTGGTTCTGTCAGCGCCCGGATAGATTTCAAGATTTTTAGAAATACAGATAAAGCGCGTATAATTGTTATCCTGGTCCTGTACATCTCCCGCTAAATTTTCTAGACCGTACAGCTTAATACAAGACCGCGAAGAAAGCGCTGCGATATCTGTTCTGTCAGATTCTGCCACAAATTTCGCGGCGACTGCTGTATTCTCACAAGGAATGATCTTTACACCAGACATTTTCTCAAGAAATTTTGAGCATTGGCTAATCGCCTGTTCATGTGAATAAATTTCCTTAATATCAGAAAGCTTTGTACCGGGTTTTGCCAAAAGATTATGATCAATCTTGAGACGGATGCTGCGAACAATGCGGAAATTATGCTTCATCATCAAATCATAAACCGCGTTTACGGAGCCGGCAGTACTGTTTTCAAGAGGAATCACGCCGTAGCGGCAAAGTTCCTTTTCAATCGCAGAAAATACTGACTCGAAAGTAGAAAAATAAAACACATTGGCCAGTTTAAAAAGCTTATCGCAGGCAAGCTGCGAATAGGCCCCTTCCACACCCTGACAGGCAACCATTGCGCTTTCCGGAAAAAGCGGCTCTGTTGTCTGAATCGCCTCATTTACCTGTGCAGCAAGCAGTGTTGTCTCTCCCAGCAATCTGTTTTGGCTGCTTCGGCTCAGTTCAAAAATGAGAGAATAAAGCGATACGGCATATTCTCTGATATTCTCCGGTACAGATTCCGCAATAGAAAGAATCTTCTCACGCTCTCTTTTCGCATCGAGCACCGGAAGATTATTTTCCTTTTTAAACTTTGCAATCTGTGCCGCAACTTCCATCCGCTCCTGAAAAAGCGCAAGAAGCTGCGTATCAATCGAATCAATTTTCTTTCTGTAATCCTGTAAATCCATCGTTCCTTACCTCGTTTCCTTTCTGCGCGAAAGAAGCGCATCATAAATTGCAGCTGCGGCGGCAGCCTCGACACACGGCACCGCTCTTGGCACAACGCATGGGTCATGTCTACCTCTTACCTGCAGCGTTTCCTGTTTCATCGTTTTCAAATTAACGCTACGCTGCGAGGAGGCAATGCTCGGTGTCGGTTTAAACGCCGCTTTGAAAGTAAGAGGCATTCCGTTTGTAATACCGCCTAAAATGCCCCCGCAGTGATTCGTCTCTGTCTGAATTTTTCCTTCTGATATACAAAACATATCGTTGCTTTGGCTGCCCCGCATCGCAGAAACCGAAAATCCGGCGCCGAACTCAATCGCTTTCACAGCCGGAATTCCAAAGACCGCAGCCGCAATCCGGTTTTCCATACCATCAAACATCGGATCGCCAAGCCCGACAGGAAGGCCCATAATTCTGCACTCAACTATGCCGCCTACGGAATCTCCTTCTTTCTTCGCAGCAGCAATCTTGTTTTGCATCAGATTGCCCCTTTCCTCACTTACAGTTGGAAATGTCTTTTCCGCCGTACTTGCAAGAAGTTCCCCTTCATCCTCAATACCGCCGACTGCAGCAATCCGGGAAATGATTTCAATTCCCTCTTGCTGAAGAAGCTGAAGGCAAATTCCGCCAGCAATGCAAAGCGGTGCTGTCAAACGGCCTGAAAAATGACCTCCACCGGCTGCATCCTGCATACCTGCGTACTTCACCTGCGCCGTGTAATCCGCATGACCCGGTCGCGGCAGATTCGCCAGATTCATATAATCCTGCGAACGCGTATCTCTATTACGGATAATCGCCGTAAGTGGTGTACCGCAAGTAATGTTTCCTTTCAGTCCAGAAAGAAACTCCGGCATATCGGCTTCCTTTCTGCCAGTTGAAAATTCATTTTGTCCGGGTGCCCGGCGGTTTAAAAAGTGCTGCAACGCTTCAAAATCAATAACCGATCCAGCTGGAATGCCTTCTATTGTAACACCGACTGCAGGACTGTGCGACTGGCCAAAAATCGTCATACGAAAGTCATGTCCATAACTGCTACTCATACCATTTCTCCTTTCCGGTCTTCCGGACCTTCTAAATATTCAAAATCCCGGAAAAAATTGGGATAGGATTTCTTAACACATTCGCTGTCTTTGATAACAACAGGTCTTTCGGAGACCATCGCGGCAACTGATGCTGCCATTGCAATCCGGTGATCGCGATAGGGATCGACTAAAGCCCCGCCGCGCAAAAAAGGCTTCCCCAAGATGCGAAGACCTTCTTCTTCTTCTGTTACATCAGCACCAAGCGTCGTCAGCATTTCCGCCGTACTTGCAAGACGGTCGGATTCTTTAATACGAAGCCGCCCCGCATGAATGATGCGGCTTTCTCCTTCGGCCACCGCCGCTACAACGCTGAGCACCGGAATCAAATCCGGCACCTGAGAAGCATCGATTACGCATCCTTTCAGCGTTTTTCGCCTTACCGAAATAAAATCTTCTTCCTCTTTTATTTCTGCGCCGAATCTTTTAAGTACCTCAATTACTCTGCGGTCTCCCTGAGAAGAATGAGGATTCAGTCCCTCTACGCATACGCCGTTTTTTGATAAAGCACCCGCACAGAGAAAAAACGCCGCACTTGAATAATCGCCTTCTACACGGCAAACGGAAGGAAGCGCACTTCTCTGACCGCCGGGAATTTCATAAAAATTTTCTTTCTTTTTAAACTGAATGCCGGAAAGCCGCAGCGCGTCTTCTGTTATCGTTAAATAACCTTCTGATTCAATTTTTTCCGTTATGAAAAGTCGGCTTCCAGAAGAAAGAAGCGGCAGCGCCATTAAAAGTCCCGAAATGTACTGCGACGATATATTACCGGGAAGCGTAAAATCTCCTGGCATAAGCTGACCGCTGCAGTACAAAAGTTCGTTCTCTCTCTGAATTGTCATGCCGTGTTTCATCAATTCCGAATCGAGCGGTGCAAGCGGCCGCTCCGGCAGCCGCCCTTCCATATGAAATACGACATTCGCCATAAATGCACCGGAAAGCGGCAGCAAAAACCTCAATGTTGACCCGCTTTCACCGCAGAAAAGATGCTGTATCCGGCAGCTGTCCGGCGCATCTATATCCAATCTTAATTCCTCCGATGCGCAGGCAGAACCTGTATCTGCATTGCTATAGGCTCTGTTCCCAAAAGCGCTAATCGGCCGAACTAAGAATCCTTCGTCCGCACACACGCTGATCTCTGCACCAAGTGCAGAAAGGCAGGACATGGTTGCTTCGATATCCTGTGAAATTCCTTCGCAGAGAATCTTCGTCTCACTCGTTCCAAGCGCCGCTAAAATCATCAGACGGTGCGCCTGTGATTTTGAGGCAGGAACCTTTACTCTGCCGGTTCTCGGACCTGGTATTAGTGTTACATTCATACAATTCCTCCTGCCCTCAGCCAGTCTGACAAATCCTCTTTTGGTATTGTTTCAAGCCGGCACAAGCCGATCTCTTCCGGCACCACAAGCGTCAGCATGCTTCCGGAAAGCTTCTTATCTGTCATCGCCGCAGCGGAAAGTGCGGAGAGCGAGTATTCCGTTTCAGTCGGAAGTTCATAAGCATGCAAAAGATCCAAGACAGTCTGCAAAGTTTTTTCTGTGCAGATTCCCTTTTCTGCTGCTGCGCGCGTAATCACCGCCATACCTATGGAAACTGCCTGTCCGTGCAGCACGGAAAAACCGCTGCAAGCCTCTACTGCATGACCAACTGTATGGCCTAGATTAAGAAGCTGCCGCTTTCCTCTATCAAACTCATCTTGCGAAACAATATCCCGTTTCATGGTGACACAAGCTTCGATTACACGCTCTGTCTGCTCTCTGACCGGCGTTTCTTTTAGCCCTTTAGAAAACTCCGCACTTCCTAAAACAGCATATTTAATAACCTCCGCACATCCGCAGCGATATTCATCCTCCGGTAGGGTTATCAGCACTTCCGGATCGCACAGGACCAAAGAGGGCTGATAGAAGCTGCCAACCTGATTCTTTCCGGTACGAAGATTGATTGCCGTCTTGCCGCCGACAGAAGAATCTACTGCCGCAAGCAAAGTTGTCGGAATTTGAATAAACGGAATTCCCCTCTGATAAGTCGCAGCGGCAAATCCTGTTATATCTCCTGTAATTCCTCCTCCCAGTGCAATCAGAATATCGCTCCTTGTAAAATGATGCTCCGATAAAAAATATAAAATATTTTCATAAGTTTCAAGGCTTTTATGCTGTTCTCCGTGCGGAAATACATAACTGACTGTCTGAAACCCAGCTTCTTCCAGAGATCTTTTTAGCGTTTCGCCATAAAGCTGAAATACAATATCGTCCGAAATGATGGCCGCTATATGAATTCCTGTTACTTCTGCAATCCTCTTTCCAGCCTCTTTCAAAACACCGCACTGCACCAGCACATCATATTCCCTAGACGCCGTAATGTGAATCGACGGCATTATCCATCCACCTCCTCCTTGCGTCTCTTTCCATCCTCAAGCAGTTTTATAAGATCAGAAAGATTTTTATGATAGATTGCCTCTTGATACTTTCTTAAATTTTCAATTAGCATATCAAGCTCATGCACTAGAAAATCACCGTTCTCCAAAAATAGCTCCGCCCACATAGAAGAATTGAGCCACGCTACACGCGTCATATCTTTGTAGCTTCCTGCGGAAAAACCTTTATGCAGACTTGCCGTCGGACTTTTGATATAAGCATTAGATACTACATGCGCCATCTGAGAAGTAAAAGCAATCATTTCATCGTGCTTCTCCGCTGTCGTTACTGAAATAGAACCAAATCCCGCCGGTTTCAGAAGCTCTTTTACACGGGAGAGCAGCGCGATATTGTCAAAATCCGGCGGTACGATAACCATCGGTGCCCCGCGGAACAAATCTTTATCCGCATATTTAAAACCAGAATACTGCGTTCCTGCCATCGGATGCCCGCCCAGATAAGTAATTCCATATTTTTCTGCAATCGGAAAGCAGGCGCTGCAAACAACTCTTTTCGTCCCGCAGCAATCGATCACGACTGGATTTTTTCCGATAAAAGGGGCCGCTTTTTTCAGATAATCAACTGCCGCCAGCGGATAGACCGTAATGAGAATCAAATCGCACCGCGCCAGATTATCCTCTGTCAGTTCCTCATTGACGGCACCGCTGATTTGGGCAAATTCCAAAACGGAGCGGTCAATATCATATGCAAAAACTGTATGACCGTCCTCGTGATATGCTTTCGCAAAGGAGCCCCCAATAAGCCCCAGTCCTACGATCCCAACAATCATTTTGCAATAACCTCCCGAATACTGCGTATCTTCTTTGAAAGCTCCGCATATTCCTCTGGACGAAGCGACTGTGCACCGTCGCACAGCGCATGCATCGGATCGTTATGAACTTCTATAATAAGACCGTCTGCGCCGCCCGCTGTTGCAGCAAGTGCCATCGGCGGCACCAGTCTTGCGATGCCGGTCGCATGGCTCGGATCAACGATAATCGGTAAATGAGTCAGCTCACGAAGCATCGGAATTGCCGCAAGATCGAGCGTGTTTCTTGTATAATCACTGAAAGTTCTAATTCCGCGCTCACAAAGAATAACCTGCTCATTTCCACTTGCCATAATATATTCCGCACTCATTAAAAGCTCTTTTAAAGTATTTGCAAGCCCGCGCTTTAAAAGAATTGGCTTATCGAGTCTGCCTAGTTCACGCAGCAAATCAAAATTCTGCATATTGCGGGCACCCACCTGAAGAACATCAACATCTTCAAAGAGCGGCAGATCAGAAACGCTCATAATCTCTGTTACAATCGGAAGTCCTGTTTCCTCTCTCGCAATTTTAAGCAGCTCAATGCCAGTTCCCTTCAAGCCCTGAAAATCGTAAGGAGATGTACGCGGTTTAAACGCGCCTCCGCGCAGCATATCAGCACCAGATGCCTTGACAGCCTTTGCTACCCCAACAATCTGTTCTTCCGTCTCTACCGAGCAAGGTCCCGCTATCATGCAAAAATTCCCGCCTCCAATTTTCACATCACCAACCTCAACAATCATATCCTCCGGATGAAATTTACGGTTGCAGCACTTAAACGGTTCTGTTACCCGTTTGACCGAATCGACAATCGCAAGGCTTTCAAGCAAATCCATATCAACCTGACTGGTATCTCCAATTAAGCCAAGCACCGTCTGATACTCCCCGTCAGAAATATGAATTCCAAGTCCCATGCCTTTCAGCCACTCTATCAACTGATTCTTCTTTTCGAGCTGTACGCCCGGTTTTAATACGACAATCATTTTTGAATAACCTCCAAGTTTCAAAGAATAAATAAGTAATAAAAAAATGCTACACAGAGTAACCTGTGTAGCATCGAAAGCAAGTTTAACAGCTATTTTGCATCACAAATTACCCTTACTACGAAAGTTAGTAAAGTAAAAGTAATATGCGCTAAAAGTAAAATTCTTCTTCATAATCCTTCTCCTGTCTTGATATAATAAGAGAAAAAATACTTTCAAAATACTGCTGTTTGTGTTATGATTTTTTCTGTTAAACAAAAAATCAATAACTTTTTTATAGTGTAACAATAAATTTTGTTTTTGTCAACATAAAATAAACTTTTCTTTTCGTTTTTTAAGTTTACAGGAACAAAAAATTTAATCCCAATGAAAGGAAGCTGTAAAAAATGAATCGAACCCCTTTGGCAGACCGCAGACTGCCGAATTACTCAAAAAGAGACGAGCGCGCCAATACTATCACCCATATCGTCGGCGGCGCGGCGGGAATCCTCATTCTGCTTCTTGCAGTCCTGATTTCCATCCTTCACAAAAATATCTGGGGACTTGTCAGCGGTAGCATCTACGGAGTCTGTATGGTCCTTCTGTATACTGTTTCCAGTGTTTATCACGGACTAAAGCCAGGTTACGCTAAAAAAGTCATGCAGGTAATCGATCACTGTACTATTTATCTTTTAATTGCCGGCTCTTATACACCAATTCTGCTGACTGCAATCCGACCGCTCTATCCGAAAACCGCGTGGCTTATCTTTGCTGCCGAATGGGCTCTTGCCGCCTTCGGAGCAGTCTTTACCGCCATTGATCACTACCGGTACCGCAAACTGGCAATGTTTTGCTACATTGGAATGGGCTGGTTCATCATTTTTGCCTTAAAACCGACCTACTTTGCGCTCGGAAAAGAGGGGTTTCTGTGGCTCCTCGCAGGAGGTATTGCATACACAATAGGGGCTGTTCTTTACGGTATCGGCAGCAAATATCCAAGCATGCATGCTGTTTTTCACATTTTCGTCAATTTCGGCAGCCTTTTGCAGGCCGTCTGCATTTTAAAATATGTGCTTTAACTCCGCTTCGCATTCTTTGATTTTTCTATCGCAGCAAAACGCCCTGCCTGAAACAAAGTACGGCAGGACGTTTTTTATTTGATACAAGCTGCAATTTTTATTTGATAAACATCTGTACCCAGTAAGTCGTTCCAGAAGCATCTGTACAGTATCCTACACCATTCTGATCATAAGAAATGCTAAGAATATTGGCCCTGTGCCCTGATGAATTCATCCATGCTGTCATAACGCTCTCCGGGGTTTTCTGTCCTTTGGCAATGTTTTCACCAGCGGCAGAATAACTAATGCCAAACTGTTTCATCATCTCAAAAGGACTGCCATAAGTCGGCGAAGTATGTGAGAAATACCCTCTGTCCCGCATATCCTCTGCTTTTTTCTGAGCTACCTGGCAGAGCGATGAGTTCATCGTGAGTGAAGAAAGACCAGCTTCATCTCTTTCCTCATTCACAAGAGCTACTACTGCTTTTGCATAAGCACTTGCACTGCCATTTTCAAGCTGCGGTGTGTCGCTATCAGTCTGGCCATTTTCATTTTTTCCCGGCTGCAGTTCCGAATCATCGCTGCTATCCTCTGCCTGACTGCCATTTCCATTCTGATTTCCCGGTCTGCTCTCCCAGTCTGTCCAGTCTGGTCGCCCCATCCAATGCGGCCAGTCCATCCAGTCCGGTTTATTTTCTTCCTTTTCATGGGTGCTTTCCGTGTCGTCGTTACCTTCATGATTCTTTTCGTCATCTGTATCCTCGCCAGTATTGTTATCTCCACAGTTTTGATCTACAGGATTTTCTTCTTCTGGCATCTTTTCGCATCCTTCCTGCTTGTCCATATCACCCGCATCATCCTTTTCCGGCTGATCTGCCTCCTCCTGCTCGATTCCAAGAATCTTCAAAATCAGACTGGCACATTCATTATCTGCCAAATTTTTCTTTACAATCTTTTCAAGACCTATCCGGGCTGCTTCTTCGCAGGAAGCAGGCCAAAGCGCCGCAGTCTCTTTTGCCTCAGCTTCAGATGTGCCGGCAAATACAGTCCCTGTTGCTCCCAGTATCATCATGATTCCGAGTAATAATGTAAGCTTTGCAAGTCTATGTTTCATTGCTGTCTCTCCTCTCTGTCTCATATGAACGCGGGTATATTTTTACTCTCTTTCCATAAAACAATTATATTCTCCGAATCTATGGAATGTCATTGCACAATATTTGCCAGCTTTCTTTCCTGTTTTCGTAAACCCATGAAAAATACAGAAAAAAACAGGGCAATGGTAATATTTGCCCTGTTGTCTTTCTTCTATTAAATTTCTTTGCTCTGTTTTATAATCTCGACAAAATTCTGCATCATGCGGCCCGTTAATCCCCAGATCGGATATGCCGGATATGGTGGATAGCGATATACCGGCACGCTTGTTTCAGTGCTGCCCCACTCATACGCTTCAAGTCCGTGCATGCGGTACAGTTCCCGGTAATCTTTCACCGGACCGATATCAACTTTCATAATCTGCGGTTCATTCTCCAGAAAAAAATGCAGCGGCACCAAAAAAATTTCATCTACCTCATCGCGGGATAAGTTTATTTTTTCAAGCGTTTTATAAGCGATTTTGCCCATGAAACGATAAATCACAGATCCTGCTGAGTTCCGGCTGCTGTCAAGTTCGCAGAGAATTTCAATATCTTCCTTTGAGAGGCCAAGTTCTTCACAGGTTTCGCGAACGGCACAATCCTGCGGTGTTTCGCCCTTCTCTATCATTCCGCCCGGAAAACATACCTCTCCCGGCTGCGTTTTCATATGCTTCGCTCGCACCTCAAATAAGATATGCGTCTCTCCTTCTATTTCAACCAGCGGCATCAAAACAGAAAAAACTTTATATTTTTCTACTGTATTGCGCGGTCTATCGCCAAAAATCGAAACTAATTCCCGGATAGAAAGCATGTTTTTCACTAATTCAAAATCTCACAGTCCGAAAAATCAACACCGACCATTTCATCCTTATCAAGGCTCACGCTAACCACAAACTTCGGTCCGTAAAGAGCAGTAATATTTTTAAGTCTTGTAAGAAATTCCGGTAAATCTGCCGGCGAAAAATCAGCATGCTTTAAAATACTGTCGATAAATACATACTCCAGATCGTGATCGGAACTGATAATTCCGTAAATAAATCCGATATACTCATCGCTGTTTGTTATATGCTTAAAATCCTCCATGCACACTACTCTGATTTTGTGCTTAAGATCATAAATCAGTCTGTCGTTCTTGCTGAGAAATACGATGCTGCCGTGCGCATCATCGACCATTGCATTGGCCATATCGCACATACTTTTCGTTTTTCCGCTTCCTTTATGCCCAATCAATAATTGCACCATAAATTTGCCTCCTTATTATACAGAGCTACTGCTCCTTTTATCTTCATTATACACGAAGAACACGGATAACTCAACCTTTAAATGTTCGTCTTATCCGGATTATTTTCACTGAGTCTGAGCTGTCCGCAAGCAGCGTGAATATCGGCTCCCATCTCCCGCCTGATCGTTGCCGGGACTCCTGCCGCAGTCAAAAGACCGCAGAAAGTTTCGGCTTTCCGGCGGTCTGAACCTTCCAGTCCGGTTTCCTCTACCTTATTGAGCGGAATAAGATTAACATGGCAAAGCCCGGCCGTTCCGTTTTTTTCACGAAAATATCTTTTTAATAAGCGAATAAGCCCCTCTGCCTGCTGCTCCGTATCATTTCTATCCGCAGCAAGCGCATATTCGAAAGTAATTCTGCGACCCGTTTTTTTTACATAATCCTCACAGGCCGGCATCAACACTTCGATCGGATATTTTCGGTTAATCGGCATCAGTGTACTGCGCACAGCGTTATTCGGCGCATGCAATGAAATGGCAAGATTGACTTGCGGCAGTTCTTCTGCAAACCGTCCGATCATCGGCACAATACCACAGGTAGAAACCGTAATATTGCGAAGCCCTACAGCAAGACCATGCGGATCACTCACAATCTCAATAAACCTTTTTACATTATCGAAATTATCAAGCGGCTCTCCGGTGCCCATAATAACAATATGTCCTATCCGTTCTTCTTTAGAGGACAAAGAATAGCCCTTTTCATCTTTGATGTGACGCAGTACTGCTGTTACCTGCGCAGTGATTTCTCCCGGTGTCAGATTACGCTTTAGTCCTCCGATAGTACTGGCGCAAAATACGCATCCCATACGACAGCCTGCCTGCGAAGAAACACAGACCGAATTACCGTACTTATACCGCATCAGGACTGTCTCAATCGCATTACCGTCAGACAAACCAAAAAGAAACTTTTCGGTACTTTTATCAGAAGAGCTGAGGGCAGCAAGGCGCGTTATTCCTCCAAGAGAAATCGTTCCTTTCCGTACTTCTTCATCAAGTCTTCTGCGAAGCGTTTTTGACAGATCGGTCATTTCTTCAAAATTCATTGCTCCACGATACAACCATGATTGTACCTGCGCAGCGCGGAATTTCTTTTCACCGATTGCTTCAAAAAAACACTCTATTTCCTTTTTGTCTGCATCCAATAAATTCAGCATCTGCTTTCACTATCCTAAATAAACAATTGCTTCTACCTCTACCAGTGCGTCTTTTGGCAGCCTTGCTACTTCTACAGCAGAACGCGACGGATAAAGGCCTTCTGTAAAGTAGGATGCATAAACGCCGTTCATCGTCCCAAAATCATTCATATCGTTTAAAAATACCGTCGTTTTAATTACATGATCCATTGTGCCGCCGGCCGCCTCCACAATTGCTTTTACATTTTCCAGTGACTGCTTCGTCTGTGCTTCTACACCCGCCGGCATTTCCCCTGTTTGCGGATTGATTGGAAGCTGACCGGATATGTACAAAAAATCTCCTGTAATATTTCCCTGTGAATAAGGCCCTATTGCAGCAGGAGCTCCTGCTGTTGCTACTACTTTTCTCATTGTTTTTCCTCCGTTTTCATGTTTATTTTTTTAACATCATATTGAAAAAGAAGATTGTCTTTTACTTCTTTTTTCCGTTTTTCATTCATCTCAAAAGTACTATCAGTTCTGCTTTATTCTGACAGCCCCATCATTGCCCTTGCTTCTGCCGGACTTGCGATTTCTCGGCCCAAAAGCGCTGCGATCTTTGCTGCTTTTGCCACTAGCTCTCCGTTGCTCTTGGCAAGCACACCGTCGGAAAGATACATGCTGTCCTCGAAACCGACACGCACATGGCCTCCGAGCAGAATCGCCGCCGCTGCGATATGCCATGCATCAGGACCAATTCCGGTTGCGGTCCAGCTTGCAGGCTGCGGCAAACTTGCGGCCATAAACGCAAGATCCCGTACATTTGCCGCAATCTGTACTCCCATAATAAAGTCAAAATGAAGCGGCATATCAAAATATCCAAGCGCCAGTCCTTTCTTAATTGTATCGATCATTCCTTTGTCAAACAGCTCTAAATCCGGCTTGATTCCGAGCCGTTTCATCGCCTGCGCTGAATTAAAAATCGTCTCATCTGTATTGATATATGGATACCCGTCCCAGTTACAGGTGCCGGATGGAAGTGTCATTACCTCCGGCAGGCGCATATCTTTCGGCGCGTCGCTGCGCGATTTCAGAGCAATCAATTGCTCTGTCGTTACCGCTGCCCCAGTCGCCGGCTGCACAATGATTACACCCGGGCAAACTGCCGTAATCGCATCCATACAATCCAGGAATCGTTTGCTTCTCTCCGATACTGTGCCGTCATCCTCCCGTGCGTGCATATGGATCACAGCCGCACCCGCGTCATAAGCCGCCTTCGCTTCCCGTACGAACTCTTCAATGGTATATGGAATTGCAGGATTGTCCTCCTTTGTCCCTCCCATCCCGCAGATGGCTGCCGTAATAATCAATTTTTCCATATGATTTTCTCCTTTCCATTTATTTTCATAATCATCTTTTTACAAATCCCGGTGTTCCAGAGTAATGCTTCTGCCCTCTGCTTTCAATCGCTGAGAAAAGACATTTGCCATTGTGACAGAGCGGTGGTGGCCGCCTGTACAACCGAAAGCAACATTGAGATGATACTTTCCTTCTCTGATGTAGCAGGGGATCAGATCCTCAATCAATTTTTGCGCTGTTTCAGCAAACTGCCTGCTTTCATCATATTTCATAACAAATTCCTGTACTTTTTTATTATTGCCTGAAAGCGGCTTCAGCGTCGGTACATAAAACGGATTGGGAATGAACCTCATATCAAAGACAAGGTCGGCATCAAGAGGAATACCGTACTTATAGCCAAACGATTTGATATTGATCGTAAACATGCTTCCGCTGCCACCGTGGTCAAGGATTTCTTTAATTTCCTCTTTCAGCCGCGCCGACTTCATATTAGAAGTATCAATCACAAAATCAGCCATCTTTCTGATTTCTGAAAGCAGTGCGATTTCCTTGTTGATACCATCCTCTGTCGAACCTCCGTCTGAAAGAGGATGAGTACGCCGCGTTTCATTGTATCTTCTAATCAGCACCTTCGGATCAGCTTCCAAAAATAAAATTTTTGAGCCGTCATCCTGTTTTTTTAATTCCTCCAGAAAGATTTTTGCATCACTGAAAAACTCTCCGCCGCGTACATCTACTACCAGCGCCGCTTTTTCAAGCGCGGTTTTCCCTCTGCCTGCAAGGTCGACAAAATTTTTAATCAGTGCCGGCGGCAGATTATCGATACAGTAATAGCCTAAATCCTCCAAACAATTAATCGCCTGTGATTTTCCTGCTCCGGAAAGTCCCGTAATGATAATCAGCTGCATGAATTCCTCTCTTTCTCTTCTTGTTTTTTCTCCACTGCCAGATCAACCTGCCTTCTTCGCTGTTCTTTCTTCCCTACCGTTATGACAGCTCTATTTCTGCAATATTCACAATCCTCTCCGGTTCAAGTCCAGCCTCAAGCGCTCTTTTAATTCCATCCGCAGCATCGCCGACGCGATTCGGTGTATGCGCGTCGCTTGAAATAACAAAGCCAACATCATATTTTGAGACTTTTTTGATTTCATCAAGTGTTAAATGCCGGTGCCAGGTACTAATCTCCATCAGTGTTCCTCGTGCGGCACACGCTTTTGCCAGCTCGTCCAAATCAAAAGGACCTTTGTCTCCCGGATGTGTAAGAATTTTAATTTTATTTTCATACAAAGCCTGAACTGCCATTTCGGTATTCTTAAGCATCAGCTTTCTGCCGCCGCCGAAATGCTCGCTCAGGTAATTGCTAATGCAGTACCCGTTTCGTACGCCGTAATGATAACCGGCAATGACATAATCATAGTCATCAAATTCTTCCGGCGCAATATCCAGCCAATTTCCTTTTGCAACAATATTGGCTTCCACGCTCATCAGAATTTCAATCTGAGGATATTGTAAGCGAAGCGCTTCGATTTCCGCTCGCATCTCCGGGATCCGCCGGCGTTTTATGCCATATGTTAAATGACCTGGTCCATGGTCGGAAATTCCGAGCGTGCGGAGACCGCAGGCAAGCGCAGCTTTCACATTTTCTTCAATGCTGCCTTTCCCATGCGAATAAGTCGTATGCGTATGATAATCCTCTGTCATACGGTATTTTCCATAAGTTGTTCTCATTGCCCATTTTCCTTTTCCCTACGCGCTACTTCTTCGTCCGTTTTACAACTCCCCATCCGGCAGTGCCTCTCCAATAATCTGCACTTCCGGCATCAGCATAATGCCGCTCCTGTCATACACCGTATTCTGCACAAGACACATAAGTGCAGTAACATCGCTTGCTGTAGCTCCTCCAGTGTTCACAATAAACCCCGCATGAAGCGGTGAAATCTGGGCACCGCCGACAGAAAGCCCTTTCAATCCTGCTTCCTCAATCAAAGCGCCCGCAAAATGGCCGTCGGGCCGCTTAAAAAAGCTGCCGGCACTCGGATACTGAAGAGGCTGTTTCGCACTGCGTTTTTCCGAAAGCAGCCGCATCTCCCGCTCAATTACCGCCGAATCTTCTTCTGTCAGTGCAAAAGTTACTTCTGTAATAATATCACCACTTTCCGCAAACAAACTGTGCCGGTAAGAAAATTCCAATTCTGAATTATCCGCAAGGTATTCGCGCAATCCGTCCCGTGAAATCACTTTCACTGATTGTACAACCTCTTTCATCTCACTGCCGTATGCACCGGCATTCATAAACACCGCACCGCCGCAGCTTGCTGGAATCCCATTTGCAAAAGCAAGACCAGAAAGCCCGCATCTTGCGGCTTCTTTGGCTACTGTCGAAAGAGACGCGGCAGCACCGGCTGTAATATATCTGCCGCTGCGTCTCACTTCTGTAAATCCGTCTCCCAGCTTTATAATAATGCCGCGGTAACCTCCGTCTTGCACCAAAATATTAGAGCCGTTTCCAAGCACCATTACTTCCGGCATCGCTTTCGCTTTCTTCTTCTCGCATAAACTGCATATTCCATGTTTTTCCGGTGAAAGACTTTCAAAGCTCTCTTTATTCCTACCGTGCTGTTTCTCCTTTTCACAGGAAGCACACATTCTTTTTTCGCAGCAATGTCCGCTGCTGCAGAAGGTAGCGTTTTTGCAGCCGGCAAAGCCGCCAAAAATCACTTCCGCCCCCGCTGTTACATAAAGAATATAGCGCAAAGCATCCATGTCTTCTGCTGTTACTAAAAGGTCTGCCCTCCCGCCGCAGCGAAACGAGCAGTAACTACTCATCTCTGCGTCGGCAATCACACAATCATCACCTAATTTTTCAGCAAGTAGCAACTTTATATCCAATAAATCCATCCGTCTTCCTTTTCTCCCTGTCAGATGCAATCAGATTTTCTGCACCTTCATTTTTATCTTTCTTTTATGGTATGCCGATGTTCTTTTAAATTTGCATAAACAAGCGCGCCCGGTATACAGATGAAAAAAATCAATGCCAGCATCAAAAGCATTTCCCGAACGACTCCCGTCTCTCCCAATGCCAGCGCAGCCTCCTGTGCAATCAGCATCAAAAACGGGTGCGCCAAATAAATATAAAACGATGCCTTTCCAATACTGCAAAGCACATATTCCAGCCTTCCGGAAAAGCTGCAACCGCCGTCTGCCTTTTTTGCAAGCAGCACGCAAAGACTGTAAATCAGCAAAGAAGCAAACATCGAAAACAAAAGAAAGACAATGCGGTCATCATCAAAGATACCACGCTCCCAGCTCATTTCCCGTGCAAACTGCAGTGTATAAAGAATACCAAATCCAAAAAATCCTGCTGCAAGAAACAAAATCGACTTCAGTTTCAGCAGCATTTCCATCGCTTTTTCATAATGCTTTGCGATATAACATCCCATAAAAAATACTGTAAGATAAGTTATGAAACAGCGTCCATAATACTGTTCCGAAATGATACATATCTCAATTAAATTGAGCAAAGCAGCTACCGGCAGTACAAAATGAGCTGGATATTTTTCCGTAATCCATCGAAAAAAGGCAAACAATACATAGTATTGCACGATTACTACCACAAAATACAAATGGTACATCATCTTTCCCGACAGAAGATTCTCTGCGAAAAAACCGCTATCAAATTCATAGATTCCATGAAAAATAAACCATGCATAATATATTGCGCACCAAATCACATATGGAATCAGCACTTTCTGCACTCGACGCTGCAAAAATTCTCCGTAGCGAAACGCGCGGTTCTGATAACTGCGCTGCAAAACCAATCCGCTGACAAAAAGAAACATCGGTACCGACGGCTTGCTGAATCTATTGACTAACAGCAGCAAGTCGTAAGAACATCCTGATGTCAGCGTCGTTACCGGTGCCGCCGTAACATGAATGAAAATCACCATGAAAGCAGCAATCGCTTTGAAACTGTCGGGTGCTGTCATTCTTTTCATCTTATTCCACCGCCGTCAGCTGCATTAAAATTTCTGTTTTATTAAAAATAGAACGGGAAAGTCCGCTGTAAAAAGGCTCTATCTCCCCTTTCTTTAAATAAACGGAAATCGCGTCACAGTATTCCTGCCTGCTAAAATTCAGTGCAAAGACTGGATATCCCTTGTACATCAAATAATAATACATTAAAACGCGCGCCATTTCTAAATTTTCTTTCTCATATGGACATAGCGCAATAAAACGATTATGCAAATATGCCGCCCGCAGAATAAAATTGGACGGAGCCTCTGCCAAATCCTCTGTTTCAAAAGGATTAGCGCTTTCATATACCTCCCCGTCACGCGCAATCCAGT